>CP043652.1:306281-612563 GCA_014218215.1 Geodermatophilaceae bacterium NBWT11
ACACGGGGCGCATCCGTCCGAGAACACCGAGACAGGGCCTCTGAGCTGCGGTTTTGGCTGGTCTGGGGCAACATCCTGCGGTAGACTTCGAACACCTGATCGAACGGTCTGGGAGGTGTCGTGAGCGAACTGCGGTCCGCCATCGACGCGCTCTCGGCTGATGACCTGCACGCGCTGGTGGCCGGGCAGCTGCTGGACCGGACGGCGGAGCTGGTGCAGTCGATCAACCGGCTCAACTCCGAGCTGATCCGAACCGTCCGGCACGCCGACGTGGTCGACGCCGCGGAGCACGACGGGCTGAGGACGATGCAGTCGCTGCTGCGCGGACACCACCACTGGTCGGCCGGAGCTGCGTCGGCGGTGGTCAGGGCCGGGCGGGTGCTGGAGCACCTGCCACGGTTGGAAGCCGCCTTCGCTGAGGGGGCGGTCACCGCCGCCCAGGTCGGGGTCGTGGCCCACGCGCTGCGCCCGTGTGACATCGCGGCGGCCGCGGAGCAGGACATCGACCTGGACGCCTTCGACGAGGCCTGGACCGAGGTCGCTCGCACGCTGCCGCACGCGAAGCTCGCGACCGCGGTCAACGCGTTCCGCCACGCCCTGGACCCCGACGGGCCCGAGCCCGACCCCACCGAGGAGCGCCGGTTCACCAAGACCCGGCACGCCAACGGGTCAGGGTCTGGTCGCTTCGACCTCGACGCCGTGGGGTTCGAGAAGGTCCAGGCGGTGATCGAGTCGATGGTGCAGGCCGACCGGCCCCTGGGGGACGTGCGGAACCGCTCGCAGCAGCAGGCCGACGCGTTGGTGCAGTGGGCCGACAACACCCTCGCCGCGGGTGACCTGCCGTTCTTACGCACGGTCAAGCCGCAGGTGATGGTCACCATCGACCTCGACGACCTCATGGAACCGACCACGGGACCCGACACCGCGACCACGGGCTTCGGTGCCACCATCTCCGCCGCCCGGGCTCGGTGGATCGCCTGCGACTCCGCGGTCACCCGGATCGTGATGGGCCCCGACGGGCTCCCCCTCGACGTCGGGCGCACCAAGCGCGTCGTGCCACCGCACATCCGCAAGGCCGTCGAGGCCAGGGACGGACACTGCGTCTTCGCCGGCTGCTTCAACCCGACCCACTGGTGCGATGTGCACCACCTGGCCGAATGGCTCCGCGACGACGGCGACACCTCGCTGGACAACTCAGCGCTGCTCTGCGAACGGCACCACACCAAGGTCCACCACGGGTTCCGCGTCGAACGCGACGACGGAGCACCACGGGGGAAGCGATGGCGCACGTTCCGACCCGACGGCACCGAGATCGTCGTGGACCGCCTGCTCAGCTGATGCCGTCAGCCCACGTCAGCGCCCCGTCACCGCGACGTCAGCGGCGGGGCCGACGGTGGGCACCATGACGCACACCATCGAGGCCGAGGGCCTCACCCTCAGCTACGGCAGCACGAAGGCCCTGGACGGGGTCGACCTCACCGTCCCGGCCGGCACGGTGCTCGGCGTGCTGGGCCCCAACGGCGCGGGCAAGACCACCGCCGTCCGGGTGCTCTCCACCCTCCTGCGGGCCGACGCCGGCAGCGCCCGGGTCGCGGGCTTCGACGTCCGCACCCAGCCGCAGGAGGTCCGCCGCCGGATCGGGCTCACCGGGCAGTACGCCTCGGTCGACGAGGACCTCACCGGCGCCCAGAACGTCGCCATGATCGGTCGGCTGCTCGGCATGTCCCGCCCGGCTGCCAAGGCCCGCGCGGCCGAGCTGCTCGCCGGCTTCAGCCTCTCCGACGCCGCCGACCGCTCCGCCAAGACCTACTCCGGCGGCATGCGCCGACGCCTGGACCTCGCCGCCAGCCTCGTCGGCCGCCCGCAGGTGCTCTTCCTCGACGAGCCCACCACCGGCCTGGACCCGCGCAGCCGCACCGAGGTGTGGGACGTCGTCCGCCGCCTGGTCACCGACGGCACGTCGGTGCTGCTGACCACCCAGTACCTCGAGGAGGCCGACGAACTCGCCGACGACATCGTCGTCTTCGACACCGGCCGGGCCGTCGCCCACGGCACCAGCGACGAGCTCAAGCACCGCACCGGCGCGCAGACCCTCACCGTGCGACCCCGCGACCGGGCCGACACCCCGACCGTGCTGGCCGTCCTCGAGCAGGTCACCGGCGCCACCCCGGCCCTCGACGGACACGGCACCGCCTCGGTCCCGGTCCGCAACGAGGCCCTGCTGGGCACCGTGCTCGACCTGCTCACCACCCAGGGCGTCGGGCTCTCCGAGCTCGCCGTCCGCCTCCCCAGCCTCGACGAGGTCTTCCTCGCCCTCACCGGGCACGCCACCCCGTCCGACACCCCCGAGAAGGAGGCCGTGGCATGACCACCGCCACCCGACCCGCCCCCCGCTTCGACGTCCCCGAGATCGCTTCCGCCCCCCGGCTGCCCGCCGTGCAGCAGGCGCTCACCCTCGCCTGGCGCAACGTGGTGAAGATCCGCCACCAGCCCGAGGCGCTGATGGACGTCAGCCTCCAGCCGATCATCTTCACGGTGCTGTTCGTCTTCGTCTTCGGCGGCGCGATCGCCGGCGACTGGCGGGACTACCTCACCTACCTGGTGCCCGGCATCCTCGTGCAGACCCTGATGTTCGCCACCGGCGGCATCGGCGTCGCGCTGAACAACGACATCACCAAGGGCGTCTTCGACCGCTTCCGCAGCCTGCCGATCGCCCGGTCGGCGCCGCTGGTCGGCGCGGTGCTGGCCGACGTCGTCCGGTTCGTCACCGCGATCACCGTGCTGCTGGCGTTCACCGCCCTGCTGGGCTTCCGGACGACGCAGGGCCTGCCCGCGGCCGCCCTGGCCGTGGTGGTCGCGATCGGCTTCGCGATGTGCCTGTCCTGGGTGTTCGTCTGGATCGGGCTCACCGTCCGCTCCGCCGGCGCGGTGCAGGGCGTGGGCTTCCTGGCCACCTTCCCGCTCACCTTCGGCAGCACCGCGCTGGTCTCGGCCGACACGCTGCCCGGCTGGCTGGCCGCCTTCACCCGCAACAACCCGGTCACCCACGTCATCGACACCGTCCGTGGGCTGCTGCTGGGCGGCCCGGTCGCCGAGCCGCTGGCCTGGACCGCCGGCTGGTCGGCCCTGCTGCTGGTGGTCTTCGTGCCGCTGGCCATGCGCGCCTACCGCCGGCGCGTCTGAGCCCGAGGACGACATGGACCCGCTGACCACCACCCTCGCCCTCGCCGTCCTCGCGGTGCTCGTCGTCGTGGCCGCCTCGGCCCTCGGCGAGCGCCTCGGGGTCGCCGCCCCGCTGCTGCTGGTGGGGGCCGGGGTGGTGGCCAGCCTGGTCCCGGGGTTCCCGGCGGTCGAGGTCGAGCCCGAGTGGGTGCTCGCCGGCCTGCTCCCCCCGCTGCTCTACTCCGCCGCCGTCTCGGTCCCGGCCATGGACCTGCGCCGCGAGCTGTCCGCCGTCAGCGGCCTGTCGATCGTCCTGGTCGTGTTGAGCTCGTTAGCCCTCGGCGGCTTCTTCGCCCTGGTCGTCCCCGGGCTCGGGCTCGCCTGGGGTGTGGCGCTGGGTGCGGTGGTCAGCCCCACCGACGCCGTCGCCACCTCCATCGCCCGCCGGCTCGGCGTCCCCGCCCGCGCCGTGACGATCCTGGACGGCGAGGGACTGCTCAACGACGCCACCGCCCTCGTCGTGCTGCGGGCCGCGATCGCCGCGGCGGCCACCGGGGTCTCGCTGTGGGGCGTGGCCGGCCGGTTCGTCTGGGCCGTCGCCGGCGCCGCGCTGATCGGCGTGCTGGTCGGCCGGATCGGGCTCTGGGTGCGCTCCCGGCTGCACGAGGTCCCGGCCACCACGGCACTGTCCTTCGCCGTCCCGTTCGTCGCCGCCATCCCGGCCGAGCTGGCCGGGGCGTCCGGGCTGGTGGCCGCCGTCCTGGCCGGGCTGACCACCGGCTGGCGCGCCCCGCGGGTGCTCTCCCCCGGCGCCCGGCTGTCCGACGCGCAGAACTGGGGATGCGTCGAGATGCTGCTCGAGGGGGCGGTCTTCCTGCTCATGGGCCTGCAGCTGGTCGGGATCGTCCGCGACGTGCAGGCCGACCACGCCGGCGTCGGGACCGCGCTGGGCATCGCCGCCGGCGCCCTGCTGCTCACCGTCGTCGTCCGGGCGGTCTACGTGAGCCTGCTGTTCCTCGGCCAACGCACCCGGACCGGCCGCGCCGAGCAGCGCAGGGACGTGTTCGCCCGGTTGCACGCCGGGGAGGAGGTGGGCCACCGCAAGCCCCGGCGCACCCCCACCGAGCGGCAGGTCGCGCAGTTCCGCTCGCGGGTCGCCCGCGCCCTCGCCGACCTCGACCACCTGCTCGCGCACCCCCTGGACGCCCGGCAGGGCGCCGTCGTGGTGTGGGCGGGGATGCGCGGTGCGATCACCCTGGCCGCCGCCCAGACGCTGCCCGCGGAGACCCCCGCCCGTCCGCTGCTGCTGCTGGTGGCCGTCGCGGTCGCGGTGGGGTCGTTGCTGCTGCAGGGCGCGACCCTGCCGTGGGTGGTCCGGCGGCTGCTGCCCGGCCACACCACCGTCGCCGATCCCGCCCAGTGGGACGTCGTCCGTGCCCGGCTGGACGACGCGGCCGCCGGCACGACCGACCCGGTGGCCGTCCTGGACGCCCAGCGGGCCGCCCTGCTCGACGAGCGCGACCTGGGCCGGCTGGAGTCCGCCGTGCTGACCGCGGCGCTGGCCGAGCTGGACGCCGACCAGATCGCGCTGGAGGTCAGAGCCCGCGCGGGCTGACCAGCACCGCCCCGACCTCGTCCAGCGCGGCCGCCCGGCCCACGGCCACCCCGGCAGCCTCCGCCGCCTCCGCGGTGGCCGCGCCCAGCGCCGTGGCGAGCCGGACCCGCAGCGCCGCGGCGGCCGGGTCGCCGCGGTCGGCCCGGCCGCGCACCGCCTCGGCCAGTCCGAGCAGCCGGGCCGAGGCCGCCGGCTCCCCGGCGGCCTCGGCCACCACCGCGCGGCCGACCAGCACGGTCGCCAGCACCGGGATGTCTCCCGCGCTCTGCGCCGCCCCCTGCTGCGCCTGCGCCAGGAGCTCCTCGGCCTCGGCCACGGCGCCCCGGCCGGCCAGCACCTGGGCCCGCACGGTCCGCACGAGCGCACCGATCTGGTCCAGGCCCGCGCCCGCTGCCTCGGCGAGCCGGCCCACCGCCGCGCGGCTGGTCCGGTCGGCCTGCTCGAGGTCGTCGGCCAGCAGCGCCACCTGCGCCCGGGCCGCCTCGCCGTAGGCGAGCCCGGTGCCCCCGGTCCGTGCCAGGGGCACGAGGACCTCGTCCAGGTCCGCCTCGGCGCCGGCCAGCTCACCGGCCGCGGCGCGCAGCAGGGCCAGCCGGACCCGGAGCATGGGCGAGTCGTCGGAGGTGCCCAGCTCGTCGGAGCAGCGCAACGCCTCCGTCACCAGCTCCGTCGCCCGGGCCAGGTCGCCGTCCTGGGCGGCGATCTGGCCCAGCGCGGCCGCGGTGACCGACATCCCCCAGCGGTCGCCCAGCTCGCGGAAGGCCGCCCGGGCGGTCTGCAGGTCCTCGGACAGGGTCTCGTAGCGCCCGTCGTTCTCCGCGGCCATGCCGACCGCGGCGCGGACGACGGCCCGCACCCACGGGTCGGGGTGCGCGGCCGGACGGTCCAGCCCCTCCGGCCGACCGAGGAACACCGAGGCCAGGGCCCAGCTGACCGCGGCGACCGGTTCGTCCGCGGCCGCACCGAGCTGGTCGGGGAAGGCGACGACCTCGGTCAGCGCGCCCCGCGCACCGTCCCAGCCGAGCTCGTCGGCGGCGGCCAGCGCCGCGAAGGTCAGGCAGACCGTGCGCAGCGGGGTGGGTGACGACGGCAGCCGGGCCACCTCCGCCAGCTGCCGGGCGGCGGCGACCTGCTGCCCGGACAGCAGCCAGAACCAGGCCAGCCGGCCGGCCAGGTGCACGGCCTCGTCCCCGCGGCCCGCGGAGACCTCGCGCTGCAGTGCGGCCAGCAGCCCGTCGCGCTCGGCACGCAGCTCGCGCAGGGCGTCGAGCTGCCCCGGGCCGCGCAGCAGCGGGTCCAGCCGGTCCAGCAGGGCCCGGCACCAGGCGGAGTGCGCGGCCTCGGTCGCCGCGCGCTCGCCCGCGGCGTCCAGCTGTTCGGCGCCGTAGGCCCGCACCGTCTCCAGCATCCGGTACCGGACGCCGTCCCCCTCGGGCACCGCGGTCAGCAGCGACTTCTCCACCAGCCCGGCGATCGCGTCGAGCACGTCGGGGTCGCCGCAGACGGCCTCCGCGGCCTCGAGCGTCACCCCGTCCGCGGGCACCGACAGCCGCCGGCCGACGGCCTGCTCGGCCGGGCGCAGGGCCTCCCAGCTCCACTCCACCACCGCCCGCAGGGTCTGCTGGCGGGGCAGCGCCACCCGGCTGCCCCCGGTCAGCAGCGCGAAGCGGTCGTCGAGCCGGGCGGCGATCTGGGCCAGGCCCAGCGTGCGCAGCCGGGCCGCGGCCAGCTCCAGGGCCAGCGGCATGCCGTCCAGCCGCCGGCACACCTCGAGCACGAGCGGCAGGGTGCCCGCGGTCACCGCGAACGCGGGGCTGGCGGCGACCGCCCGGTCGGTGAACAGCCGGACGACGTCGGAGTCGGCGGCCCGCGGGTCGTCGGCCGCCGGCACCGACAGGGGGCCCACCGGCACCAGCGCCTCCCCCGGGATGCCGAGGGCCTCCCGGCTCGTGGTGAGCACGACGAGGCCGGGGCAGGAGCCCAGCAGCTCGTCGGTGAGCCGGGCCACGGCGTCGACGAGGTGCTCGCAGTTGTCCAGCACCAGCAGCCCCCGCCGGGTGGCGAGCACCTCCCGGAGCCGCACCCCGGTCTCGACCACGGTGGGCACCCGCTCCAGCGTGGTGGAGCCCCGCTGCCCCACGGCGGTGAGGACGGCGGCGGGCAGCTGGCGCGGCTCCCCGAGCGGGGCCAGCTCGACCCACCAGACCCCGTCCTGGGTCGTGGACTCCCGCTGCCGGGCGACCTCCTGGGCCAGCCGGGTCTTGCCCGCACCGCCGGGGCCCAGCAGGGTGACCAGGCGCCCGCGGTCGAGCCGGTCGGCGACCAGGTCCAGCTCTGTGGCCCGGCCGCGGAAGCTCGTGAGCGCCGTGCGCAGGACGGGGCGCTCCGGGGTCTCGTCCCGGAGCACGGCCAGCTGGGCGGCCTGCAGCGCCGGTCCGGGGTCGGTCCCGAGCTCGTCGGCCAGCCGCCGCCGGGCCTGCTCGTACGCGGCCAGGGCGTCCGCCGTCCGGCCGGCCCGGTGCAGGGCCCGGACCCGTAGGGCGACCAGTGCCTCGCGGAGGGGGTGCTCGGTGACGAGCCGGTCGAGCTCGGGCAGCTCCGCGGCTCCCGCGCCGGAGAGCCGGCCCTCGGCACCGACCAGCCGCAGCTCGGCCCAGCGGGCGGCCGGGGCGGCGGTGAAGGCCAGGTCACGCAGGTCGGCCAGCGGCTCGCCCCGCCACAGCGCCTCGGCGGCGCCGGGGTCGGTGGCGACCAGGTCCTCGAACCGGCAGGCGTCGACGGCGTCCCGGGGCAGGTCGAGCAGGTAGCCCGGCGGCTGGGCCCGCAGCGGCACCCCGGGCACCGCCCGACGCACCCGGGACACCACGGCCTGCAGGGCGTTGGCCGGGGCGGCCGGCGGGGCGCCGTCCCAGAGCGCCTCGACCAGCGCGTCGATCGAGACCACCCGGCCGGGGTCCAGCGCCAGCCGGGCCAGCAGCGCCCGCGCCCGGACCCCGAGCTCGGTGGGGACGCCGTCGACCCGGACGACGACCGGCCCGAGCAGCTCGACGGCGAGGGTCACGCGTCCCGGCGCAGCAGCCGCAGCGAACCGGTGCCGGGCAGCTCGGTGAACTCCCCCGAGGCCAGCACCCGGGTGTAGACGCCGAAGGGCGCCTGGCCGCCGTCGGCGGGGTCGGGGAAGACGTCGTGCACCGCGAGCGTGCCGCCCACGGCGAGCTTCTCGACCCAGGCGTCCTGGTCGCGGCGGGCGGACTCCTCGGTGTGGCTGCCGTCCAGGAACAGCAGCGCCAGGGGGGCCGCCCACAGCGGGGCGAGGGTCTCCGAGCGGGCGACGACGGCGACCACCAGGTCCTCGGCCGGGTGCACGGTGCGGCGGAAGGAGGGCAGCGTGTCCAGCTCGTTGACGGCCGGGTCGACCAGCTCGGGCTGGTGGTACTCCCAGCCGGGCTGGTGCTCCTCCGAGCCGCGGTGGTGGTCCACGGTGACGACGACCCGCCCGGTCTCGTCGGCCGCGGCGGCCAGGTAGAGCGCGGACTTGCCCATCCAGCTGCCGATCTCCAGCAGTGGCCCGGGCACCGCGACCGAGCGGGCCGCCGCGTACAGCGCCCGCCCCTCGTCCTCGGGCATAAACCCCGGTGCCGCGACCGCCAGGGCCAGCAGCTCGTCGGTGCGGGTCACCGGGCGAACCGGGTGAGCAGCGTCGGCGCGGGCCGGTTGCCCGCGGCCTTGGCGAAGAACGCGCCGACCGCCGTCGTCACCGGGACGGCGAGGACCAGCGCGATGGCGCCGACCAGCGTCCGGATGACCTCCTCGCCCACCTCGGTGCCGGTGACGACGTCCCACAGCGGCCGGTCGTAGATCTCGAAGAGCAGCAGCAGCGGGAGCGCGGCCCCGGCGTAGGCGAAGACGATCGTGTAGATCGTGGAGGCGATGTGGTCGCGGCCCACGCTCATCCCTCGGGCGAACAGCTGCGCCCAGGTGAGCGTCGGGTCGACCTCGTGCAGCTGCCAGATCGCCGAGGCCTGGGTGATGGTGACGTCGTTGAGCACGCCGAGCCCGGCCACGGTGATGCCGGCCAGCACCAGCCCGGAGAAGTCCAGCGTCGGGTCGAAGGTGGACAGCTGCACCGTCTCCTCGCTCGACAGCCCGGTCAGCTTGGCCGCCGACACCGCCAGCGCCCCCATGACCGCGACCAGCGTCAACCCGAACAGGGTGCCGATCAGCGCCGTCGTCGTCCGGGCGCTGAAGCCGTGCGCCAGGTAGAGGACGACGAACATGATCGCCGAACTGCCCACCAGCGTGACCAGCGTCGGGGAGCTCTCACCGAGGATCCCGGGCAGCACGAACTTCAGCAGCACGAAGAACGAGAACGCCAGCCCGACGAGGGCGGCGATGCCGCGCAGCCGGGCGACCGCGGCCACCACCAGCACGAACCCCAGCGCCAGGGTGATGATCGGCGCGCCCCGGGCGAAGTCGTTGAAGGTGTAGCTGGCCTGGCCGTCGCCCGTGTCGGCGGACCGGGCGACCACGATCGTCTCGCCCTCCTCGATGCCGTAGGCGACCACGTCGGCGGACAGCTCGATCGAGACGTACTCCCCGGTGCCCGCGCCCTCCACGACCTCCACCACCGCGGTGGCGCAGGTGAGCGTCTGGCCCTCGACCGCCCCGGTGGAGCAGTCGTAGGTCTGCAGCGACACCACCCGCGCGTCGGCCAGCGTGGTGCTCCCGCTGGGCAGGTACTGCTGGGCGGTCTGCCCGGCCCGGGTCTCACCGCCCGAGGGCCACAGCGCGATCAGCCCGACGACGGTGGCCAGGGCGACCGGCACGAGCACCAGCAGCATCAGCCAGGTCGCCCGCCGGCGGCGGGCGAGCACCTGCTCGGTCGGCGGGGCGTCGTCCGTGGGTCCGTGGGAGTGGGAGTGGGCCGGCACCGGGTCAGGCTAGGCGGCGACCGGCACGCGGGGGCTCGACCGGGCCGAGCCGGCCCGCCCCGGCCAGGTACCCGGCCAGCAGCGCCTCGGCGACCCGGGCGACGGCGTCCTCCCCAGGCAGGAAGCGCGGCGAGTGCAGGCCCGGACGGCGGCCGGCGGCGTCCGGCGCACCGCCGTCGACCCCCAGGAAGAGCATCAGGCCGCGGGCGTCGGCGCAGTAGTGGCTGAAGTCGTCGGCGCCGAAGGACCGCCAGGAGTCGTCCACCTCGACCCCGGCGCGGGCCAGCCAGGGCAGCGTGGCCCGGGCGAGGTCGGGGTCGTTGGCGAGCACCGGCTCGTTGCTCTCGCTGTGCACGACGGCGGTGCACCCGTACGCGGCGGCGGTGTGCTCGGCGACGTCGCCGAGCGCCTGCAGCAGCATCGTGCGGTCGCTCTCCCGCATCACCCGCAGGCCACCGCGGGCCCGGGCGGTGTCGGGGACGACGTTGAAGCTGCTGCCCGCGTCCAGCTGGGTGACCGCCAGGACGGCGCCCACGGTGGGGTCGACCCGGCGGCTCACCAGCTGCTGCAGCGCGACCACGACGGCGGCCAGGGCGAGCACCGGGTC
This sequence comes from Geodermatophilaceae bacterium NBWT11, assembly GCA_014218215.1. Taxonomy (NCBI): domain Bacteria; kingdom Bacillati; phylum Actinomycetota; class Actinomycetes; order Geodermatophilales; family Geodermatophilaceae; species Geodermatophilaceae bacterium NBWT11. Next base: position 316,597 of record CP043652.1, read on the forward strand.
GGCGGTGGTGTGCGGGTAGCCACCGTGCCCGCCGTGCCCGGTGACGGTGACCGTGAACTCGTCGGTGGCCGCGTTGACCGGGCCGGGGGTCGCGTTGACCACGCCGTCGGCGAGCTGGGGCTGCACGTGCGCGGCGACGACGGCGACCACCTGCTCCTCGGCCAGCAGCCCGGACGCCACGACGTCCCGGGCCCCCGAGGGCGCGCCCTCCTCCCGCGGCTGCAGCAGGGCCAGCAGCGGGGCCGGTCCACCGACGCGGGCGACCGCGCGGCAGACGGCGACCAGCCCGGCCAGGTGCGCGTCGTGCCCGCAGGCGTGCATGACCGGCCCGGTGGCCGCCCACTCCACCCCGGTGGTCTCGGTGACGACCAGCCCGTCGAGCTCGGCACGCAGCGCGACGGTGGGCCCGGTGGTGGTGCCGATCCGGACCAGTCGGCCCGTCCCGGCGACCTGCCGCCCCTCCCCCGCACCCAGCGCGGCGACCACGGCGGACGTGGTGTCGGCCTCGTCGCCGGAGCGGCGCGGGTCGGCGTGCAGGGCGTGCCGCAGCGCGACCGCGGCCGGCAGCTCCTCGGCGACGGCGGCGCGCAGCAGGTCGTGCCAGGCGGCCAGGGCGGGATCGGGGTCGCCGACGGGGGTGCTCACCCGCCCATGGTGCCGGGCAGGCGTTGCCGGGACGTCACGGGCAGACTCGGCCCGTGACGGACCAGGCAGACCCCGGCTGGGTCCGCAGCGGGTGGGGCCACCGGGTGGACTCCCAGGACGAGGCGTTCCGGGCGATCACCCGGATCGTGTCGCTGTCGGCGAACCGGCGGTACGTGTGGCGGGGCTGCACGAACAGCGCGTTCCGACTGCGCTCCTCCCTGCTGCGGGAGCTGATCGTCGCGGAGGGCGAGCCGCTGCCGAACGAACAGCTGGTGCGCCAGCACGAGGTCGCGATGCTGCGGGAGGCCCGGGAGTGGGGGCTGGCCGTGGAGATGGGCCCTCTTGCGTCGGACCTCTACCTCCTGGCCCACCTCCAGCACCACGGGCTCCCCACCCGGTTGCTCGACGTCACGTACAACCCGATGACCGCGTTGTGGTTCGCCTGCGAGGGCGGGGAGGACCAGGCGGGGGTCGTCTTCGCGTTCGACGTCACGGCCCTACCGACCCACGACACCATCGATCCGCACCAGAGGCAGACCTACGGCCTGCAGTCCGACCCGCACGCCTGGACGCTGCGCCGGGCGCTCCGGCAATCTGCATTGCGTTCTGAACCGTTCCTCGTGCGACCGACCGTGCCGAACCCCCGCATGCAGGCACAGGAGGGCCTGTTCCTGTCCGGCGCCGTGCCCACGACCGTCATGGCCGGAGGCATCGACGGGCTCCCTCTGCGACTGGGATCCCCGCCGGGCAGGGACAAGCTCGGTGCCCTGTTCAGCGAGGGCAACCGCCGAGCGGGGCGACCAGCGAGGCTGCCTTTCGTCGCCCTGGTGATCCCGGCGCGTCTGAAGGGCACCATCCGGAACCACCTGACAGCCCTCAACCGCACCCGCGCCGTCCTCTACCCCGACGTCGACGGGTTCCGGGACGCCTACCGCGGCGAGCACGTACAGCTCCACCCGCTGCCCGACGTCGTCCCCGCCCAGGACGACGCCGAGGCGGGGCCTCAGAGCCGGTAGGCCCGCCGGGCGTTCTCCGAACCGATCATCGCGGCGACCCGGCCGGCGTCGTCCGCCGTCCACGCGCCGTCCGCGACGCCGTCCCCCAGGTAGGACCCCAGGTTGCGGCGGAAGAGCAGCGTGCCCAGCACGTACAGCTCGGCGAGGCCGAAGGCGTCGGAGGAGAACAGCACCTTCCCGAACGGGGCCAGCTCCAGCAGCTCGGCCTGCAGCGCCGCCGAGCGCGCGCCCAGGTTGTGCGTGGCCAGCCCGACGTCGACGAAGACGTGGCCGAACACCTGGGCCAGGAAGCCGGCGTTGCGGTGGAACGGGTAGTTGTGCAGCAGCAGCACCGGCACCCCGGCCGGCTCGGTGGCCCGCAGCAGGTCGGTGAGCAGCAGCGGGTCGCAGCGGTGCAGGTCGACGTCGGCGTCGCCGTAGCCGACGTGGAACTGCACCGGCAGCCCCGCGTCGATGCCCGACCACACCAGGAAGCGGTGCAGCACCGGGTCGGCGATCCGCAGCGGGCCCCGGCCGTGCAGCAGGTGGTCCGCGGCCTGGGACACCTCGAGGTCGGTGGGCCGGGCGCCGTCCAGGGCCAGGCCGACCCGGTAGGCCGCGATCGACTTGCACCCGACGGCCGAGCGGGCCCGCTCGGCCAGCTTCTCGCGGAACGCCGCGGCGAACCCGCCCGCCCCGCAGTCGGCGGCCAGGCACTCCTCGGCCAGCGCCTCGAGCCGGACGATCTCGTGCCCGGTGCCGCCGGTGAGCGCAGCGAGCTCGGCGGGGCTGGTGATCGGCTCGGGCAGGTAGCCGGTGTCGACCAGGAAGGTCTGCGTGCCGACCGCGGCCATCAGCCGGCGGTTGACCTCGTCTGCCCCGAGCTCGGCCCGGCGGGCGAGGTAGGTGTCGGTGTCGGTGTGCGGCTCGAGGTCCAGCAGTGGCGGGCACCAGCGGCGCAGCGCGAACCCGATCTGGGAGTCCATCAGCGACCCACCCAGCGCGCTCGGCGCGCTGGCCTCGGTGAGCATCGCCTCGAACGCGGGGCGGTCGAGGTCACGGCGCACCAGGCCGTGGCAGTGGTGGTCGATCAGCTCGAGCCCGGTGAGGTCCACCCGCGCAGTCTCTACCGTGGACGGCATGAGCACCCCGTGGACGACCGCCGACATCCCCGACCAGGCCGGCCGCACGGTCGTCGTCACCGGGGCCAACTCCGGGCTCGGCCTGGCCACCTCCCGGGCACTGGCCGCCGCCGGCGCGCGGGTGGTCATGGCCGTTCGGGACACCGAGCGCGGCGGGGCGGCCGCCCGGTCGATCACCGGGGACGTCGAGGTGCGCCGGCTCGACCTGGCCGACCTGTCCTCGGTGCGGGAGTTCGCCGCCGCGTGGAGTGGGGATCTCGACGTCCTGGTGAACAACGCCGGGATCATGATGGTGCCGCAGGGGCGCACCGCCGACGGCTTCGAGCTGCAGTTCGGCACCAACCACCTGGGTCACTTCGCGCTGACGAACCTGCTGCTGCCGCACGTCACCGACCGGGTGGTCACCGTGTCCTCCGGGCTGCACCGAAGCGGGCGGATCGTGCTCGACGACCTCAACTGGGAGAACCGGCCCTACTCCGACACGGGCGCCTACGGGGCCTCGAAGCTGGCGAACCTGCTGTTCACCCTCGAGCTGCAGCGCCGGCTCACCGCCGCGGGTTCCCCGGTGCGCTCGACGGCCGCACACCCCGGGTACGCCGCGACCAACCTGCAGTCGCACACCGGCAGCCGGCTCAAGGACCTCGGGATGAAGCTGGGCAACCGGTTCATCGCCCAGTCCGACACCGACGGCGCGCTGCCCACCCTCTTCGCCGCCACCGCCGACCTGCCCGGCGGCAGCTACGCCGGCCCGTCCGGGTTCCAGGAGGGCCGCGGCGCCCCGACGCTGGTCGGCCGGTCGCAGTCGGCCTCCGACGTGGACCTGGCAAAGGCGCTGTGGACGGCGTCCGAGCAGCTCACCGGGATCAACTGACCTCGGCGATGTGGCCGTCGGGTCGGACCAGCAGGCCTGGGCCGCCGTCGGTGCGCTCCTGGGCTCCGATCCGCACGAAGCCGGCCGTCCGCTGCCGCTCGGCCAGCCGGGCCCCGCGCAGGGGGACATCGCCGGCGCGGGTGCCCACCAGCCCCGGGCCGGGGTACCGGATGCCGACCCCGGAGAACAGCCCGGCGCCGCGGCGGGCGACCGCTGGCAGCCGGAGCAGACCGCGCAGCACCACCGCCCGGGCCACCCGGCCCCGGACGCCGCCCAGGGTCATCAGCCGGATCGTCGCCCCCGAGGAGCGCAGCACCGTGGCACCGACCGGACGCCGCTCGCGCTCGTAGCCGTCGGGGTCGCCGGCGGCCAGCCGCCAGCCCAGCGCGAACGCGTCCTGGATGCCGGTGTTCATGCCCTGCCCGCCCGCGGGTGAGTGCACGTGCGCGGCGTCGCCGGCCAGCAGCACCCGGCCCGCCCGGTAGGTCGGCACCTGGCGTTCGTCGCTGGCGAACCGGGACGACCAGCGCACCTCGCCCATCGGCAGCCCGAACACCCGGTGCAGCAGCCCGGCGACCTCGGCGTCCTCCACGGGTGCGTCGGTGCCGACCTGGCGGCGGCGGTCCCACCCGATGAGCCGGAACCAGCCGTCGCCGAACGGGGCGAGGAACCCGAAGCCGTGCGCGTCGACGTCCACCCGCAGCTCGGTCGCGGCCAGCCCGGGCAGCCGGACGTCGGCCAGCACCACCGAGCGCAGCACCGTCCGGCCCGGGAACGGCAGCCCGACCAGCTGCCGGACGGCGCTGTGCACCCCGTCGGCGCCCACCACCCAGCGGGCCCGCCACTCCCGCTCCCCCGCCCGGACGACGACGCCGTCGCCGTCCTGGTCGAGACCGGTGACGGTCACCCCGCGCTCGACCCGGGCACCCGCGTCGAGGGCGTAGCGCTCCAGCAACCGGTCGACGTGCACCTGTGGGGTCATGAGCACGAACGGGAAGCGGCTGGGCAGCCCGCTCAGGTCGAGCCCGGCGTCCCCGACCAGCTGCAACCGGTCGACCGGGGTGCCGGTGGCGACCAGCTCGTCGGCCAGGCCGCGGCTGTCCAGCAGCTCCAGGGTGCGGGCGTGCACCCCGAACGCCCTGCTCAGCGGGCTGGGCGCGGCGTGCTTCTCCAGCACGGTCACCGAACCACCGGCCCGGGCCACCTCCCCGGCCACCGCACACCCGGTGGGTCCCGCCCCCACGACCACGACGTCGTCCATGCCGGCCTCCTCGTGTCATCACTCGATGACATGACGGTAGGCCTGGTGTCAACGCCTGATGACTTAGGCTCCGGCCATGCGCCCCCGCGATGCCGCCGCCACCGAGCAGGCCCTGCTCGACGCGGCCCGGGCCCGGTTCGCCACCGACGGCTTCGACCGCACGACGATCCGCGCGGTGGCCGCCGACGTCGGCGTCGACGCCGCACTCGTCATCCGGTACTTCGGCAGCAAGCAGGGGTTGTTCACCCGAGCTGCCGACCTCGACCTGGGGCTCCCCGACCTCACCGGCGTGCGGGCCGGGGACCTGGCGCGGGTGCTGGTCGACCGGTTCTTCGCCGTCTGGGAGGACGACCCCACGTTCCTGGCCCTGCTGCGCGCGGCGACCACCAGCGAGGTGGCCGCCGCTGCGATGCGGGAGGTGTTCACCGCCCAGGTGGCCCCGGCGCTGGCCGCGGTGACCGACGACCGACCCGCCGAGCGCGCCGCCCTGGTGGGCGCCACCGTGCTCGGCTTCGCTCTGGCCCGGTACGTGCTGCGCGTCCCCCCGCTGGTCGCGATGTCCCGGGAGGACGCCCAGACCTGGCTCGGCCCGACCCTGCGGCACTACCTCCTGGACTGACCCTCGCCGAGTGACAGCTCAGCGGGCTCGCACAGGCCCGGGAACCCCGCTCAGCTGTCACTCGGTGGCGGGGCGTCAGCGGACGACCCGCTCCACGAACGTCCTGATGTCCTCGACCAGGAGCTCGGGGACCTCGATGCCCGGGAAGTGGCCACCCCGGGGCAGCTCGGTCCAGTGCACCAGGGTGGTGGCCGCCTCCACCGCCGACCGCGAGGGCAGGTGGATGTCGTGCGGCAGCACGCACACCCCGGTGGGCACCGTGGCCGACCACTCGTCGCCGGGGTGCTCGCGGCGCTCCCAGTACAGCTGGGACGACGACCCCGCCGTCCCGGTGAACCAGTAGACGGCGACGTTCGCCAGCACCTGGCCCAGCGTCTGCGGCCCGAGGACGTCGGAGGCCGGGTCGGTCCAGTCACGGAACCGCTCGGCGATCCAGGCCAGCTGCCCGGCCGGGGAGTCGGTCAGCGCCGGGGCCAGCGACAGGGGCTTGGTGGCCTGCGTCTTGTTGTAGCCCGACAGCTCCTTCGCGTAGGTCGTCGCCCGGTCGGCGGCCCGCTGGTCGGACCCGTCTGTCAGCCCCATCGTCATCGTCACGTGGATGCCGGCCACGTGCGCCGCGTCGACCACCGCGAGGTCGCGGGCCACCCGGGAGCCCCAGTCGCCACCGTGCGCGACGTAGGACCCGTACCCCAGCCGGGCCATCAGCTCGGCGATCGCGGCGGCCATCCGCTGCGACGTCCAGCCACCGGTCGGGGTGGGCCCGGAGAAGCCGTACCCGGGCAGCGACGGGACGACGACGTGCATCGTCTCGGCCAACGGCCCGATCACCTGCTGGAACTCCACCACCGACCCCGGCCAGCCGTGCAGCAGCACGACGACCGGCGCGTCCGGGTCTACCGCCCGCACGTGCAGGGCGTGCACCGTGGTGCCGTCGATCGTCGTCCGCACTTGATCGTGGGCGTTGAGCGCGGCCTCGTGCTCGCGCCAGTCCCACTCCCCGGCCATGTGCGCGGCCAGCCGCTTCGTCAGCTCCAGCGGGATGCCGCGCTCGCCCTCGAGCTGCTGGTCGGCCGGCCAGCGGGTGCGGGCCAGCCGCTCCCGCAGGTCCTCGAGCTCGGCCTGCGGGATGTCGACGGTGAACGGGTGGACGTCGGTGTCAGCCACGGCCCCATGTAACCCACCTCAGCTGCCCACCGCCTCCCGACTGCCCAGCTCGGCGGCCATCAGCGCCGCCCCGGCCCGGCGGGCGATGGCCGGCTTGGCGAGCACCGCGACCAGCCCGACGAGCAGCCACCCGCCGGCCACGACGGGGAACCAGAACGCGGCACCGTCGGCGTAGGCCGGGTAGGGGAAGACGTTGCGGATGATCGTGTAGCCGAGCACGACCAGCGCCGCGGCCGGGATGACCACCTGCCACATCGGCACCCCGGGCAGCTTCTTCTGCACGAACACCAGCCGGATCGCCCCGACCGTGGTGAGCACGTAGGCCACCAGCAGGATCAGCGTGCCGATGGTGCCCGACCAGAAGAACGTGTCCTCGGCCTGGGCGCCGAAGAACAGCGCGCTGACGGCCACGATCAGCGCCATCACCAGGGTCGAGGCCAGCGCGGCCCGGGCGGGCACGCCCTCGCCGTTCACCGCGGCCAGCCCGCTGGTCTCCCTGCCCTCGGACGCGGTGTCCCGGGAGAAGGCGAACACCAACCGGGACGCCCCGACGACGCAGGCCAGGCAGCAGCCGAAGGCGCTGATCGCGGCACCGAGGGTGATGACGTCGCCGATCCAGGAGCCGATGTAGCTCGTGCCGATGTCGCCGAGCAGCGACGGGGAGGCGGTGAAGGCGGCCACCCCGGCGTCGTCGGTGCCGAAGGCCATCATCTCCACCGCGGTGACGACGACGAAGTACACGCCGCCGAACAGCGCCGTCCCCAGGATCGCGCGGGGGATGTCCCGCCGCGGGTTCTTCGCCTCCTCCCCCAGGGTCGCCGCGGCCTCGAAGCCGGCGAAGGAGAGGAACCCGAAGACGACGCCGAGGAACACCGCGGAGACGTCGGTGCCCGGGGAGACGCTGAAGACGTCGAGGGTGAAGCCGCGGTCGGCGAAGGTGCCCTCGTCGGGGGTGCTGCCCCCGACCAGGCGGACCAGCACGACGGCGACGATCACCAGGATCAGCGCGACGGTGACGCCCTCGACGCTGAGCAGCACGCTGGTGCCGCGCTTGGCCGGGACGACGGTGAGCAGGTAGGCCGCGACGAGGGCGACGGCGACGATCACGAACGGCCCCCACGACGGCGGGTTCGGCCAGATGCCGACCTGGGTGAGGAACGCCGTCCCGAAGATGCCGGTCGCGCTCGCGGTCACCACGCCGTAGAAGCAGTAGGTGCCCAGCAGGCCGAACCCGGAGAACAGCCCTGTGCGCGGGCCGAGCGTGGCCCCGACGAAGGCGTAGACGCTCCCCGCGTGCTGGAAGTACTGGCACAGCCGGACGAACCCGTAGGCCACCAGCAGCACCCCGACCGCGGCCAGCAGGAACGCCAGCGGCACGGCCCGCCCGACGGTGGACGCCGTCCCCTGCGGGTTGATGTTGGCCGCCATCGACGGCGCCATCAGCGCGACCGAGAGCCCGATCGCCTGCCACACCGACAGCGAGCGGCGCAGGCCGCCCTTCGTGGACCGTTCCTGGTCGGCGACCGCCATGACGACTCCTCACGCACAGCCGTTGCACAGCGCAACGGGGGTTGGTGCGGGGAGTGTGCGCCCCCGTGGGCCAGATCGGCGCGGACGTCACACGGTGTTCACGCGTCGTGTCCTGCGCCGGGCTCTCACCGGGGTCTCATCACCCGCCGTTACCGTCCCGGCGTGCCCCCGACCGAGATCCGCACCGGCCACCGCCTGGCCCGGGTGCTGGCGGTGGTGGCCGTCGCGGTCGTCGCGGTCAGCCTCCTCAGCCGCTGGCTGGCCTACCGCCGCGAGATCGCCACCCCCGGCATCGTGCCGCCCTGGTGGCTGCAGTACTTCGACGTCAACACCGAGATGAACCTGCCGACCTGGTTCGCCGGCGGTCTGCTGGTGGTCACCGGCGTGGTGACCCTCGCGGTCGCGGGGCTGCACCGGCCGACGCACCCGCGGGTGGCCCGCTTCCTCGGCCTGCTCGGTGTCGGCCTGCTGGCACTGTCGCTGGACGAGCTGACCGGGCTGCACGAGCGGCTCGGCGGGGTGGTCGACTCCGGGCTGCACTTCACCTGGGTGCTGCCCGGTCTGGCCCTGGCCGTTGTCGCGCTGGTGCTGCTGGTGCGCGGGCTGCGGGCGGTGTCCCCGGCCGACCGGCGCCCGTTCCTGCTGGCCGCGGTGCTGTTCTTCACCGGCGCGCTGGTGCTGGAGACCGTCAGCGGACAGGTGCTGCTGGCCCACGGCGACCGGGCGGGCTACCTCCTGGTCACCGCGGCCGAGGAGCTGCTGGAGATGCTCGGCGTCGTCGTCGCGCTGTACGCGGTGCTCCGGCTGGTGCACAGCAGCCGGGACGACGCCGGGTGGCGGCTCTCCCCCGCCTGAGCCTCAGCCCTTGGTGGCGGTGGCGAGCCGCGCCAGGGCGTCGATCAGCGGCGGGGTGTCATCGGCGTCCAGGTGGGCCTGCACGAACACCAGGTGCGTGGTGTCGGCGAAGGCGTCGGCCAGGGCGGCGGACAGCTCGCCGGCCGTGCGCACCGACACCGCCCGGCCGCGGTCCCCGGTGAGCGCCGGGACCAGCGCGCACCAGTCCCAGGCGGCGACGTCGTTGTAGGAGGCCCGCGGGCTCTGCAGGGCGCGCTCGATCGTGTAGCCGCGGTTGTCCAGCAGCAGCACGACCGGGGCGAGGCCGGCCGCGGCGATGGTGGACAGCTCCTGCACCGTCATCTGCGCGGCGCCGTCGCCGATCACCAGCACCGGACGACGGGCGCGGTCGGCCAGGCCCTGACCGAGGACGGCGGGCAGCGCGTAGCCGATCGAGCTCCACACCGGCTGGCCGCCGAACACGGTGTCGGCGGGCAGCGGCATGCCGGCGGCACCCCAGTAGGCGGTGCCGGTGTCGGCGAGCAGCGCGGTGTGCTCGGGCAGGGCGGCGGCGAGCAGGTCCCAGGTGGCGGCCTGGGTGAGCGGTGCGTCCGGAGCGTGCACCGGGGTCGAGGCCACGGGTCGGTCGGCGCGGGCGAACCGCGGGCCGCGGCGGCCGGCCAGTGCCCGGTCGAGCGCGGCCAGTGCGTCGGGGAGGAGCACCCGGCCGGTGGCGGTGGCCCCGAAGCCGGCCTCGGTGGCGGCCAGGAACGGGGTGTCGACGCCCGGACGGCGGTGCGAGCCGAAGCCGGTGAGCTCGGACGTCAGCAGCGTCCCGACGTGCACCACGACGTCGGCGGCGGCGACCAGCTCGGCGGTGCCGTTGTCCAGCATCGTCCCGGCGTGGTCGCCGGCGAACGAGGGGTGCTCGGGGTCGAGGACGCCGCGCGCGGACAACTGGGTGACCACGGCGACGCCGGCCCGGGCGGCGAGGTCGGCGAGGTCGGCGCCCAGCCCGAAGCGCGGCACCAGCTGGCCGACGACGAGCACCGGGCGCTGGGCGTCGACCAGCAGCTCGGTCACCCGGGTCTCGAAGGCGTGCAGCGCAGCCGGGTCGGACGCCGCGGTGAGCCGGTGCTCCAGCGGGCCGGCGTCGATCCGGGCCAGCGCGAGGTCCTGCGGCACGGACAGGTAGGCGGGCCGGCGGTGCGTGGTGGCGGCCAGGACGACGGTGTCGATCTGCTCGGCGGCCCGCTCCAGCGTCAGCGTCTCGGTGACCACGGTGAGCTCGGCGGCGGCCCGGGAGAAGTGCCCGAACTCGCCGTCGGCCAGCGTGTGGTGCACCAGGGCGCCGGCCTCCACGGCGGCCCGGCGGGGCGAGCCGACGACGTGCAGCAGCGGGGCGTCCTCCGCGGCCGCCCCGGCGAGGGCGTTGATCGCCGACAGCTCCCCCACGCCGTAGGTGGTGATCAGCACGGCGAGCCCGCGCACGCGGGCGTAGGCGTCGGCGGCGTAGCCCGCGCCCAGCTCGTTGGGCGACCCGACCCAGGCCAGCCCCTCGACGGTGGCCAGCCCGTCGAGCAGGTCCAGGTTGAAGTCCCCGGGCACACCGAACAGGTCGGTGACACCGGCCTGCAGCAGCCGGGCCCCGAGGTACTCCGCGACGCTCACGGTGGTGGTCGTCGGGCGGGACGCGGGGCGCTCGTCGAGTGCGGTCACGAGCGCCAGGGTGGCGGCGCACTGCGAGAGTGCGCAACCATGTGCCGACACGCTGCGCAGAGTGCGCAACTAGGAGCCCGACCGACCTGCTGGAGCTGCGCAGCATGCCCACCCTCGACGCCACCGACGCCCGCATCCTGCTGGCCCTGGACGACGACCCGCAGGCCTCCACGATGGCGCTGTCCACCCGGCTCGGCCTGGCCCGCAACACCGTGCACGCCCGGCTGCGCCGGCTGGAGGCCGAGGGGGCGCTGGGCGCACCGAGCCGACGGGTGGAGGCCGCTGCCCTCGACCGCGGGCTGCTGGCGTTCATGACGCTGTCGCTGAGCCAGCGCGGCGGCGGGGAGGGCGCGGCCGCCGCCCTGGCCGCGATCCCCGAGGTCGTCGAGGTGCTGGCCACCACCGGGGAGGGCGACCTGCTGGCGCGGGTGGTCGCCCGGGACACCGCCGACCTCTACCGGATCACCGAGCTGGTGCTGACCGCGCCGGGCGTCGAGCGGGCGAGCACCGTGATCGCGCTGGTGGAGGTCGTGCCGATGCGGCTCGCGCCGCTGCTGGCGCAGCGGGCCCGCTCGTAGGGTGTGGCCGTGACCGCCCCCGCGCCCCAGTCGCAGACCCTGGACCGGGGCCTGCGCATCCTGGAGCACCTGGCCGAGGCCGGCTCACCCCGGCCGGTCATGGAGATCGCCACCGCCGTCGACCTGCACCGCTCGATCACCTATCGGCTGCTGCGCACGCTGGAGGACCGCGGCTTCGTCGAGCGCGACCCGGCCGGCCGGTTCGGGCTCGGGCTCACCGTGTCGGTGCTGGCCCGCGGGGTGCGGACCAGCCTGCAGTCCGCGGCCACCACGCGGCTGACCCCGCTGGTCGAGCGGCTGGGCTGCACCGGGTTCCTCGTCGTCCGGGCCGGCGCCGACGCGGTCACCCTCACCAGCGTCGAGCCGCGCGACGTGCCCAGCCACGTCACCCGCCGCCCGGGCACGCGGCACCCGGTCGGGCTCGGCGCGCCGGGGCTCGCCCTGCTGATGCCCGACCCGCCCGCGGACGACGACCGGCCCGAGCTCGTCACCGCGCGGGCCACCGGCTGGGCGGTCAGCGAGGGCGAGGTCATCCCCGGCGTGCGCTCGGTGTCCGCCCCCGTGCTGGCCCCCGACGGCACCGCCCGGGCGGCGGCCGCGGTGGTCTACACCGGCAACCGGGACGACGTGGCCGACATCGGCCGGGCCGTCGTCGCCACCGCGTCGGCGATCGCAGCCGACCTGCCGTGACCCCAGAGCCCCGCACCCCGGGGTTCGCGCTGTTCTGGACCGCCTCGACCGTCTCCACGTTCGGCTCCTACGTCACCACCGTCGCCGTCGGCGTGCTGGTCTCGGTGACCCTGGGCGGCTCGTCGCTGGACCAGGGGTGGGTCAACGCCGCCCGATGGGCTCCCTACCTGCTGGTCGGGCTGCTGGCCGGGGTGGTCGCCGACCGGGTGCGCCGCCGGCCGCTGCTGGTGGGCACCGGGCTGGGCCGCGGCGTCGTCCTCGCCCTGGTGCCGGTGCTCTGGGCGACCGGCGGGCTGACCGTGGCCTCGCTGGCCGCGGTGCTGTTCGGGTTCGGGCTGCTCGCGGTGTTCGGGGACGCCGCCCAGCAGTCGCTGCTCCCCCGGCTGGTGCCCACCGCCGGGCTGGCCCGGGCGAACACCGCACTGCACCAGTCGGAGGCGGTCGCCCAGGGCGGCGGGCCGCTGCTGGGCGGTGCGCTGGCCGGGGTCATCGGCGCACCGCTCACCCTGGCGGTGGACGCGGTCGGTCAGGTGGTCGCCGCGGTGCTCGTCTGGCGCACGCCGCTGGCCGACCCCCGCCCGCCGCGGGCACCCCGCCGGGCGGTGCTCGGCGAGCTGCGCGAGGGCCTGTCCTGGCTGTACCGGCATCCGACGCTGTGCCCGCTCGCGCTGGCCACCCACGTCTGGTTCGTCGGCAACGCCGCGGTCGGCACCGTGGCGGTGGCCTACAGCCTGGACGTGCTCGACCTGGGTGCCTTCGGCTTCGGGGTGACGACGGCGGGGGCCGGTGTCGGGGCGCTGCTCGGCACGTCGGTGGCCGGTGCGGTGGGTCGGCGCACCGGCGGCCCGGGCACCGTCGTCCTGGGGCGGGCGCTCGAGACCCTCGGCGTGCTCACGCTGGCCGGGCTGCCGCTCCTGGTCGGCCCCGCGCTGCCTGCCGCCGTCCTCGGGCAGGTGCTGTTCGGGTTCGGCATGGGCCTGGAGGGGCCGTTCGAGATGACCCACCGGCAGACCGTCACCCCCGACCGGCTGCAGGGGCGCACCAACGCCACGATGCGCTCGCTGAACCGGGCCGCCGTGGTGGTCGGCGCCCCGCTCGGGGGTGCGCTGGCCGTCGCCACCTCACCCCGGGTCGCGCTGGTCGCCGGAGCCGTGCTGATCGCGGCCACCGCGGTCGGCCTCACGATCTCGGGGTTCCGGCGGGCCGACGAGGTGCCGGCGGCCTGAGCCGGTGTGGTGGGCCGGCCCGGGCGGCGGCAGACTCCGCGCATGGACCAGCTCGATCAGCACACCCGCGACGAACGCCGCGCCGCCGCCGAGGCCCTGCTCCCCGAGCTGGAGGACGCCGGCGTGGTCGGCGTCGCCCTGCCGTGGGTGGACACCTCGGGGATCACCCGGGTGAAGACCGTGCCGCTGGCGAAGCTGCCCTCGGCGGCGGCCTGGGGCGTGGGCATGAGCCCGGTGTTCGACGGCTTCCTGCTCGACGACTCGATCGTGGCCGGCCGGTTCGCCGGCTCAGCGATCGGCGACCTGCGGCTGCACCCCGACCTGTCCCGGCTCACCCTGCTCGCCGGTCAGCCGGGCTGGGCGTGGGCGCCGGTCGACCGCTACACCCAGGCCGGGACGCCGCACGTGCAGTGCTCCCGCTCGCTGCTGCGGCGGCTGGTCGCCGAGCTCGCCGACGAGGGCCTGAGCGTGCGGGGCGCGTTCGAGATCGAGTGGGTCGTCGCCGACCCCGACGGGCTGCCCGAGGACAGCGACGCGTTCGTGCCGGCGCTGTCCGGCCCGGCCTACGGGATGACCCGGCTGGCCGAGGTCAGCGACTACGCCCGCGACCTGCTCGACGCCCTGGCCGCCGAGGGCGTGACCGTCGACCAGTTCCACCCGGAGTACGCCGGCGGGCAGCTCGAGGTCTCCGTCGGCGCCGAGGACCCGGTGGGCGCGGCCGACACCGCGCTGCTGGTGCGGAACACGATCACCGCCGTGTCGGCCCAGCACGGGCTGCGGGTGTCCTTCTCCCCCAAGGTCACCGCCGACGGCGTCGGCAACGGCGGGCACGTGCACCTGTCGCTGTGGCGCGACGGGGAGAACCTGATGTCCGGCGGGGCCGGCACCTTCGGGCTGACCGCCGAGGGTGAGGCCTTCACCGCCGGTCTGCTCGCGCACCTGCCCGGGCTGCTCGCCGTCGGTGCACCCTCGGTGGCCTCCTACCTGCGCCTGGTGCCCTCGCACTGGGCCGGCGCGTTCGCCGCCTGGGGCCTGGAGAACCGGGAGGCCGCGATCCGCTTCGTCACCGGCCCCGACGGCAACCGGCAGGCCTCGGCCAACGTCGAGGTCAAGAGCTTCGACCTGGCCGCCAACCCCTACCTGCTGATGGCCGCCTGCCTGGCCGCCGGCCGCGCGGGGCTGCGGGCGGGCGGCACGCTGCCCGACCCGGTCGGGGTCGACCCGGCCTCGCTCAGCGAGGAGGGCCGCCGGGAGGCCGGCATCCGGGCCCTGCCGGCCACCCTGGAGGAGGCCGTCCGCGCGTTCGAGGCCGACACCGCGCTGGCGGAGGCGTTCGGCGAGGAGCTGCACGCCACCGTCGTCGACGTCCGCCGCGGGGAGATCGCGCTGTTCGAGAACACCTCCCCCGAGGGCGTCTGCCGGGCCACCCGCTGGAAGCACTGACCCCCGCCGGCGTCAGCCGGGCAGCAGCGCCGGGAGGACGAGCAGCACGGTGGGGACGGCGAGGAGCGCGAGTGCCCCGGCCAACGCGGCCGGGCGCACCCAGCCCGGCAGCGGGGCCGGCGGTTCCAGCAGCCGGGTGACCCGGACGGCCAGCGGGCCGCCGTTGACGGCCAGCGCGCCCTGCGGGGCGCCTCCCGCGGCGGCGGCCACGATCGCCTGGGCCAGGGTGCGGCGCGGCGCGGGCCCGCTGAGCTCGGCCAGCGCCACGTCGTCCGCGCGCATCTCGACCAGGTCCCGCACGGCGTCGTGCGCCCGGTCGGCGGCCGGGAGCACCGGCAGCGCGGCCCGCCAGGCGACGAAGGGCAGCAGGAGCAGGTGGTGCCGCTCGCGCAGGTGGGCCCGCTCGTGCGCGACGACGGCGGCCAGCTGACCGGCGTCCAGCTCCTCGATCATCCCGGAGGACAGCACCAGCATCGGCCGGGCGCCGGGGATGCAGAAGGCCGCGGGCACCGGCGACTCCAGCACCCGGGCGTCGACGTCGGGGGCCGGGCTGACCAGCAGCTCGAGCAGGTCACGGTGCCGGGCCCGAGTACGGGCGGTGCGCACCAGGCTCAGGGCCAGCACGCCCAGCAGCTCCAGGGCGAGGACGGCGGCGAGGGTCTGGGCCACCCAGTGGTCCCCGCGCACCGGGGCCTCGGCCGGGGTGCCGGTGACCCAGTGCCACCAGGCCTCGGGCAGCGAGTGGCCCCACGGGGACAGCCCGTGCACCAGCAGCGCCCCGATGATCGACAGGCCCCCAGCCAGCCCCACGGCCTGCCAGCAGACCAGCGCGGCCAACGGGTCGCGCCGGGTCCAGCCGGCCCGGGCCAGCGCCGCCGGCACCGGCCAGGCCAGGAGCGCGGCGAGCACCCCGAGCAGGACGGCGGACAGCGGGAGCACGGGGTCGGTCAGTCGGTGCCGGCGAGCAGGGCCCGGAGCATCTCGGCCTCGCCGGGGCTGGCCGAGCCGATGAAGCGGGCCAGCACGGCCTGCCGGTCACCGGCCTGACCGAGCACCTCGTGCATGAGGTCCGCGGCGTGGTCCTCGCGGGTGGAGCGGGCGGCGAACCGGCGTGGGCGGGCGTCGTCGTGCACCACGAAGCCCTTGGACTCCAGCCGGGTCAGCACCGTGTGCACGGTGGTCAGCGCGATGGAGCGCTCCCCCGAGGCGGCCAGCTCCTCCCGCAGCACGGTGGCGGCCACCGGCCCCTCGGCGGCCCACAACCGCTCCATCACGGCCCGCTCGAGCTCCCCCAGCGATGCCATCGGTCCTCCTGTCACACGGCTCACACAGCGGTTCTCTACGCGCCGTAGAAATACAGTTCTACTCGGCGTAGAAAGAAGTGGACCGATCGTACGACAGGCGAAGGGGCCACCCGGTGGACGTGCTCGAGATCGCACGCTGGCAGTTCGGCATCACGACCGTCTACCACTTCCTGATGGTCCCGCTGACCATCGGCCTGGGGCTCCTGGTCGCCGTCATGCACACCATGTGGGTGCGCACCGGCCGGGCCGAGTGGCTGCGGATGACCCGGTTCTGGGGCCGCATCTACCTGATCAACTTCGTGCTCGGCGTGGCCACCGGACTGGTCCAGGAGTTCCAGTTCGGGCTCGCCTGGAGCGCCTACTCCCGCTTCGTCGGCGACGTGTTCGGCTCGGTGCTGGCCCTGGAGGCGCTGCTGGCGTTCTTCCTGGAGTCCACGTTCCTGGGGCTGTGGATCTTCGGCTGGGGCCGGATCCCGAAGAAGCTGCACCTGGCCACGCTGTGGGCCGCCGTCATCGGCTCGATCATCAGCGCGTACTTCATCATCGCGGCCAACTCCTGGATGCAGCACCCGGTGGGCGTCGTGCTGGACACCTCCAGCGGTGAGCCCCGGGCCCGCCAGGTCGACTTCTTCGCGGTGATGACCAACAACACCGCTCTCGCCGCCTTCAGCCACGCGATCGTCGCCTCGCTGATGGTCGCCGGCGGCCTGCTGGTCGGCGTCGGCCTGTGGCACCTGCGCAAGCGGGCACTGGCCGACCGGCCGCGCGACGAGGTCGACCACCAGGTGTGGCGCCGGTCGGTGCGCGTCGGCGGCTACGTCTCGCTGGCCGCGTTCGCGCTCGTCGCCCTCACCGGTGACTGGCAGGGCAAGCTCATGTACCAGCAGCAGCCGCTGAAGATGAGCTCGGCCGAGGCGCTGTGCGAGACCGAGGCGCCGGCGTCGTTCTCGCTGTTCGCCTTCTCCAAGCTGGGCAGCAACGAGTGCGACGACGTGCACTCGATCACGATCCCCTACATCCTCTCGTTCCTGGCCCACAGCGACTTCTCCTCGCCGGTGCCCGGGGTCAACGAGCTGCAGGAGCAGTACGCCGACACCTACGGCGCGACCTACCCCGACGACCCGAGCTACGGCGACAAGGCCGGCGAGCCGATCGACTACACGCCGGTCCTGGCCGTCACCTACTGGGGCTTCCGGTTGATGATCGGGATGGGCGCGGTGTCCGCGGGCGTCGCTGCCTACGCGCTGTGGGCGACCCGGCGCGGCCGGGTGCCGACGTCCCGGATCGGGGTCTACGGCTCCCTCGCCGCGGTCGGTGCCCCGTTCGTGGGCAACGCCGCGGGCTGGATCTTCACCGAGATGGGCCGCCAGCCCTTCGTCGTCTACCCGAACCCCGACGTCCCGGTGTCCGAGCAGGTCTACTTCTTCACCGCCCAGGCGGTCTCCCCCGGCATCTCCGCGGCCGAGGTCTGGACGTCGCTCATCACCCTCGGCGTGCTCTACGGGGCGCTCGCGGTGATCGAGCTGGGGCTGATCACCCGTTTCGTCCGCAAGGGCGTGACGGACGGCGACACCACCCCCACCCCCGGCGTCGGCACCGGTGCAGCGCCGGACGACGCACCCCGCGCTGACGACGACGCCAGCGACGACGTCCTCCAGTTCGCCCACTGATCGGGAGTCCCGTCATGGACCTGCAGACCCTCTGGTTCGTCGCCGTCGCGGTGCTCTGGACCGGCTTCCTCCTCCTGGAGGGCTTCGACTTCGGCGTCGCGGCCCTGCTCCCGGTGCTCGGCCGCAAGCCCGCGGACCGGAACCTCATGCTGCGCACCATCGGCCCGCTCTGGGACGGCAACGAGGTGTGGCTGGTGACCGCGGTCGGGGCGGTGTTCGCCGCCTTCCCCGGCTGGTACGCCACCTGGCTGCCGGCGATGTACCTGCCGTTCGTCCTGGTGCTGGTCGGGCTGATCGTGCGGGCGGTGGCCTTCGAGTGGCGGCACTCCTCGCACGACCCGCGCTGGGAAGCCGCCTGGACCCGGGTGATCGTCGGCGGCTCGCTCGTCGCAGCCGGCGGGATCGGCGCCGCGCTGGGCGCGACCACGCTGGGGCTGCCGGTCGGCGAGGGCGGGATCCGGGTGGGCGGGCCGTTCGCCGGCTGGTCGTGGCCGGCGCTGCTGGGCGCGGTCGCGGTGCTGTCGTTCTCCCTCGTGCACGGGGCGCTGTTCCTGTCGCTGAAGACCGACGGCGAGCTGCGGGTGCGGGCCCGGGCGCTGGCGCTGCGGCTGGCCCCGGTGGGTGCGCTGCCGCTGCTGGCCTGGGCCGGGCTGGTGCAGCTGCGCTCGGGCTCGTTCGTCACCGGCCTGCTGTGGGTGGTCGCGGCGCTGGCCGTGGTCGTCACCTGGGCGCGGCTGAAGGTGGGCCGGGAGGGTCAGGCGTTCGCCGGCTGGGCGGTGCTGCTGCTGGCCTCGTCGGCCACGGTGTTCGCCGGGATGTTCCCGGTGGTGCTGCCCTCGACGATCGACCCGGCCTTCGACGTGCTGGTCACCGATGCCTCGGTCAGCGACTACACGCTGACGGTGATGACCTGGGTCGCCGGGTTCGGGCTGCCGGTGGTGCTGGGCTACCAGGCCTGGACCTACTGGGTGTTCCGCAAGCGGCTGACGGCCGAGCCCGAGCACGAGACGGCCGCCGCGTGAGCCGGGGCCCGCTCGGCCCGCTGGAGGGCGTGCCGGGGGTGCGCGCGGCGCTGGTCCGGGCCGCGGTGGTGGCGGTGCTGCAGACCGGCGGGCTGGTGCTGCTGGCCGCGGGCCTGGCGCACGCGCTGGGCCGCATCGTCGCCGGGGACTCCCCACTGTCGATGCTGGCGCTGGCCGCCGTCGGTGCGCTGGTGCGGGCCGCGGCGGGTGCGTTGGGCGAGGTGCTGGCCGCCCGGGACGCCCGGCGCAGCGAGGACGCGCTCCGCTCCGCGTTGCTGGAGCGGTTGGCCTCCTCCCCGGCGGCGGTCGAGGCCGCCGGGGGGACCGGGCCGGCCGCGGTGCTGGCCACCACCCGGCTGCACGACCTCGGCCCGGCGCTGGCGACGTACCTGCCCGCGCTCGCGCAGACCCTCGTCGTCCCGCCCGTGCTGCTGCTCGTGCTGGCCGGCACCGACCTGCTCTCGGCGGTGCTGGTGGCGGTGACGCTGCCGCTGGTGCCGGTGTTCATGGTGCTGGTCGGGAAGTACACCGCCGACCAGACCTCGGCCGCCGCGCGGGCACTGGACCGGATCGCCGGGCACGTCGCCGAGCTGGTCCGCGGTCTGCCGGTGCTCACCGGCCTGGGCCGGGCTGCCGACCAGGCTGCCGCGCTGCAGGAGCTGGGTGCCCGGCACCGGGCGACGACGACGGCGACGCTGCGGCTGGCGTTCCTGTCGGCGCTCGTGCTCGAGCTGATCGCCACCCTGTCCGTCGCGCTGGTCGCGGTGACCGTGGGCATCCGGCTGGTCGAGGGCGACGTCGGGCTGGCCGTCGGGCTCACCGCGCTGCTGCTGGCCCCGGAGGCGTTCGCCCCGCTGCGGGCGCTGGGCCAGGCCTTCCACGCCAACGCCGACGCGGGGCAGGCCGCCGGGGAGGCCCGCGCCGTGCTCGCCGCTCCGGCTCCCGCTCCCCGGCCGGCCGCCGCGGCCGACGACCCCCGCGGTGCTGCCGTGACCGTCACCGACCTGACCGTCACGCACCCCGGCCGCGCGGTCCCAGCCCTCCCCGCGACGTCGCTGACCGTGGCGCCGGGCGAGCTGGTCGCGCTGGCCGGGCCGTCGGGATCGGGCAAGTCGACCCTGGTGGCCGCGCTGGCGGAGTCGCTGGCCCCGTCGGCAGCGGTCGCCGGCTCGCTGGCCGGAGTGCCGGCATCGGTGGCGGTGGTCCCGCAGCACCCACGGACCGTGGGCGAGACGGTGGCCGACGAGCTGCGGCTGCACGCGCTGGTGTCCCGGGAGGATGCGCTGGACGCCGTGGTCGCCGAGGCCTTCGTGGTCGAGGCGCTGGCCCGGGTCGGCGGCACCGACCTGGCCGGCCGTCGCTGCACGACGCTGTCGCCCGGAGAGCTGCAGCGGGTGGCGGTCGCCCGTGCGCTGGTGCGGGTGCGCCGCGGGGCGTCGCTGCTGCTGCTCGACGAGCCGACCGCGCACCTGGACGAGGCGGCCACCGCCCGGGTCGCCGGCGTGCTCGCCGGACTGCGCGGCACGGTGACCACCGTCCTGGTCACCCACGACCCGGTGCTGGCGTCGCTGGCCGACCGGACGGTGCGGCTGGCCGGGACCGGGACCGCTGCCCGTCCCGCCGCTGCCCCGGCATCGTCCCCGGCGCCCGTCACCGCCCTGCCGCAGGCCTCCCCCACGACCACCGCCCCCGGCGGCGCCATGGCCGGCTCGCTGTCCTGGCCCCGCGCCGCGCTGACCCGGGCTGTCGCGGCCGGCACCCTGACCGCACTGGCCGGGGTCGCCCTGACCGGGTTGTCGGGCTGGCTGATCCTCCGGGCGGCCGAGATGCCGCCGATCCTGACGCTGCTGGTCGCGACCGCCGGGGTGCGCGGCTTCGGGCTGGCCCGGGCGCTGCTGCGCTGGTGGGAGAGGCTGACCGCGCACGACGCCGCGCTCCGGCTGGCCGAGACCACCCGGGTGCGGGTCTGGGCCGCGCTGGCCCGGCAGGGCATCGCCGCCGAGCGGACCCCCGGCAGCGCGCTGGGCCGGGTGGTCGGCGACGTCGGTCTGCTGCAGGACCTGTCGGTGCGGGTGCTGACCCCGCCGGCGGTGGCCGGCGCCGCCGTGCTGGTGACCACCGGGGCGCTCGCCCTGGTCGAGCCGACCGCCGCGGCCGGGGTGCTGGCGGTCCTGGCCGTCGGGGTCGCCGTGGTGTGGGCGCTACACCGCCGGGTAGATGCCGGCATCGCGCGGACCGAGGCCGAGCTGCGGGTGGCCGCGTTGCGGGAGACCGCGACCCTGCTCGACGGTGCCGCCGATCTGCGGGTGCACGGCGCGCAGGGGGCCGTGGTGGCCGAGGTCGAGGCGCTGGCCGGCCGGCAGGCCGCGGCCGCCCGGGTCGGGGTGCGGGCCGGTGCGCTGTCGGGCGGGGTGGTGTCCCTGGCGAGCGGCCTGGCCGCCGTCGTGGGAGCCGGTCTGGGCTGGGCAGCGGGGTTGACCGGCCCCGCGGTGGCGGTGCTCGCGCTGGCGCCGCTGGCCCTGGCCGAGCCGCTGGCCGGGCTGGTCGGTGCGCTGCAGCGCCGGGGCGCCTGGGCCGACGCCCGGGCCCGCGTCGAGTCGGTGCTGACCGCACCGGTCGCCGCCGACCCGGTGCACCCCGCCCCTGCGCCGACCCCGGTGACCGAGCTGGGCACCTCGGACCTGACCGTCGGTTGGCCCGGTGGACCCGACGTGCTGCGGGAGGTGTCGCTGCTGGCCGACCGGGAGGGCTGGCTGGTCGTGCGGGGTCCGTCGGGGGCGGGCAAGTCGACGCTGCTGGCCGCGCTGCTGGCAGCCCTGCGCCCCCGGTCGGGCCGGTACGACCTGGTCGGCGTGGACACCGCGACGCTGACCGGCGACGACATCCGTGCCGCGATGGCGTGGCTGCCCCAAGAAGCGCACGTGTTCGCCTCCTCGATCCGGGCGAACCTGGCGCTGGCCGGCCCACGGGGCACGGTGACCGAGCCGCAGATGCGGGCCGCCCTGGCCGCGGCCGGTCTCGGGCCGCTGGTCGACGGCCTCCCTGCCGGCCTCGACGCCCCCGTCGGTGCCGGTGGGACGGCACTGTCCGGAGGCGAGCGCCGGCGCCTGGCCGCGGCCCGGGTGCTGCTGGCCGACCGGGACGTGGTGCTCCTCGACGAGCCGACCGCCCACCTCGACCCGCCCACGGCGGCCGCCCTGGTCCGAGACCTGCGCACCGCGCTGGCCGGTCGGGTGGTCGTCTGCGTGACCCACGACCACTCGATCGCCGCCACCGGCGACCGCGAGCTGCGGCTGGACCGGCAGCTGGCGCCGGTCTGAGGCCTGCTCCCCACCGGGTCAGAACGGTGGCGAGTCATGGTCGCCTCCCAAGGGTGGGCCAGCGTGCGGCCAGGGCGGTGGTCCCGTCGTGGTCCGCAGACCCGTCGGTGTCGTGACGCTGAGCCGCCCGTCCGGGTGCAGCTGGTGGTGCCACCCCGGCGCCTGGTGCTTGCCGCGGTGGTGGCCGGTGCAGTAGCCGATCAGGTTGTCGTGCGCCGTCGGCCCCTCCGGCCAGCGGCGGTCGTGGTCGAGCTCCCCTCCGCGGGGGACCCGGCGACGGCAGCCCGGGAACCGGCATCGGCGGTCGCGGGCCCGGACGAACCGGTCGAGCGCACGTCCCGGCCGGTACCCGTCGGTGGCGCCCGGTGGCGTGAGGCCGGGCCGGTCGACCAGGTCGTGCGGGCAGCGCTCCGGGCGACGGACACAGCGCGGGCGGCCGCACGAGGACACCCGACGCAGCTCGCGGGCGTCGGTGAGCGCGAGCAGGGTCCCGCTCAGGGCGTCCACCACGGCAGCCCGCGGCCGGTCGGCGAGCCCACCCCCTCCGGTCCGGCGGAGCAGGTCACCCAGCTTGTCCTGCAGGCCGGCCCGCGCACCGGTCATCGCCTGCACGCTGGTCCGGGCCCGGCCCACCGCACCTGCGGGCGACGCCCGGTGCTGCTCCTCGGTCCGACGGGCAGCGCGTTCGGCTGCCACCACCGCGGCTCGGGCTCGGGACACCTGCCCCCGGGCGCGCTCGACCGCCTCCCCCGCCCGCTGCACCGCAGCGTCAGCCGCTGCCCAGCCCGGAGGCCCATCGCCCTCGGAGGGGGCGCTCGTCCTGAGCGGCGCCTGGTCCGGCGGCGACTCCGTGCCTGCGACCACGCCGGCACACTGCTCGTCGTCGACCGCGCGCTCCGCGGCCACGTGAGGCGCCTCCTCGAGCAGCCCCAGGGCGCGGGCCAGGTGCCGCACCATCTCGGCCGGCACCACCTGCCCGTCGACCTCGCCTGACTCGTCGCCGCCGGCCAGGGTCTCCACAGACGCGACGACCGTGAGCTGCGCGGTCACCACCGGGAGGCCGGTCTCACCGGGCCGCAGGATCAGGTCGACCAGGCAGTCGGCCATCTTCTGCGACCGGGTGCGCGACTCTGGGTCGTCGTCGATCGAGTCGGCGTACCGCCCCAGCGCATCCAGGCAGGCCCGTGCCTCCGGGGTGGTCAGCACGGCGTTCAGCTGTTCCAGGCCGTCCTCCCGGCCGGCCGAGCAGAACACACCCCGCCGACGGACCGCCGCCGCCAACCGCTGCGCCGCCCCCACGGCGTCGTGCCGCAGCACGAGCACCCGAGCCCGCTCGGTCAGCTGCGACGGTGTGGTCACCCGACCCGTCATCCAGGTGAGCAGCTCGCGCTCGACCCGGGCGCGCACACCGGGGTCCTCGATCGCGCCGACCCGCTCGGTGAACGCCCACAGGTGGCCCGGGTGGATCACCCCGCCCTCCAGGGCCTCCAGCGTGGCGGGCAGCCGGTGCACCAGGGTCAGCGACCGGACCAGCAGGGCCTGCGCAGCGTGGTGGGTGATCTGCAGGGCGACCACCAGCTCCTGCGCCGCCCATTCACTGACCTCCGCGATCACCCGCGGTCGAGCTGCCCGCGTCTCCGCCGAGGCACAGCCCGGCTCTCCCGGCTGCCGATCGACGGACGCCGGCCGCAGCTCCGCGAACTCGGCGACCGCCCGTGCCTGAGCTGCGGTCGCCCGACCGATGGCCGCAGCCTCCCCCTGCACCTCGCCCAGCGGCCCGCCCGAGGTGACGACAGTCGGGAACCAGGCCAGTTCGCGCACCGGGCTCTCCGTCGTCGTCATGCGTTCGATCATACGTTCGAGTCCGGACAGTTCCTGCTGCTCAGCGCCCACCTGTGGACAGACCACCGCTGTCCACAGGCGGCGCCCGGAACTGTCGGAGGCCCCTGCCAGAGTGCGGTCATGACCTTCACCGGACACGTCTTCCTCGGCATGAGCGTCGACGGCTTCATCGCCCGCGAGGACGACTCGCTCGACTTCCTCAGCGGCAGCGGAGAGGGCGCCGGCGACGCGGGGTTCACGCCCTTCGTCGACAGCATCGACGCCCTGCTGATGGGCCGCGGCACCTACGACGTCATCGCCGGCGAGCAGGAGTGGCCCTACCAGGGCAAGCCCCTGCACCTGCTGAGCACGACCGTCGCCGACGACGCCGACCCCCGGCTGGCCGCCGTGCACCGCACCGCCGACGACGCGATCGCCGCCCTGGACGACACCGGGTACCGCCGGGTCTACGTCGACGGCGGGCGCACGGTGCGCGAGCTCCTGGCCCGCGGGCGGATCCAGACCTTGACACTGTCGCGGGTGCCGGTGCTCATCGGGTCCGGTGCGTCGCTGTTCGGTCCGTTGCCGCGCGACGTGGAGCTCGAGCACGTCTCGACCGAGGTGCTGGGCGGCGGGATGGTGCAGACGACCTACCGCGTCCGGGAATCGTTGCAGGCCGAGAGCGATTGACCCGGCCATGGACGTCTTCCTCACCGGTGGAACCGGTCTCGTCGGATCTCACGTGCTCACCGCGCTCCTCGCCGACGGGCACACCGTCCGGGCGCTGGCCCGCAGTGCCGCCTCCGCCGCCGCGGTCGAGGCCGCCGGCGCCACCGCTGTGCGCGGCGAGCTCACCGACACCGACCTCGTCGCCCGCGAGGCCGTCGACGCCGACGGCGTCATCCACACCGCCTCCCCCGGCGACGAGACCAGTGCTGACGTGGACCAGGCGTTCCTGGACGCAGTGCTCGGCGCGATCGCCAACAGCGGCAAGCCCTACCTGCACACCGGCGGTTGCTGGGTGCACGGCTCGGGCCAGATCGACGAGGACACCCCGCGGGCCGCACCGCAGCTCACCGCCTGGCGGCAGCCGCTCGACGAGCGGGTCACCTCCGCCCGCGACGGCGTGCGCTCCGTGCTGATCGAGCCCGGCATCGTCTACGCCACCCAGGACGGGCAGGTCGCCGGGATCACCGGCGTGGTGCTCGGCGGTCCGACCGATGACGACGGGGCGACCCAGCTGCCCGGCAGCGGGGACCAGCACTGGACCACCGTGCACGCTGCCGACCTGGGCCGGCTCTACTCCCTCGCGCTCACCCACGCCCCGGCCGGCAGCACCTACCTCGGGGTGAGCGGCCAGAACCCGACGGTCCGCGAGATCGGCGAGGCCGCCGGCCTGCGCGTGGTCGGCACCTCCGACGAGGCCACCAACGAGCGGTTGGGCCTGTTCGGCGAGGCGCTCCTGCTCGACCAGCAGGCCACCGGCGAGAAGGCCCGCACCGAGCTGGGCTGGACCCCCACCGAAGCCCCCCTGCTGGAGACCGTCGCACGCTGACCGCGAGCCCGGGGGTCAGCCGGTCGGTACGTCGACCGTGACCTCCGGGCCCAGCGTGGCGTCGACCAGCTCGAGCCGGTCGCCGGACCAGAAGCTGCCCGGGTCGTAGGAGTTCAGCGGCTGGTCGCCGGGGAGCAGGCCCATCGCGGTGTAGGTGGCGGCGACCAGCTCGGCGCAGAACACCGTCTCGGCCGAGGTGTGCTTCTGCACCAGCCCCGACGCCCAGCCCCGGGCCAGCCGGAACGTGGTCGGGAACGGTCGGCCGTCGAGCCGGGCGATGGTCTGCAGCACCGCGTCCTCCATGGCCGGGGTGACCCCGCCGTCGTCGGCCGGGCCGACCAGCTGCCGCAGCCACGCCCGCTGGCCGTACTTCTGCCGCCACACGGTCACCGCGTCCCGCAGGTCGTGCAGCTGCACCCCGCGCTGGTGGGTGCCGGTCCACACGTCGGGCAGCGACTTGCCCAGCTCGGCGTGCCACAGCAGCGGCGGCAGGTCGTCGAGCACCACGGCCATGCCGACGTGGTTGACCGGCGCGTTGGTGAGCGTCTGGATCGCGCGGTCGGCGACGGAGACCCCGCGGAACAGCCACACGTCGCCGGTGCGGGTCAGGTCGACCGCCGCGTCCAGCGTCAGCGGGGTGGGTCGGTTCGGGCGGCTCACCAGCGGGGACACGCGGCCACGCTAGGGGACGCCGTTACCGTGCCGGGCATGCGCCGCGACACCCTGGGAAAGCTCATCGGACTGGCCGGCATCGCCGGGGTCGCCGCCACCGGGGTCGTGATCGCCCGCGACGAGCGGGAGCGCCGCGCCTACTCCGCCGACGACGTCCGATCCCGGTTGCACGAGCGCGCCGCGGCCGCGGCGGAGACCCCGGTGCCCGTGCCGGGACCCGAGCCGCGGGAGAACCCGATCCAGGCCCTGCGCCGACGTCTCCGCCGCTGATCAGTCGGGGACCACGGCCCGGTAGTCCACGAGCAGGTGGCCGGTCGGGCTGGTGACGCTCCGGACGGTCTCCCACCGCAGGGCCGGGACGCCGTCGAACAGCCGCCGCCCACGGCCGGCGACGGTCGGGACGATCACGAGGGACAGCGTGTCCACCAGCCCGGCAGCGAGCAGCGTCCGCAGCACCGAGAGGCTGGCGTGCACGCCGATGTCGCCCCCGGGTTGCTCACGCAGCTCCCGCACCGCGGCGACCAGATCGCCCTCGATCACCGAGCTGCCGGACCACTCCCGGTCCAGCGGGGTGCTCGTGGCGACGTGCTTGGGCACCCCGTTGACGAAGGACGCGAACGGCTCGATGTCGCTGTCGGGCCAGTAGGGCGCCCACTCATCCCAGCTGCGCCGGCCGAGCACCACGGCGTCCTGGGTGCCGATGACCCGGGCGAGGTTGGCGTCCATGACGTCGTCCCAGGTCGAGATGAACTCGTCCGGCGCCTCGGCGACGCCGTCCAAGGACACCAGCTCGTACGCGACGAGTCGGCGCATCAGCCCGCACCCGCGGGCAACGCGACCCCCTCGTCCTTGAGCACGACGCCCGAGGCACCGAGCTCGCGGGAGGCCTGGAGCAGCGCGACCAGGGTGTCCGCCGCCTGCGCGTAGCCGAGCCCGTGCGGGGGTCGGACGTTGGAGATGCAGTTCCGTTCGCTGTCCGCGCGGCCGGTACGGGGTCCGAAGGTCAGGTAGAGGCCGAGACTGTCCGCCGAGGAGAGTCCAGGCCGCTCCCCCACCAGGACGACGACGATCCGGGCTCCCAGCGCCTGGCCGATCGGGTCACCGAGGGCCACCCGGGCCTGGGTGGCGACCACCAGCGGGGCGATCGACCAGCCCGGGAGTCGTTCGAGTACCGCGGCGACGGTCCCCGCCGCGTGCTCGGAGACCGCCAGCGGGGACAGACCGTCGGCGATCACCAGCGCCAGGTCGTACTCCCCCGTGGGCAACGACGCCGAGGAGGAGAGCTGGCGGCCGAGGTCGGGTCGCTGTAGGTAGGTCGCCCGGTCCGGCGCGGCCGACGCGACCTCGAGCACCTCGAGCCCGGTGTCCGCCAGCGCTGCGACCAGGGCAGGCACGTCCAGCGGGGAGTGCACGGCGTCCCGGGCAGCGGCGTGTGCGGCCCGGAACTCCAGCAGCCGCGCCGTCGGCAGCCCGTCGCCGGCCCGGCCGAGGGCGACCCGGGCGCGGGTCGCCGAGCGCAGCAGGTCGAAGGCGTCCGAGCTCATCGGGCCGCCGCCAGCAGCGCCCGGGCGGCCGGTGCGTCCGCGGTCAGCTCGCGCACCCGGCCGTCCGGGCCGAGCAGGTCCATCCGGCCCAGCCACGCCTCGAACTCCGGCGCGGGCCGCAGGTCCAGCACTTGGCGGGCGGTGAGCACGTCCTGGAACGACAGCGACTGGTAGTGCAGCATCACGTCGTCCGACCCCGGGACGGCGATGACGAACGAGCAGCCCGCCGCCCCCAGCAGCACGGTGAGGGTGTCGGTGTCGTCGGGGTCGACGTCGGTGTGGTTCGTGTAGCAGACGTCGACGCCCATCGGCAGGCCCAGCAGCTTGCCGCAGAAGTGGTCCTCCAGGCCGGCCCGGATCACCTGCTTGGCGTCGTAGAGGTACTCCGGGCCGATGAACCCGACGACGGTGTTCACCAGCAGCGGGTCGTAGTGCCGGGCCACCCCGTAGGCCCGGCACTCCAGGGTCTGCTGGTCCACCGGCGCCCCGCCGACCCCGAGGTGCGCACCGGCCGACAGCGCCGACCCCTGCCCGGTCTCGAAGTACGTCACGTTCGACCCGACGGTCCCGCGCTTGAGCTCCAGCGCCGCGGCACGGGCCTCCGACAGCAGGTCCAGCGTCACGCCGAACCCCTCGTTCCCACCCTGCGTCCCGGCCACCGACTGGAACACCAGGTCGACCGGGGCGCCCTTCTCCAGCGCCCGCAGCGTCGTCGTCACGTGGGCGAGCACGCAGGACTGCGTCGGGATCTCGTACCGGGTGATGACCGCGTCGATGAGCTCCAGCAGCGCGATCGTCTGGGCCGGGGAGTCCGTCGCCGGGTTGATCCCGATGACTGCGTCGCCCGACCCGTGCAGCAACCCGTCCAGCAGGGACGCCGTGACGCCGACCGCGTCGTCCGTCGGGTGGTTGGGCTGCAGCCGGGACGCCAGCCGGCCCGGCAACCCGATGGTCGACCGCAGCCCGGTGACCACCCGGGCCCGCCGGCCGACGGCGATCAGGTCGGCGTTGCGCATCAGCTTGGAGACGGCGGCAGCCATCTCCGGGGTCAGCCCGCGGGCCAGCCCGGAGATCGCGGCCTCGTCGGCCTCGGCGGCGCGGGCGAGCAACCACTCCCGGAAACCGCCGACGGTGAGCGACCGGACCGGGTCCAGGGCACCGGCGTCCAGGGTGTCGAGCACCAGCCGGGTGACGTCGTCGTCCTCGTAGGAGACCACCTGCTCGTCCAGGAACGTGGTGAGCGGCAGGTCGGCGAGCACCGTCTGGGCGGCGACCCGCTCGGCCTCCGACCCCGCCGCGCAGCCGGCCAGCACGTCCCCGGACCGGTGCGGCGTGGCCTTGGCCATCACCTCGACCAGCGAGGGGAACTCGTAGGTGTGCCCGCCCAGCGTCGCCCGCCGGGCCGTCATCGGACGTCGTCCGCAGCGGCGGCCAGTGCCGCGAACTCCTCCTCCGGGGCCGAGGCGACCAGGTGGTGCCGGCTGTAGAAGGCGAAGTAGGCGATGAACAGCGCGAAGGCGACCAGGGTGAGGCCGGCGGCGAGCGGGTCGACCAGGAAGGTGGCCAGCACCGCGAGGACGGCCAGGACCAGGGCGATCGAGGTCGTCGTCGTCCCGCCCGGGGTGCGGTAGGGACGCTCGAGGTCGGGCTCGCGGCGGCGCAGCACGATGTGGCTGACCATCATCAGCACGTAGGAGACGGCCGCGCCGAACACCGCCATGTTGAGCAGCGTCGCGCCCTGGCCGGTGAGGGTGAGCAGGAAGCCGACGACGCCGGGCACGACCAGCGCGAGCACCGGGGCCTTGCGGCTGTTGGTCACCGACAGCGCGCGGGGCAGGTAGCCGGCCCGGGAGAGGGCGAAGGTCTGCCGGCTGTAGGCGTAGACGATGGAGAAGAAGCTGGCGACCAGGCCGACGAGGCCCATGTAGTTCACGACGGTCTGCAGGGTCCCCGGCTGGAGGGCGTCGACCGGCGGGTTCGCGGACTCGGAGATGACCTGCGCACCGCCGGCGCCGGTGGTGAACACCAGCATCAGGATCGCCAGCGTGGCCAGCACGGCCATCGCGGCGAGGATGCCCTTGGGCATCGCGCGGGCCGGGTCCTTGGCCTCCTCCGAGGCCAGCGGCACGCACTCGACGGCGAGGAAGAACCAGATGCCGAAGGGGAACGCCGCCCAGATGCCGAGCAGGCCGAAGGGCAGCCAGTCCGAGGCGCCGGCGGCGTCGGTGGGCACGATGTCGGTGAGGTTGGCGGCGTCGAAGTCCGGGATGGCGCCGATGAGGAACAGCACGAGGCCGACGACGGCGACCGCGGCGATCGCCAGCATCACCTTGAGCGCCTCGCCGACGCCCATCAGGTGGACGCCGATGAACAGGGCGTAGACGGCGAGGTAGACCCACCAGCCGTCGGTGATGCCGAACAGCCCGAGGGACTCGACGTAGCCGCCGATGAAGGTGGCGATGGCGGCCGGCGCGATCGCGTACTCCAGCAGGACGGCGACCCCGGTGGCGTAGCCGCCCCAGGGGCCCAGCGCGCGGCGGGCGAAGGTGTAGCCACCGCCGGCGGTCGGCAGCGCCGAGCCCAGCTCGGCCAGGCCGAACACCATGGCCGTGTACATGATCCCCATCAGCACGGTGGCGATCAGCAGACCGCCGAACCCGCCCTCGGCCAGGCCGAAGTTCCAGCCGGCGTAGTCCCCGGAGATGACGGCGGCGACGCCGAGACCGGCGAGCAGGGTCCAGCCGGCGGTGCCGGTGCGCAGCTGTCGTTTCGCGAGGTACTCGCTGGTCCCTGGTGCGGTGCTGGGCGGGGCGGTGGGTTCAGCGGTCACGACGGGCCTCCGGCTCTGCCGGCCCCACGGGCCGGATGCAGCACACCTTGGCCCCGGTCGGTTACGGGGGCAATGCCCTCAGGTCACGGATCAGGGAGCGGTGCCGCCGACGGCCAGCAGGTCGCGGACGACGGCGCCGGGGTCGCCGGTGCGGGCCAGCACGTCGCGCTGCCGGACGGCGGAGGTGCCCCGCGCCAGCAGCTGCTCGGCGAGCCCCGTGACCTCGGCCAGCTCGCCGCGGGACTCCAGGTCCGGGCCCAGCTCGCGGAGCAGCCCGGCGACCGCGGAGGCGGCGTCGACCAGCTCGCCGGTGACCGGATCGAGCAGCAGGCCGGACAGTCCGGTGCGGGCGGCCCGCCAGCGCGCGGCCCGCAGCACCTCGGGGCGGACGACGGGTGCCGGGTCGCCGTCCCCGGCGCGGGCGGCGAGCACCGTGACCAGGGAGCGGCAGAGGGCGGCGTGCAGGACGACGTCGTCCAGGTCGGTGCACACGTCGCCCATCCGGAACTCGACGGTGGGCACGTGGGTGGAGGGCCGCAGGTCCCAGTAGAGCTGGGAGCCGTCGGGCACCATCCCGCTGCCCACCAGGGCGGCGACGACGGCGCGGTAGCGGGCGGCGTCCCCCAGTGCCTCGGGCGGGCCTGAGACCGGCCAGCGCGACCACCAGACGGTGCGCCAGGAGTCTTAGCCGGTGGTGACGCCGTCGTGGAACGGGGAGCTGCCGGTCATCGCCAGCAGCAGCGGGAGGTAGGGGCGGGCGCGGTCCATGACGGCGACGGCGGTGTCGAGGTCGGGGACGCCGACGTGCACGTGGGTGCCGCAGATGTCCTGCCCGGTGGCCAGGCCCGCCCACCGCTCGACCATGGACCGGTAGCGCGGGGCGTCGGTGAGCACCAGGTCGTGCGGGGACGCGGTGGGGTGGGTGGAGGCGGCGAGGACGGTGAGCCCGTCGGTCTGGGCGGCGGCGACGGCCTCGGCGCGGGTCTGCACGAGCTCGGCGCGGACCTGGTCCAGGGTGGTGCAGACGCCGGTCGCCGTCTCCAGCTGGGTCGTGGAGATCTCGGGCTGCACGTGCGGGCCGGCCTCACCGCGGACGGCGGCGTCGGCGACGAGGGAACTGGCGGCCAGCGCGCCGGTGGCGGGGTCGACGAGGTGGAACTCCTCCTCGACGCCCAGGGTCGAACCGGTCATGCCGTACTCCAGGTGATCACGCAGGGTGCGGCGGCGAACGGTACGGGGTGCGCGAGGATGGAGACGTGGACCTCACCCTCGGCGACGACCTCCGTTCCTTCGTCGACGCCTCCCCCTCGCCCGGGCACGCCGCCGCCGAGATCGCCCGCCGCCTGGTCGAGGGCGGGTTCCGCGAGCTGGCCGAGACCGACCTGTGGGAGCTGTCCCCCGGCGACGCGGTGTTCACCGTGCGCGGGGCCAGCGTGGTCGCGGTTCGGGTGGGCACCGAACCCGCGCACGAGGCGGGGCTGCGGATCATCGGCGCGCACACCGACTCCCCCACCTTCCGGGTGCGCCCGCGGCACGACGTGCGGCAGGCCGGCTACCGGCTGGTCGGCGTGGAGCCCTACGGCGGCGGGCTGTGGCACACCTGGCTCGACCGCGAGCTCACCGTGGCCGGCCGCCTAGCGCTCCGTGGGGGGACGACGACCCTGGTCACGCTCCCCGGTGCGCCGCTCCGGCTCCCGTCGCTGGCGATCCACCTGGACCGCTCGGTGCGCGAGGGCCTGACCCTGGACCCGCAGCGCCACCTGCAGCCGGTCTGGGGCTCGGACCTCGACACCGAGCCCGGCCTGCTGGAGGCCCTGGCCGCCACCGCCGGCGTAGCGGCCGGCGACATCGTGGGTCACGACCTGGTGCTCGCCGACACCCAGCCGGCCGCGCGCGCCGGGGCGGATGGTTCGTGGATCGCCGCGCCCCGGCTGGACGACCTGGCCTGCTGCCACTCGGGGCTGTTGGCCCTGCTGGGTGTTTCCGCGGAAACACGGCACACGCAGGTGCTGGTCTGCAACGACCACGAGGAGGTCGGCTCGGGGTCGGCGTCGGGTGCTCGCGGCTCGTTCCTGGAGGACGTGATCAGCCGCCTGGCCGGGCCCTCTCCCCAGGCGTTCGCCCGCACCATCGCAGCCTCGAAGCTGGTCAGCGCCGACATGGCGCACGCCGTGCACCCCACCCGCTCCGAGCGCCACGAGCCGTCGCACCAGCCGGTGCTGGGGGGTGGGCCGGTGCTGAAGCTGAACGCCAACCAGGCCTACGCGACGGATGCGGTCTCGGGTGGGTGGTTCACCGAGCGGTGTGAGGCGGCTGGGGTGCCGGTGCAGCACTTCGTGTCGCGGGCGGATCTGCCGTGTGGATCGACGATCGGGCCGCTGACGGCGACGCGGCTGGGGTTGTCGACGGTCGATGTGGGCGCACCCCAGTTGGCGATGCACTCGGTCCGCGAGCTGGCATCGGCTAAGGACGTGCCGCTAATGGTCAGCGCGTTTCGAAGCTGTCTACGTTTCTGAGGCGAGAAACCATCGTTCCCAGGAGGCAGGGCCGATTTGCCAGGCTGCGCGCATCCCCAGGTTTACCAGCAGACTCTAGGATTACCGCGACCGAAGCCCCGCTTGGCTCATGCGTGCTCGGTGTCCGCCTCATCGCCACCCGCCACATTCATGACCGAGCATAATGGACACGGGGGGCGCCGAAGCGCCCCCCGTGGGCCAGTTAGCTAAACAGCTGAACAGCAAGGTTCGCTGAAGCGACGACCAAATGTGCAACCCGGACATACAATGTCCGTTTCGCAATGCGATCTGGAGCCTCTCGATGCTTGGCCAAGCTCACCACCTCCCCTCCTATAGACGCCTCGCTAAGCGAGCACGTGACCCAGCGTCGCTGGGCTTATGCCCTGCACTGCGCACGTCCACCTAGGGGGCTGTCAGAGAAGAGGTTCCGGGTAAAGAGTAGAGGCACCACACGCGTTCGACAAGGTGGCACGTCAAACAGGATGTGGTCCACTACCCAACAGGAAGGCCAAGCTGGTCGAAGAATGAGCGATTGCGCTGATGCGCCATATTCAGCAGCCGATCGAACGAGATAACTTCAATGTAGGCCTTGTAGTTATCGTTGTAGCCGAAGAAGCCGAGCCCATCCTGCGTAGGTCGAAGATTTGCCGCTTTACATCGCTCTCTAACGCTAGGCGTCAAATCGGCTATCACATAGCAGAAACCTGGCACATGATCGGAATTGGGAATTGGGCGACCCGAGGCGGTCTTCACAGTCCCCTCGCGAACTCGCTCGAGGTAACGCAATGCTTGCGCGAGTGGGTCCTTCTCCGTGTCGCCAGATGCATCGTTCCGCATTGGTCTTTTAATCTCAATAACAGTCACCGAGGCTAGGGGGACACTGCGACCTTCACCTTCTGCCACCAGAACAGGACCGTCGTTAACCTTGAGAGCGATTATGTCCGGCTCGGTCCTTGAGCCAGTATCGCTGATTGGCATAGTCTTGAGGGGCTTGTCAGATGCCAGGTAATTATGAAAAGCGAGACCCTCGTCGATCACCCACAGGTTTGACACACTCGGATGCACCTCGTCGGAGGTGGTTCTCATTGGCATAATGAGGCTATGTATGACGTCTTCTCGAGCATACTTGTTGTCTTCGCCCACACGAATGGCCTGCTCTAGGAGATCGAGGATTACACGTCGCCTAGAGACGTATGCCGCCAAGTCGGACTTCTTGATGTCATCGACTCTCTCCAGATAGACTTGCAGGCGTTCATCGTAACCTTCAGGCAAGGAACTCGATGCATTAAGAATTTCCTGCCCTTCGACCAGCAACTGGCCTTCTAGATCAGCCAAGGATCTATGGAGCTGCAGCTCTAGTTCCCTGTCACTGACTCCGGGATCGACGATCATTTTCGACTCATCAATATGTCTTAATATTGGTCTGTAACGAGGCGCCTTATTGTCTACGAAGCTCCGAACCCTCTCTCGCGAGGCGCTAACAGTCTTGATTAAGCTGGCCTTCAGATAGGCTTCCGAGGACGCCAGGACGGCGGTCCGGATTTTAGCCAGCGAGAGTTCCTCTTCGTCGAAGGTTCCTTCGGTTGACTCTTGAATATCAAAATGAGTGCGCTCCGCCCTCACATTTGCGTCCAAGAATGATGAGGTGAGAAAGCATGCATACATAAACTCAGAGTCCGCATCCCTCAGCTTGCCGTAGAGGCCCGGGATTTTTCCAGCTATGCCCTCTGCAACCACGACGCGGTTCGATGCGCACCAGTTCAATTGAGGGGCAGCTTTCGAATTGGCCTTCAGGCGTAGGTGTACCAATTCGAAACCAACACCCTGGATTATAATATCCTCTGCCTGCGACGACGCAAGCATGTAATCAGTGAACGCGTCATGAAGATCTACCGCTTCAAGTTCGTCGCGCACGACAATATTTGGAGCACCGCCCGGGCGCACAAAATACCAAAGACAGTGCTCCAACACGCTTCGAGCGATTGCCGCCAGGGTTTTCGGCGCGCTCTCGCGGTACTCTTCTTTGAACGATGAGAGCTGGACCGATGCACCGGAATGCGAAGCCTCGGACGGGCTTTGCACCTGACGCGAGACGCCCTCTTCGGCCGTGAAGCGGAAGGTCCGATGGCCGAGATGCCCAGACGAATCGATGTAGTCGCTTTCAATGGCGACTTTTTCGAACGCCTTCAACCACATCAAGCGGCCAACGCCGCGACCGCCGGCGACTGCCTTATATTCGCTATCCAACGTCTCGAAGGACTTCATATTGCCATCGTGGAAGCCCTCACCATTGTCACTAACGACAAAACTTTGGATCGGATCCAGTGGGGTCGGACCAAAGCTTGCACTACCGACCGGGATAGTCAGTTGAGGCGACCTGACTACTTGCACGTCAATCTCGCTCAACCCCATGTCGGCGTTAGCGGCGTCGACAGACTGGATGGCATTCACCACCGCTTCATATAGCGGAAGAAGTGCGTGGCTCTTAGGTAAGGTCGTGTTACGCAACCGACCCGTCAGCGAAGCGTTAATAGCCACAAACCACACCTTCCTCGTCATTCGCTAGTGGCTTGCTCCAGCGTGCTCCGCCGCTCCTAGAACGACGGCGATCATCTCACGGTCCCGACGTTGGCGGGGGTGGGGAGAACTTGGGTAATCGAACGTTATGCGACGACCTGTGACTGAGATGATCGCAAACGACGACAACGGCGGTGGTCTGAGTCCGCCAAGCGCGATCTGAGCGCTGCGCCAGCCAGGGAAAACGTCGCCTCACTTCTCAGCCTCACTGGCCGACTGCCACTGTGATTAGGGTTGCACAGATACTGCCCCGACGGCCGGCCTGCGACACCCGAGTCGAGCACGAGTCGATCGATCCGTTTGGGCGGCGGACCGCATCTTGCCAGAATGAAGCACCACGATTGGCATAAGGTGAGACCGCCCCCTGGTGAGTTGCCCACGCCGTTAATCTGGTCGGCCCCTCAACCCGAAGTTCACCCAGGTCGGCGGGCATCCCATTACTGGTTTTGGCAGGATTTGCGTTTTTGAAGCGCCTCATCCCAGCCAGCGCTGCCAGCGGGAGAGCTCAGGGCCAGACCCCGGATCCCCACCCAGCGCGCGGGCAGCTTCGGCGACATCGTCCGCGGTCAACGTCGTCACGTCGTCCCGGTCCAACGACTCCATGTCCCGGCTGTCGTCCCGGGCCAGCCGCAACGCCTGCCGGTTCAACGCCTGCTCAAACAAGGTCCTGGCGAACCGCGCGTTGCCGGTGTCCTCACCGGCACGCAAAGCCGCAAGGGTACGGCGGAGGGTGTCGAGGGCGCCGGGCTCGAGGACGTACTCGTGCTGGGCCACGATGCTGACGAAGATCGCCTCCAGCTCGGCCGTCGAGTAGTCCGGGAACCGGACCTCACGGGCGAAGCGAGAGCGCAGGCCGGGGTTGGACAGCAGGAACGACTCCATCAGCCGCGGGTAGCCGGCGACGATCACCACCAGGCGGTGGCGGTGGTCCTCCATCCGCTTGAGCAGCACCTCGATCGCCTCGGGCCCGAAGTCCTGCCGGCCGTCGCCCTCGGGGGCCATTGAGTAGGCCTCGTCGATGAACAGCACGCCGTCGAGGGCCGACTTGACCACCCGGTCGGTCTTGATCGCGGTCGAGCCGACGTGCTGGCCGACCAGCGCGGCCCGGTCCACCTCCACCAGGTGGCCCTTCTGCAGCAGGCCGACCGCCCGGTACATCTCGGCGAGCAGCCGGGCCACCGTGGTCTTGCCGGTGCCCGGGTTGCCCATGAACACCAGGTGCTGGGACGTCGCCGCCTCCGGCAGACCGTGCGCCTTCCGGCGCGCCTGCACCTGCAGGAACGCCACGAGCGCCTGCACCTGCTCCTTCACCTCGGCCAGACCGACGAGCGCGTCGAGGTCGGCCTGGATCACCGCGAGGGGACGGGCCGGCGCCGGCTTGGCGCCGAACAGGTCGCTCACCAGGTCGTCGACGCCCCGCCCGCCGGGCCGCGGGAGCTGCTCGCCCAGGCGGACCACGGTCTCGCGGAGTTCATCGAGGGGCTTGCGACCGGAGGGCATCAGCCGAATGTAGGCGCGCGGGGGGCGAGGAACCGGGCGGTGACGCTGCCCGAGGCGGCCACCTGCTCGGGCGTTCCGGCAGCCACCACCTGCCCGCCGGCGTCACCTCCACCAGGCCCCAGGTCGAGCACCCAGTCGGCGTCGGCGACGACGTCCATGTCGTGCTCCACCAGCACCACCGTGTTGCCCGCGTCCACCAGTGACTGCAGCTGGCGCATCAAGACCTCGACGTCCGCCGGGTGCAGCCCGCTGGTCGGCTCGTCCAGCAGGTAGACCGTGTGCCCGCGCCGGGCCCGCTGCAGCTCGCTGGCCAGCTTGACTCGCTGAGCCTCACCGCCCGACAGCTCGGTCGCCGGCTGCCCCAGGCGCAGGTAGCCGAGGCCGACCTCCTGCAGCGCGCGCAGGCTGCGGGCGGCGGCGGGCACGGCGGCGAAGAACTCCTGCGCGGCCTCGACGGTCAGGTCGAGGACCTCGGCGATGGTCTTGCCGTCGACGGTCACCTCGAGGGTCTCGGCGTTGTACCGGGCCCCGTGGCAGGTCGGGCACGGCGCGTACGTGCCGGGCAGGAACAGCAGCTCGACGGTCACCGCGCCCTCCCCCTGGCACGTCGGGCAGCGGCCCTCGGCGACGTTGAAGGAGAACCGGCCCGCCGTCCACCCCCTCGAACGGGCCTCGTCGGTGGCGGCGAACAGCGTCCGGACGGCGTCGAACAGGCCGGTGTAGGTGGCCAGGTTCGACCGCGGCGTCCGGCCGATCGGCTTCTGGTCCACCCGCACCAGGCGGTCGACGGCGTCGACGCCCTCGGCCCGGACGTCGGACTCCCCCGACAGGACCTCGGCCAGCACCTGGCTCACCAGCGTCGACTTCCCCGACCCGGACACCCCGGTGACCGCCGTCAGCACCCCCAGCGGGAACCGCACCTCGACGTCCCGCAGGTTGTGCCGGGTGACGCCGGACAGGGTCAGCCACCGGGCCGGCTCTCGCCGCGGCCGAGCGACGGGCGCGCGGGGAGCCAGGAAGAGACGCGTCACCGACTCCTCGACGTCCGCCAGCCCGGCCACCGGACCGCTGTACAGCACCCGGCCGCCGTGCACGCCGGCGTGCGGGCCGACGTCGACGATCCAGTCCGCCCGC
Organism: Geodermatophilaceae bacterium NBWT11; assembly: GCA_014218215.1. Lineage (NCBI taxonomy): Bacteria > Bacillati > Actinomycetota > Actinomycetes > Geodermatophilales > Geodermatophilaceae > Geodermatophilaceae bacterium NBWT11. The sequence continues at coordinate 354,779 of CP043652.1, forward strand.
CGGGCCAGCGCCATGTCGTGCTCGATCACGAACAGCGAGTTGCCCGCGGCGGTGAGCTGGTCGAGCACGGTGAGCAGCTGCTCGGTGTCCGCCGGGTGCAGCCCGGCCGAGGGCTCGTCGAGCACGTAGACGACGCCGAACAACCCCGAGCGCAGCTGGGTGGCGATCCGCAGCCGCTGCAACTCCCCCGGCGACAGCGTCGGCGTCGTCCGGTTCAGCCCCAGGTAGCCCAGGCCGAGGTCGACGAGCACCTGGATGCGGTCGACCAGGTCGGCGACGATGCCCGCACCCACCTCGGGGAGTGAGACCGACAGCAGCACCGGGACCAGGTCGGTCATCGGGAGCGCGGTCAGCTCGGCGATGCTCCGCCCGGCGACCGTGACGGCGAGGGACTCCGGGCGCAGCCGGCTGCCACCGCACACCGGGCACGGGTTGGTCTGCACGTACTGCAGCACCCGGCGGCGCAGCGTCGGGCTCTTGGTGTTCGCCAGCGTGTGCATGACGTAGGCCCGGGCGCCCTGGAAGCGGCCGGTGTAGTCGCGCTGGATCTGCCCGGGTCCGCGCACCGGGTGCACGGTGACCTCGGGCGTCTCGTCGGTGAACAGGATCCAGTCCCGCTCGTCGGCCGGCAGCTCCCGCCAGGGCCGGTCGATGTCGTGGCCGAGCTCGGTGAGGATGTCGCGCAGGTTCTTGCCGTGCCAGGCACCGGGCCACGCCGCGACCGCGCCGTCCCGGATGCTCAGCGACGGGTCGGGCACCAGGGTCTGCTCGGTGACCTCGTAGACCGTGCCCAGCCCCGAGCACTCCGGGCAGGCGCCGGCGGCGGTGTTCGGCGAGAACGCGTCGGAGTCCAGCCGCCCCGCACCCGATGGGTACTCACCGGCACGGGAGAACAGCATCCGCAGCGAGTTCGACAGCGTCGTCACCGTGCCGACGGTCGACCGGCTGCTCGGCGTCCCCCGGCTCTGCTGCAGCGCCACCGCCGGCGGCAGCCCGGTGATCTCCTCGACCGTCGGGGCGCCCACCTGCTGGATCAGCCGTCGGGCGTACGGGGCCACCGACTCGAAGTACCGGCGCTGCGCCTCGGCGTAGATCGTGCCGAACGCCAGCGACGACTTCCCCGACCCCGACACCCCGGTGAACACCACGAGGGAGTCCCGCGGGACGGCGACGTCCACGTTCTGCAGGTTGTGCTCCCGGGCTCCCCGGACGCGGACGTACGGGTCGTCGGTCATCGGGCCAGCGTCCCCTGCGGCGGGAAACCGAGGCCGGGCGGGCTCAGCTGACCGCGAGCAGCCGCAGGTCGCGGGCGTACACGCCGGCGCCGCGGCGCACCGGGACGACGACCGGCAGGACGTCGGTCCACGCCGGACGACGCAGCGCCGGCATCCGCACCGTCGCGCCGTCCAGCGTCAGGGTCAGCACGGCGGCCACCACCGCGAGCAGCGCCACCGTGCCCAGTGCGACGGGCAGCCCGGCGGTCGAGGCCAGGAAGCCGATCGCCGGCGGCCCGCCCAGCAGGCCGGTGTAGCCCACCGTCGTGGCCAGCGCGATGCCCGAGGCGCCACCGAGCGCACCAGCGCGGGCGATGGCCAGCGGGAACACGTTGGCCAGGCCCAGCCCGACCAGGCCGAAGCCGGCCAGGGCCACCGGCACCGACGACGGCACGACCACCAGCAGCGCACCCACCGCGGCCAGCAGCGAGCCACCGACCAGCAGCCGGCGCTCCCCGAACCGGGTCACCAGCTGCCCGCCGGCCAGCCGCCCGCAGGCCATGGTGAGCGCGAAGCCGGCGTACCCGGCGGCGCCCAGCAGGGAGGAGGCGCCGAGGTCCTCGCGCAGGTGCAGGGCACCCCAGTCGGTCAACGCGCCCTCGCCGTAGGCGGTCGCCCCGGCGATCGCGCCGAGCACCACGAGCGCTGCGGTGGGCCGGGCCGCGGACGATGAGGAACGACGGACCACGGGCTCCCGGGCGACGGCCGGGTCGCCGTCCGCACCGACCAGCACCGGCACCACCCAGGCGGTGACCAGCAGGCCCAGTCCGGCGACGACGACGAAGTGCGGCAGCACGTCCAGGTGGGCCGCGGCGAGGCCGCCGACCAGGGCGCCGCCGAGGCCGCCGAAGCTGAACGCGGCATGCATGCCGGACAGCAGCGGGCGCCGGGCCCGGCCCTCGACCTGCACGCCGACGGAGTTGGCGGCCACGTTGACCATGCCGGTCACCGCGCCGAACGCCAGCAGTGCCGCGCACAGCTGGGGCACCGAGGTGGCCAGGCCGGGCAGCACCGCGCCGACGCACAGCGCGACGGCGGCCAGTGAGGCGACGAGGCCGGCGCCGAGCCGGGCGGCCAGTGCGCCGGTCACGGCCATCACGGCCAGCGCGCCGAGGGACAGGCAGAGCAGGGCCAGGCCGAGCGTGCTGTGGTCGGCGCCGACCTGCGCGCTGACCCCGGGCACCCGGGCGGCCCAGGAGCCGAAGACGAAGCCGTCGAGGGCGAACAGTGCGCAGACGGCGGTGCGCAGCCGGCCCAGGGAGGGCAGCGGCGCGCGGCTGGCAGCGGTGCGGACGAGACCGGCGACCGGCTCGCGGGCACGCAGGAAGAAGGGTGCAGACACGGGGGACCTCGCTGGAGAGTGGGGGCGCGGGTGGCGGAAGGTGGGCACACGACCTCGGGCGCAGATCCCCACGGTGCCAGCCGAGACCGGCGAAAGCTCCTGAAACGCCCAGGTGGGAGCCGTGATGGTCCGCACGTGAGCCGGGCCACCGGTTGCCGCCCCCACCCGGGGGCCGCAGGGTCAGGCCATGACCGGGTCCTTCTCACGGGGGTTGGCCGCTGGCGCGGCCGGCACCACCGTCCTCAATGCCGTCACCTACCTCGACATGGCCGTCCGCGGCCGCGATGCCAGCTCCACGCCCGACAAGACCGTCGACGCGATCGCCGACGCCGCCGGGACGAAGGTCCCCGGCAGGCGGGGCGAGCGGGACAACCGCCGCACCGCCCTCGGCGCCCTCAGCGGCATCGGCAACGGCGTCGCCGTGGGCGTGCTCGCCAGCCTGGCCCGAGCCGCGGGCGTCCGGCTGCCCAGCGCCGTCGGCGCCGTGGCCACCGGGGCCGCCGCGATGGCGCTCACCGACGGCGCCACCGCCGCCCTCGGCGTCGACGACCCCCGCCAGTGGTCCTCCCGCGACTGGGTCTCCGACGCCCTCCCCCACCTGGCCTACGGCGCTGCCGTGCAGGCCGTGGTCGAGGCGATCCCGACCCCGAAGGAGTTCCCGAAGAAGGCGGCCGGTGCCGGGCTCACCGTCCGGTCGGCGCTGCTCGGCGTCGCCACCGGCTGCCGCAGCTCGCTCGGGCTGTCGGCCCCTGCGCTGACCAATCCCGAGGGCGGCGCGCTGCGCAAGGTCGGCGCGCTGGGCGCGATCGGCGCCGAGGTCTACGCCGACAAGCTCGAGGGCACCCCGGCGCGCACCAGCGCCCAGGGCCTGCCCCTGCGCTTCGCCTCGGCGGCCGGTGGCGCCGGTGCGCTGGCCGCCCGCGAGGACGCCAACGCCGCACTGCCGATCCTGGCCGGCATGGCCGGGGCGGCCGCCGGTTCCTGGGGTGGGCTGGGCTGGCGCACCTGGGCCTCGAAGCGGGTGCCGGACTGGCAGGCCGCGGTGATCGAGGACGGCGTCGCCCTCGTCCTGGCCCTCGTCGCGACCCTGCCCAACCGCAAGCCCGCCCCGCAGCGGATCACGCTCACCGCGGTCTAGTCCGGCAGCTCCCCGAGCAGCCAGCCGGGCCCGGCCACCCGCACCCCCGCGGGCAGCCGGGCCCGGAGACCGCGATCGGCGGTCACCACCAGCACGTCGTCACCGAGCTCACCGCACGCGGACACCAGGGCGTCGTCCCCGCTGCCGGGTGCGCGCACCAGCCGCGCCCCGTCGACCTCGGGCACGTCCCGGGCCGCGCCCTCGACCACCGCCACCACCGTGCACGGCAGGGCGGCCAGCCGGGTCAGCAGCCGCGACGTCGCACCGGCACGGTCCCGCCACCAGCCGTCCGGCCGGGAGCCGACGACGTTGGCGACGTCGACCAGCAGGACGGTCAGCCGCGGGACCCCTCGCGCCAGTAGCCCATGAACGCCACCGCCTCGCGGGGGACGTTGAGGTCGCGGACCAGGTGCCGGCGCAGCTTCTTGACCACCCCGGCCTCACCGGCCAGCCAGGCGTAACAGCGGGTGTGGGCGCCGGCCTCGGGCACCTCCCAGAGGATGCCGTCGGTCAGGTCGACGTCGTCGGGGTCGACCCCGGGCGTCGAGCGGGCGATGCCCAGCTCGCAGAGCGCGGTGTGCACCGCGATGCCGAGCTGCTCGCCGCGCGGGCGGGAACCCCGGGCCAGCCAGCGCACGTCGGCCCCCGCCGGCAGGTGCAGCGGCAGGAAGTCCCCCGCCTCGGGCACCTCGAGCACGGCGACGACCCGCGGCCCGGGCTCCAGCGACTCCAGGATGCCGGCGATGGCAGGCACCGCGGTCTCGTCGCCGGCCAGGAAGAGGGTGTCGGCCTCGATCGGCGGGGTCCACTCCACACCCCAGCCGCGGCCGGTGCCCGGGCGGTCGGGGCCCAACAGCACGATCTCCGAGCCGGGGATGGCGCTCGCGGCCCAGGTGGCGGCCGGGCCGGCGTGCGCGTCGGGGGTGCCGTCCTCGGCGATGCCGTGCAGGACGACGTCGACGTCGAGCTCGGCGACCTCGGGCCGGAACGCCCGCGCGGTGTAGGTGCGCAGGTGCGGCCGGGTCTCCTCGGGCATCGCGCAGTACCGGACGTACCAGTCGGGCCCGGCGGCAGCGAGCAGGTCGCCGACCGACTCCCCGCCGTTGGGCAGGATCAGCTTGAAGCGCTGGTCGTCGCCGGCGAAGCCGAAGTCGGCCATCTCCGGACCGGTCAGGGTGACCCGCAGGAAGCTCGGGGACAGCCGTTCGGTGCGCGCCACGGAGGCGGTGAAGAAGCGGTAGACCGGCTGCAGGGTCTCGACGGTGCTGGTCACGCGGGCTCCCGGGGTCGATGTGCCTGTCCGTTCCAAAGTGAGGTTAGCCTAACCAGCCATCGCGGGGAACCACCCCGTCCCACCTCGGGAGCGCACGTGCGCAGCACCCCTCGCCGCCTGCTCGGCGGCATCCTGGCCACCGGCCTCACCCTCGCGGTCGCCGGCTGCGGCAGCAGTGACGACGGCGCGCCCGCGGCCGCGGCCGACGCGGGCTGGGAGTTCACCGACGACCGGGGCGTCACCGTCACCCTCGACGAGGCCCCCGACCGGGTCGCCGGCATCAACGACGTCGTGAGTTCGCTGTGGAACTACGGCATCGCGCCGGTCGCCACCTTCGGCCAGACCTCGGCCGCCGACGACGTCTCCTTCGCCGACCGGGACCTGTCCGACGTGGAGATCGCCGGCACCACCTACGGCGAGATCGACCTCGAGGCCCTGGCCGCCGCCGACCCCGACGTCATCGTCACCTCGGTCTACCCGACCGACACCGAGGGCACCCTGGACCTCGAGCAGCCGCTGTACGGCATCGCCTCGATGGAGCAGCAGGAGCAGCTCGAGGCCATCGCCCCGATCGTGGCCATCGCCTGGTCCGGCTCGGCCGCCGACGTCATCGAGCGCACTGCCGACCTCGCCGTCTCCCTCGGCGCCGACGAGGGCGAGATCGCCGACCTGCGCGCCGACTACGACGACGCTGCCGCGGCGCTCACCGAGGCCGCGGCCGGCGGGGTCACCGTCCTCCCGGTCGCCGCCTACGCGGGCGAGGGCTTCTACATGGCCAAGGCCGCCGACGACCCCTCGCTGCGGCTCTACTCCGACCTGGGCGTGCAGTTCGTCGACCCGGGCGGCTCCGAGTACTACTGGCAGACCGCCGGCTGGGAGTCCATCACCGACTACCCGAGTGACGTGCTGCTCTACAGCCTGCGCGGGGCGATGACCCCGGAGGAGATGGCCACCCAGCCGACCTACGGGCTGCTGCCCGCGGTGCAGGCCGACCAGGTGCACCCGTGGGAGTACCAGGGCATGGACTACCCGGCCCAGGCCGGTTACATGGAGCGCCTCGCCGGCTGGCTGACCGACAGCCAGAAGGTCACCTGACCCGCGGGGGTGAGGCACGCCGGTCGAGCACGCGGGACCATCGCGGCATGGACGACGGCCTCACCCCCGACCAGGTCGCCACCTTCGAACGCGACGGAGCCGTGCTGGTGGAGGGCGCCTTCCCGGCCGTCCTCGCCGAGCGCGGACGACGGCTGCTGTGGCGCGACCTGCAGGCCCGCCACCCCGGCCTGGACCCCACCGACCGCAGCACCTGGACCGACCCGGTGCTGCGGCTGGACTGGTCCGCCGAGCCGCCCTTCGTCGCCGCGGGCAACACCACCCGGCTGCACACCGCCTTCGACCAGCTCGCCGGCGAGGGCCGCTGGAGCGCGCCGTTCGGCCTGGGCTCCTGGCCGGTGCGCTTCCCGCAGCCCGACCGCGACCGCGACCCCGGTGACGCCGGCTGGCACATCGAGGGCGGCTTCGCCCCGGACGACCCGGCCCGGGCCGCCGAGGGCTGGTGGACCAACCTGGCCTGCCGCGGCCGGGCGCTGCTGATGCTCTTCCTGTTCTCCGACGTCGGGCCGGACGACGCCCCCACCCGGGTGCGGTTGGGCTCGCACCGCGACGTGCCGCCCCTGCTGGTCGACGCCGGGGACGACGGCCGCTCGGTGATGGACGTGTCGCCGGACGCCGAGGCCGCCAGCCGACACCGGGAGGTGGCCCTGGCGACCGGTCGCGCCGGCGACGTGTGGCTCGTCCACCCGTTCCTGGTGCACGCCGCCCAGCCGCACCGCGGCGGACCCGACGCCCCGGCCCGGTTCATGGCCCAACCACCGCTGTCGGCCACCGGGCTGCTCGACCTCTCCCCCGCCGCCGGCCGGGCCACCCCGCCCACGCCGGTCGAGCGACCGGTGCTGGAGGCCCTTGGCCGCGGGTGAACCGATCCGGCGCCCGGGCCCGAACCCCGGGCAGCCGTGGGCCTGGCTCACGGTGGGACCTCTGTGGGGGGTCCGACGTCGGCGGCCGGGAGGTCTCTCCCCCGGCCGTCGACGTCCCACCGCTCAGCTGCGGTGGATCAGCCGTTCCCGTGCCGGGCCAGTGCCGCCCGGCGACCGGCCGTCTCGGCCCGGCCGCGCGCCGACTGCGGGCGACGGTCGGAGCGGTCGCGCTCGGACCGGGCGTGCCGGCCCTCGTACGCCTCGGCGGCGAGCTGGCGCGCGGCGACGACCGAGGCCGGCTCGTCCCGGCCCACCACCCGTCCGCTCACGTGCCACCCCCACCCGTCCGGTTCCACCCGCTGCAGTTCCGTGACGTCACGGTATCGCCTGATCACCTCTGGTCACCAGTCCCCGTCCGAGTGCACGACACACGGCGTCGGCCACCTCGTCGGGGTTCTGGTGCTCCCAGAACCGCAGCACCCGCCAGCCGGCGTTCTGCTTCGGCAGGTGCCCGCAGGTCGGACAGCCGTGCCAGAAGCAGCCGTCGACGAACACCACCAGCCGCCGCCCCTTCCACACCAGGTCGCCGCGGGCCCGGGTGCCCCGGCCCGGCCGGACGTCGACCCGGAAGCGCACGCCGCGGGCGTGCAGCCGGCGCCGCAGCGCGAGCTCGGGTGCGGTGTCCCGCCGTCCCTGCCGGCGGAAACGGTCGCGCACGGCGGCCGAGCTGGCCGCCGGGGCGCGGGCCAGGTCGACCGGTGCGGGTTCCACGGGCGGACGATAGGACGGGGGTCCGACAGTCCCGACCCCCTTACGGCGTACGGCCGGGAGTTTGGGAGTCCACCGGGGCCGGTAAGCACCGGGAGTGCCCGTGACCCTCGCTGCCGTGGCTGCCCGGGCCGGGGTCAGCACCAGCACCGCCAGCCGCGCCCTGTCCGGGCACCCCTCGGTGCTGCCGGTCACTCGGGAGCGGGTCGCCGCCGCTGCCTCGGACCTGCGCTACCAGCCCGACCGGATGGCCAGTGCGCTGCGCACCCGGCGCACCCGGCTGATCGGGCTCGTGGTCAACAACCTGCGCAACGCCACCTTCCACGTCATCGCCGAGACGCTGCAGGCCTGGGGTGCCGAGCACGACCACCAGGTGCTCATCTGCACGACGGGGGGCGACGCTGCCCGGGAGGCGGCCTTCCTGGAGACCGTGCGGGCGCACCGGCTCGACGGCGTCGTCGTCGCCGGGTCCGGGGCCAACGGCGACCTGGTGAACGCCCTGGTCGACGAGGGCCGCGCGGTCGTGACGATGAACCGGCAGGTGCCCGGTGCCCGGGCACCCTCGGTCATGAGCGACTACGAGACCGCCGCCCGGATGGCCACCGAGCACCTGCTGTCCCTGGGCCACACCCGGATCGCCGCGATCGAGGGCCCGCCGGACGTCACCTCCGGCCGTCTGCACCACGCGGGGTTCGTCTCGGCGATGGCCGCCGCGGGCGTGCCGGTCGACGAGGAGCTGGTCCACCGGGGCGCCTTCGACGCCCGCTTCGGCATCGACGCCACCGGCGTCCTGCTGGCCCGGGACGAGCCCCCGACGGCGCTGCTGGTCACCAACCACGAGGCGTCCTTCGGCGTGCTGCCGGTGCTCGGCCGCAGCGCTGTCGACGTCCCCGGCGACCTGTCGGTCATCTGCACCGAGGACGAGCCGTTCTGGGACTTCTGGTCCCCGCCGCTGACCATCGTGGACAACCAGGCCGAGCTGCTGGCCACCCGGGCCGCCGAGCTGCTGCTCGCCCAGCTCACCGGGGACGACGGCCCGCCCGAGCCCACGGAGGAGCGCACCGCGCCCCGGCTGGTGGAACGCGGGTCGACCGCTCCCCCGCGGGCCTGAGGCTCAGACCCCGGTGAGGCAGAGGACGGTGCCGCGCTCGCCGGTGCTGCCCTCGAAGTAGGAGGCGGTGCTCTCCGGCACGGCGCGCAGGCAGGCGTCCTGGGCCTCGGTGGAGAGGTAGCCCTCGAGCACGCTGGCGACCCGGTAGTCGGCGTCCGCGGAGTCGCAGGAGACCGTCTCGATGCCGTCGTCGGCGCCGCGGGCCACGCAGTCCCCGACCTCGGTCGAGGAGCCCTGGCTGATCAGGAACAGCCCGACGACGCTCAGCGCCGCCACGACCAGCGCGATCGGGATCAGCAGCCTGGCGAACCCGGACTGCGGGGGCCGCGGGGCGCCCTGCGGACCGACCGGCCCCTGACCGCGGGCGACCTGCCCGGCCCACGGCGGCGGGCCCTGCGGCGGTCCCTGCTGTGGGTTCTGAGGGCCCTGCGGGTCCCGGGGATCCCACGGTCCCTGCGGCGGCTGGCCTCCGGTCGGCGTGCTCACGTGTGTCCTCCGTCGTCCCCCGGTGCCCGGACGGGCCCTGCTGGGGACGGCGCCGAGGGTAGTGGCCCCGTGTGGGGGACCACGTGGGTCCGTCGGTGTGAGCCCACCCCCCGGGGGGAAGGAAGGACAGGACCGTTCAGCCACCAGCGGCCAGCCCCAGTCAGACCACCGCTCCGGAGGCTCGCCCCGTGTCCGACCAGTACACCTTCACCAACCCCGTCGACCAGTACCGCACCGACGGGTACCCCGAGAAGGGCATCGACGCCCCCGGTCTGGAGACCGAGCTCGACGTCCGCGCCGACCACGGCGACAGCACCTACCGCGGGTCCGGTCGGCTCGAGGGCCGCAAGGCGCTCATCACCGGCGCCGACTCCGGTATCGGCCGGGCCGCCGCGATCGCCTACGCCCGCGAGGGTGCCGATGTCGTCCTGAACTACCTGCCCACAGAGCAGTCCGATGCCGAGGACGTGGCGAAGCTCGTCGAGGAGGCCGGCCGGAAGGCCGTGCTCGCCCCCGCCGACCTGTCGGTCGAGTCCGAGGCCCGCGCTCTCGTGGCCACCGCCGTCGAGGCGCTCGGCGGCCTGGACGCCCTCGTGCTCGTCGCCGGCAAGCAGACCTGGGTCGACGACCTGGCCGACCTGACCAGCGAGCAGTTCGACCAGACCTTCAAGACCAACGTCTACTCGGTCTTCTGGGTCGTGCAGGAGGCCGTGCCGCACCTGCCGGCCGGTTCCACGATCATCACCACCAGCTCGATCCAGGCCTACTCCCCCGCCCCCGGCCTGGTCGACTACGCCACCACCAAGGCCGCGATCAACACGATCAGCAAGGCGCTGGCCCAGCAGCTGGCCCCGAAGGGCATCCGGGTCAACATCGTGGCGCCCGGCCCGTTCTGGACCCCGCTGCAGGCCTCCGGCGGCCAGCCCCCGGAGAACCTGCCGGAGTTCGGCAAGGAGACCCCGCTGGGGCGCGCCGGGCAGCCGGCCGAGCTCGCCGGTGCCTACGTGTACCTGGCCTCGGCCGAGTCCGGCTACGTCATCGGGGAGACCCTGAACGTCAACGGCGGGATGCCCACTCCGTGACACCTGCTCCCTCCGCTGCCCCCACCGCCCTGCGGTGGGGGCACGCGGGCCCCGCCCCGGTCACCGAACGCGACACCCAGGGCTACGCCGACCTGCGCACGTACGGCGCCATCGGTGACGGCCGCACCATCGCCCTCGTCGCCCGGGACGGCTCGATCGACTGGCTGCCGCTGCCCTCCTTCGACTCCCCGCCGGTCTTCGCCGCGGTCCTGGACGCCGAGCACGGCGGGTGCATCGAGCTGCGCCCCACCACCGAGTTCACCGTCGAGCGCAGCTACGTCCCGCGCACCAACGTGCTGACCACGACGTTCCACACCGCCACCGGCAGCGCCCGGGTCACCGACGCGATGAACACCGGGGTGGCCGGCCGGCTGCCCTGGGCCGAGCTCGCCCGCCGCGTGGAGGGCCTGACCGGTGAGGTCACGCTGCACGCCGCCGTCCGGCCCGGCACCGCGCTGAACACCGTCTCCCCCTGGGTGCACGACACCCAGCACGGCGCCGTCCTGCGCGTCGACGGCCTGACCATGGCCGTGCGCACCTCCGGCTCCACCCTCGTCGAGGTCGGCGAGCAGCGGATCGACGTGGACTACACGACCTCCCCGGGGTCGCGGCACCTGCTCGGGCTCGTGGCCACCGAACGCGAACCGCTGTTCCTGGCCCGCCCCGAGGACGTCGACGCCGGCATCGACCGGACGATCGCCAACTGGGAGGCCTGGAGCGAGGCGTTCCGCTGGGAGGGCCGCTACGACCAGGAGGTCCGGCGCGGCGCGCTGGCGCTCAAGCTGCTCATCCACTCCCCCAGCGGCTCCATGGTCGCGGCCGGGACGACGTCCCTGCCCGAGGACCTGACCGGCGGGAAGAACTGGGACTACCGCTTCGCCTGGGTGCGCGACTCCGCCTACGCCCTCACCGCGCTGTTCAGGTTCGGTCTGCGCGAGGAGACCCACGGCGCGATGAGCTGGCTGCTGGACACCATCCGCCGGCACGGTCCCGAGCCCCGGGTCTGCTACACCCTCGACGGCGAGCTGCCCACCGGCGTCACCGAGCCCGACGTGCCCGGCTGGCGCGGCGTCACCCCGGTCCAGGTCGGCAACGCCGCGGCCGACCAGCTGCAGCTCGGCGTCTACGGCGACCTGTTCTCCATCGTCGGGCTGTACGTGGAGAACGGGAACGTGCTCGACGCCGAGACCGGCCGGATGCTCGCCGAGGTCGCCGACACCGCCTGCGACCGGTGGCAGCAGAAGGACGCCGGCATGTGGGAGCTGCACGACCCGCAGCACTACACGACCTCGAAACTGGGCTGCTGGCAGGCGCTGACCAAGGCCGTCGAGCTCGCCGAGGCCGGGCAGATCCCCGGCGACCCGGCCCGCTGGAAGGCCGAGGCCCGGCGCATCCGCGACTGGGTCGACGAGCACGCCTGGGACGACGACCGGCGGGCCTACCGGATGCACCCGGAGACCGACGCGCTGGACTGCTCGATCCTGCTCCACGCGATCAGCGGCTTCGACCGCGGCGAGCGGATGAGCGACACCCTCGACGCGCTCCGGGCCGAGCTCGGCGCCGGCCCGCACCTGTACCGGTACACCGGGATGGCCGCGGAGGAGGGCGTGTTCCTGGCCTGCTCCTACTGGATGGTCTCGGCGCTGCAGCTGTGCGACCGCGGCGAGGAGGCCCGGGCGCTGATGGACGAGCTGTCCGACACCGCCAACGACGTCGGGGTGCTGGCCGAGATGCTCGACCCGGCCGACGGCGCCTTCCTGGGGAACCTCCCGCAGGCGTTGAGCCACCTGGCGCTGGTCAACGCGGCGATCACCCTGGAGGAGCACACGCCCGACGCGTGAGACGTACGGTCGGGGCTGCTGGCGCGGCCGACCCACGGAGGACCACATGGCAGTCGACACCGACCTCGGGACGGTGGTGGAGGCGCTCCGTGCTGCCCTCCCCGCCGAGCGGTTGATCACCGACCCCGACGTGCTCGTCACCTACGCCTCCGACGAGGCGGAGTGGGCGCCCTGGGAACTGCCGCTGGCCGCCGTCCGGCCGCGTACGGCCGAGGAGGTGCAGGCCGTCGTCCGGGCCTGCATCGCCCACCGGGTGCCGGTCGTCCCCCGGGGCGCGGGCACCGGGCTGTCCGGGGGCGCGAACGCGACGGCCGGCTCGGTCGTCGTCTCGCTCGAGGCGATGGACGCCGTCCTGGAGGTCGACGCGCTGGAGCGGTTCGCCGTCGTCCAGCCCGGCGTGGTGAACGACGACCTGCGCGCCCACGTCGCCGGGCACGGCCTCTGGTACCCGCCGGACCCGGCCAGCTCCCCCTGGTCGACGATCGGCGGCAACGTCGCCACCAACGCCGGCGGGCTGTGCTGCGTCAAGTACGGCGTGACCCGCGACTACGTGATCGGCCTGCAGGTGGTCACCGGCACCGGTGAGCTCGTCCGGCTGGGCCGGCGCACCGCCAAGGGCGTCGCCGGCTACGACCTGACCGGGCTCATGGTCGGCAGCGAGGGCACTCTCGGGATCGTCACCGAGGTCACCGTGAAGCTGCGGCCGCTGCGCGACCCCGAGCGCACCGTGGCCGGCTACTTCGACTCCGTGGTCGCCGCCGGCGAGGCGGTCACCGCCGTCGCCGCCGCCGGGCTCACCCCGTCGGCGCTCGAGCTGGTCGACCGGCACTGCCTGGCCGCCGTCGACGCCTGGAAGAACATGGGCCTCACCGCCGACGCCGAGGTCGTGCTGCTGGGCCGGGTGGACACCCCTGGTGCCGCCGGCGACGTCGAGGCCGAGCAGATGCTGGCCGCCTTCTCCTCCGCCGGTGCGTCCTGGGCCGCGGTGTCCACCGACGCCGAGGAGGCCGACGCGCTGTTCAGCGCCCGCCGGCTGGCCTACCCCGCGCTGGAGCGGCTGGGCCCGCTGCTCACCGAGGACGTCTGCGTGCCCAAGGCCGCCGTCCCGGCGATGCTCGGCCGGATCGAGGCCATCGGGAAGGCCCACGACGTGCTCATCGCCAACATCGCGCACGCCGGAGACGGCAACCTGCACCCGCTGTTGAGCACCCCGCCCGGCGACGACGCCGCCCGCGACCGCGCGCAGCTGGCCTTCCACGAGATCATCGCCGCCGCGCTGGAGATGGGCGGCACCGTCACCGGGGAGCACGGCGTCGGCCTGCTCAAGCGCGACGGGCTCGCCGCCGAGGTGTCCCCCGCCGTGCTGGACATGCACCGCGCGGTGAAGGCCGCGCTCGACCCGCACGGGATCCTCAACCCGGGCAAGGTGTTCTGAGCCCTCCGGCGGGGCACGACCCGGTGGTGCAACGTGACTACGACTACCTGGTGATCGGCGCCGGCATGGCCGCCGACAGCGCCGCCCGCGGCATCCGCGAGCTCGACCCCGACGGCAGCATCGGCATCGTCGGCGAGGAGGTCGACCCCCCGGTCGCCCGCCCGTCGCTGTCCAAGAAGCTGTGGACCGACCCCGAGTTCACCCTCGAGCAGTCCTGGCTGGGCACCGAGGAGACCGGGGCGGCCCTCCACACGGCCACCCGGATCCGCTCGGTCGACCGCGCCGCCCGCACCGCCACCACCGAGGACGGCGACGTCTTCGGCTACCGGCGGCTGCTGCTGGCCACCGGCGGACACCCCAAGCAGCTCGACCTACCCGACGACAGCCGGATCGTGCACTTCCGCACGATGGAGGACTTCCGCCGGCTGCAGGGCCTGGCCGGGGAGCAGCGGCACGTCGCCGTCGTCGGCGGTGGCTACATCGGCACCGAGCTCGCCGCGGCGCTGGTGCAGAACGACACCCGGGTCACCTTCGTCTTCCCGCAGGAGTTCGTCGGCGGCGCCTCCTACCCGCACGCGCTGGCCGAGCAGCTCAGCAAGACCTACGCCGCCCGCGGCGTGCAGCTGCGCCCGGGCACCCGGGTCACCGGCGGCACCGCGGACGCGCACGGCGTGCACCTGACCCTGGACGACGGCAGCACCCTGGACGTCGACGGCGTCGCGGTGGGCCTGGGCATCTCCCCGGCCACCACCCTGGCCGAGGACGCCGGGCTGACCGTGACCGACGGGGTCGAGGTCGACGCCTTCGGCCGCACCGAGGACCCCGACGTCTACGCCGCCGGCGACGTGGCCAACTGGCCCGACCCGATCCTGGGCCGCACCCGGGTGGAGCACGTGGAGAACGCCACCGACATGGGCACCGCGGTCGGGAAGGTGATGGCCGCCGACACCCTGGGCCGCGACGCCGAGCCCTACACGCACACGCCGTCCTTCTACTCCGACCTGTTCGACGCCGGGTACGAGGCGGTGGGCACGCTGGACGCCTCGCTGGACCTGGTCACCGACTGGGCCACCCCGCCCGGCACCGGCGAGGAGGCGGCCGGCGTCGTCTACTACCTCGAGGGCGACCGGCTGCGCGGCGTGCTCCTGTGGAACGTGTGGGACAGCACCGACGCCGCCCGCGAGCTGCTGGCCGCCGAGCGCGGGTACACCGCCGACGACCTGGTCGGGGCCATCCCCACCTCCTGACCCCAGGACGACGACAGCCCCCGCGGACCGTGGTCCGCGGGGGCTGTTGTCATGTCGCCGAGTCGACTCGGCGACACGGGGGTGCCGGGGTCAGATGGCCTCGGCGCAGTAGACGCTGCCGTCCTCGTCGGGGTCGCTGCCCGACCACAGCGCGACACCGGAGGCGGCGTCGGACTCCGCGGCCACCGCGGCACAAGTGTCCGGGTCGTCGTAGAACTCGGCCTGGGTCATGTCCTCGTCGGTGCCGATCACCCGGTACTGGGCCTCGGCGTCGTCGCAGTCCACGGTCTCGTAGCTGGAGCCGTCCTGGGTGATGCAGTCACCGATCTCGGGCTCGCCGCCGCCACCGAGGGCGTTGCGGCCGAACGCGACGGCCAGGGCGACGACCACGGCGCCGATGACCAGCGGCAGGCGCTTCTTCCAGCTCGGCTTCTCCGGCTGCACCGGGCCCTGGCCGGAGGCACCGGCGCCGGCCCAGGGCTGACCCTGCTGGTCCTGGCCGAAGCCGCCCTGCTGGCCCGGCTGACCGAACTGGCCGGGCTGACCCTGCTGGGGCCCCTGCTGGCCGAACTGGCCGGGCTGGCCCTGCTGACCGAACTGCGGCGGGCCCTGCTGGCCGAACTGCTGGGGGGCCTGGCCGGGCTGCGGCGGGCCGGACGGCGGGGGCTGCTGACCCCAGCCCTGGCCGGACTGGCCGGCGTTCGGGTCCTGGGGACCGGAGCCGGTCGGGTCGTTCGGGCCGGGCGTCGTCATCAGGTGGAGCCTTCCAGTCGGACCGGTGAGTCCGGGACATCATGCCGGTCACCTGACACAGCGACGACACGACGTGCGCACAGAGTCACCCTCCCGGGGCGGAACTCCCGCGCCACGCCGGACGTGAGCCCTGCATGGACGGTCTGCGGCTCGTGCTCAACCTGGTGTGGCTGGTCCTCCAGGGGTGGGTGCTCGCGCTCGCCTACCTGCTGGCCGGGGTCATCGCGTGCCTGTTCATCGTGACCATCCCGTTCGGCATCGCCTCGTTCCGGCTGGCCTTCTTCGTGGTCTTCCCGTTCGGGCGCACCACGGTCCGCGACCCGCGCGCCGGGTTGGCCTCCGCCGTGGGCAACGTGGTCTGGTTCGTCGTCGCCGGCTGGTGGCTCGCGCTCATCCACGTCATCTCGGGCATCGGCTTCTGCCTGACGGTCATCGGCATCCCGTTCGGCATCGCCTCGTTCAAGCTCGCCGCGGTGGGCCTGGCCCCGCTGGGCAAGCGGGTGGTGGAGACCGCCGCCCCGCAGAGCTGGTTCGGCGCCGGCCAGGCCGTCACCGCCGCCCGTTAGGGCAGCGTCAGGATCCGGGGCCCGTCCTCGGTGATCGCCACGGTGTGCTCGGCGTGCGCCCCGGGACTGCCGTCCACGCTGCGCAGCGTCCAGCCGTCGTCGTCCACGGTGTAGCCGTCGACCCCGCCGGCGGTGAACCACGGCTCGATCGCGATCACCAGCCCGGCCCGCAGCCGCAGGCCGCGGCCGCCCCGCCCCTCGTTGGGCACCGACGGGGCCTCGTGCATGGTGCGGCCCACCCCGTGCCCACCGAAGTCGGTGTCGATGCCCACGCCGGCCGCCCGGCCCACCGCACCGATCGCGGCCGACACGTCGCCGAGCCGCCCGCCGGGCACCGCGGCGGCGATGCCCGCGGCCAGTGCCCGCTCGGTGGTCGCGATCAGCGCCAGGTCGGCCGGGTCGGCGCTCGGCCCGACCACGAAGGAGACGGCGGCGTCGCCGGTCCACCCGTCCAGCGTCGCCCCGCAGTCCACCGACAGCAGGTCGCCGTCGGCCAGCCGCTGGTCGGTCGGGATGCCGTGCAGCACCGCGTCCCCGACCGACAGGCAGAGCACGCCGGGGAACGGCGGGGTCTCCGGGAAGGGCGCGTAGCCCAGGAACGGCGAGGTGGCCCCGGCCTCGGCCAGCACCGTGCGGGCCAGCTCGTCCAGGTCGCGCAGCGTGCTGCCGACCGCGGCGTGCTCCCGGACGGCGGCCAGCGCGCGGCCGACCACCCGACCGGCCTCCCGCATCGCGTCGACCTCTCCGGGGGTGCGCAGCTCGATCATCGGGTCTCCTCCGTGCGGGACAACTATCCCGGTATTACTATCACGGCCATGGTCCGTCCCCCGCTCACCCCCGACGAACGAGCCCGCGGCCACCGCCTCGGTGCCCACCTGCGGGCCGCCCGCGGCGAGCGGTCGCTGCCCGAGGTCGCCGCGGCCTCCGGCATCGGCGTGGAGACCCTGCGCAAGATCGAGAGCGGCCGGGTGCCGACCCCGGCGTTCTTCACCGTCGCCGCCCTCGCCCGGGCCCTCGACCTGGACCTCGACCAGCTCGCCGCCGCGCTCGACCCGGCCCCCGTCGGGGCGCTCTCCGCGTGAGTGACGTCGTGCTGTGCTCGGCCAAGGGGTGCCGCGCACCCGCCGTCTGGTCGCTGGTCTGGAACAACCCGAAGGTGCACACCCCCGACCGGGAGAAGGTCTGGACCGCCTGCGACGAGCACCGCGAGTCGTTGTCCCACCACCTCGCGATCCGCTCGTTCCTGCGCCGCATCGACCCGCTCGACGGCGCCCCCGCGGGTCACGATCCGACCCCGGGGACTGCCCCGGACGCGTGAAGACGGCTAGCGTCGACCCCGACACCTGGAGGTTCACCATCGCCGTACGTCTCGGACGCTGCGCTGACGACCATCTCGGCTGCCCCTGCAAGGGCGACGAGACCATCCACCGAGCACGCACCGCCGAGGTGCGCCACGCCCAGGAGACGAACTCCGAGGCGGCCGCCTGCCCCGAGTGCGGGGTGCAGACCTCCCCCGTTGCGCTGGTGACCTGGGGGCACTGCCGAGCCTGCCGGACGGCGGACTCCCGGGCCATGCGCCCGCTGCGCTGGTAGCTCTCAGCCCGACGCGCGGCGGGACGTCACCAGCAACGGGCCGTCGGGCGTGAGCCCGGCGAGCTCGGCGTCGGTGGGCACGTCGTCGACGTCGGCGACGGGGCCCTCCCACGGGGAGGGCTGATCGAGCAGCACCTGCGCGTGCTGGGCCGGCGCCAGGCTGGGGGCGGCGTCGGCGAGCAGGGCGAGGTCGGTCTGCAACCGGCGGTGCACGGCGCCGATCCGGCGCAGGGCGGCCCGGCAGGACGCCCGGTCACCGGTGGTGTCGAAGACCAACTGGTCGACCAGCGACCGCTGCTCGGCGGCCGCAGCGGTCGGGTCGGCCCCGGCGGCGATCCGCTGGAGCAGGTCGAGGTGGGCGTGGTGCCGGAAGGCCGGGGGCTCCCGGCCCGGGTCGCGCGCGGTGCCCACCCAGGCCCGGTGCGCGAGCAGGCCGTGCTGGGCGAACCGGCGCTCGGCCCGGCCGGCGAAGCGGTGGTCGCGCAGCTCCCAGGTGGCATGGCTGTCGTCGATCCGGAAGAACAGCAGTGCCAGGCCGCGCTGGGAGAGCTCGCGCATCCGGGCGAAGGGCAGCGGGACGACGTCGGCGCCCCCGATGCTGCAGTACAGCGACCGGTCGGTGAGCACGGCGGTCCGGACGGTTGCCTCCACCGGCTCCTCGGCCAGGTCGCCCAGCGGAACGCAGTCGGAGACGGCGACGACGGTCTCCCCGTCGGCCAGCACGGCAGCCAGCCGCCCCGGCGCTCGTCTCGTCACCCAGCTCACGTTCCCGTCATCGACCGGGCAGCGCGATCCTGAACCCGGGGTCCTCCGCACGGGTGACGCAGCGCGTACCCAGAGCCACCTCGCCCGGGGTGTCGCGTCCTCGAACGGTTGAACTCTGGAGCACGACGAGCGACGTCCGGCGTGTCTGGGGACTCTGGAGCAGGTGACCATCACCCCCGACGTGCTCGACGGCGAGCTCTCCCTGAGCGCCGCGGCCAACCGGTTGTCCTACCTCACGCGCAAGGACAGCGAGAACTCCGCCCGGGCGACCGCCCCGGCGCCGGCGAACACCGCCTCCGAGGTCTGGCAGGAGTTCCACGCCACCTCCACCGCACTGGACACCGAGGAGGCCCTGGAGCTCCTGGCCCTCGGTGAGGTCATCTCCCGCAAGGCCCACGAGAGCGACACCGCAGCCGTCACCGCCGCCCGCCTCGCCGGCGCCGACTGGGCCGACATCGGCGCCGCCGTCGGCCTCACCGGCGCCCAGGCCTGGGACGCCCACCGTGACGACCTCGCCCCCGACCTCCTCGGCGAGCGCCCCACCTCCTGACCCCGGATCACCACGAGCGCCCTTCTCGTCCTCGACGAGAAGGGCGCTTCTCGTCGTCGGGGGCGGAAAAGCAGGGGCGCCGGGGGCGGACGACGGGTTCACTCACTCCTCGGCCGGCCGGCTGCCCATCTGCTCGACGACGAGGAAGGACCATGGAGACGATCAACGGACGCCTGCTGAACTGGGCGTCGATCCTGGAGGAGAACACCCGGGAGCAGGCCGAGCGCACCGCGTCCATGCCGTTCGTGTTCCCGCACGTGGCACTGATGCCCGACGCCCACCTGGGCCGGGGCGCGACCGTGGGCTCGGTGCTGCCCACCGACGGCGCGATCATCCCGGCAGCGGTCGGGGTGGACATCGGCTGCGGGATGGCCGCCGTCCGGACGCAGTTCACCGCTGCCGACCTGACCGGGCGGGACCTCGCGGTCCTGCACGAGCAGATCAGCCGCTCGGTGCCGCTGTCGGCCGGCCGGCAGAACAAGACGGTGCGGGAGACCGCGGCGCCGCGGGTCGACGAGCTGCGCACGATGGCCGGGGTCGACCAGGCCGACGCGGTGGCCCGGCACTGGCCGCTGCAGCTGGGCTCGCTCGGCTCGGGGAACCACTTCATCGAGGTGTCCCTGGACGAGCAGGACCGGGTGTGGGCGTTCCTGCACTCGGGCTCCCGCGGGGTGGGCAACAAGCTGGCCGCCCGGCACATCGCGGTCGCCCAGGAGCAGTGCCGCCGGCGGTTCATCGACCTGCCCGACCGTGACCTCGCCTACCTGGTGGAGGGCGAGCCGGAGTTCGACGCCTACCTGGAGGCGCTGTTCTGGGCACAGCGGTTCGCGTTCCTCAACCGGGACGAGATGATGGACCGGGTGCTCGACCAGCTGGGTCGCTTCCTGGGTGTCGACGTCGTCCGGGAGGAGTCGGTCGGCTGCCACCACAACTACACCGCCCGCGAACGGCACTTCGGCCGGGAGGTGTGGCTGTCCCGCAAGGGAGCCATCTCCGCGCGGGAGGGTGAGCTCGGGCTGATCCCCGGGTCGATGGGGGCGGCGTCCTACGTCGTCACCGGCCTGGGGAACGTGCGGGCGCTGCACTCCTCGCCGCACGGCGCGGGCCGCAGCCACTCGCGGTCGGCGGCCCGGAAGCTGTTCGACCGGGCCGACCTGGACCAGCGGATGGCCGGGGTGGCGTGGGGGCACTCGGACGCGTTCCTCGACGAGCACCCCGACGCCTACAAGCCGATCGACCAGGTGATGGCCGACGCGGCGGACCTGGTCGAGGTGCGCCACACCCTGCGCCAGGTGGTGAACGTCAAGGGCGACTGACGCAGGAGCGCCCTCCTCGTCGATGACGAGAAGGGCGCTCCGTGTCGGCGCTGAGGGGTCAGCTGATGCCGACGGCCTGCTTCGCCAGGGCGGCGAGGGTCGTCTGCGCGGCGCTGACGACCGAGGCGCGGTCCTTGTGGGTCTCCTCGTAGCGGATGACGGCCTCGAGGTCACCGGCGTCGGTCAGGCCCTTCACGGCCTCGACGGTCTTGCTGACGCTAAGGGTGTCGTAGTCCTTCACGGGCAGCTCGGCCGCGTCGAGGGCACCGAGCTCGGTGCGCACCTCGTGGATCGCCTCGGCGGTCTCGGGGGCGTCCTCGCGGACGGCCTGGCCCTCGGCCTCCTTGAGGGAGGCGTTGCGGCCCACGGCCAGGGACTCGCGGACGGCGCCGGCGAACGTGGTCGCGCGGGCGGCGGCGGCGTTGACCTTCTCCTGCGCGGCGTCGGAGGCCTGGGTGGTGGTGTCGATGACCTTGTTGACCGAGTCGGCGACGTAGCGGGCCGGGAAGGCGGCCAGGCGGGTGGCACCACCGGCGACACGCTGCAGCGGGGTGGCCTTCAGCGCAGCCGGGCCACCGAGGGCGGTCTCGGCGACGACGACGGTCAGCCACTCCACGGTGGCGGTGTGGGCGGTGATCAGCCGCTCGGCCAGCCGGACGACCTTGGGCAGCTCGGCGGTCTGGGCGAGCACCTTGAGGTAGGTGGCGCGGTCCAGCAGCTGGTGCTCCAGGGAGAGGTCGGACAGCAGGGCCTCGTCGAGCGGGCCGGCCTGCTCGACGGTGGCCTTGAGCACGGCGCCGAGGCGGCCGAGGGCGGGGGTGACGACGTCGGGCACGCCACCGAGGGAGCGCAGCTGGGCGGCGATGGCCTCGGTGCGCTGGGCGGCGTTGTCGGCGTTCTGGAGGAGCTCGCGGCGGACGGCCTCGGTACGGGCCTGGGCGACGCGGGTGCGGGCGACCTGCTCCTCGGTCTGCGTGAGCAGCAGGAGGGCGCGCAGCTGGGCGGTCAGGATCGTGGTGTCGGCCATGGGGACTCCAAGGGTCGGTGGGTGGGACGGTTTTGTTGTCCCCACTGTGCACCAGTGCTAACCACAGCAAGCACCCTGCTAGCGGTGTGATGGCTCACGTGACTCGGCCCACCCCTGAGGCGGGTGGGGCTGCTGGGGCGGGACACGCCCCGACCTCCGCCGCCGACCGCGTCCTGCGGAGCAGGCTGCCGGGCATGGGTTTCCGCTACCGGACGGCGCGCGCCGAGATGATGGTCGGCTCGCTCGTCGGCGGCGGCACCCGGCCCACGCTGATCGGCCCGGCGCACGCCACGATCGGCAGTGCCGCCGGGGGACGACGCAACGCCCTGTGCGGCGCCTACGTCACCCACGACGACGACGCCGCGTGGCCGCCGGACCCGGCGCAGATCGGACACCTCTGCCCGACCTGCGCCGAACTGGCGACCTGGTGAGACCGCTCAGGCGCTGACGGTCTCCATCGCCTCGGCCAGCAGGGTGGTCGAGCGCAGCCGGCCCTCCAGCGTGGAGGAGGCGTGCCCGACGATGACCTCGTCGGCGTCGGCGAACCGGCGGAACTCGGTGAGCTGCTCGCGCACCTCCGACGGCGTGCCGACCGCGGAGTGGGTGAGCATCGAGTCGATCTGCCGGCCGGCACCGGAGTCCAGCAGCAGCTGCGCCTCCTCGTCGGTGAAGGTCTTGCCGCGACCGAACAGCGAGGTGGCCCGGATCCGGCGCATGCCCTCGAACTCGGCGCGGGCGGCCTCGGTGGTGTCGGCGGCGACCACGTTGGCCCCGGCGATCACGTGCGGGGCCTGCAGCTGCAGCGAGGGCTGGAAGTCCCGGCGGTAGATCTCCACGGCCGCCCGCAGCGCCTGCGGGGCGAAGTGCGAGGCGTGCGCGTAGGGCAGGCCCAGGGCCGCGGCGAGCTGGGCGCCGAAGGTCGAGGAGCCCAGGATGTACAGCGGGACGTGCGAGCCGCGGCCGGGGATGGCGTCGACCCCGGGCACCCGGGTGTCACCGGCGAAGTAGGCCTGCAGCTCCAGCACGTCCTGCGGGAAGCGGTCCGAGGAGCGCGGGTCGGTGCGCATCGCGTACATCGTGTTCTGGTCCGAGCCGGGCGCGCGGCCCAGGCCCAGGTCGATGCGGCCGGGGTACATCGCGTCGAGGGTGCCGAACTGCTCGGCGATCACCAGCGGCGAGTGGTTGGGCAGCATGACCCCGCCCGCGCCCAGGCGGATCGTCCTCGTGTGCGCCCCGACGTGGGAGATCAGCACGCTGGTGGCCGAGGAGGCGATGCTCGGCATGTTGTGGTGCTCGGCATACCAGACCCGGGTGTAGCCCTGCTCCTCCGCGCGCTGAGCGAGAGCGACGCTGGCGGCGATGCTGTCGGTGACCGTCTGGCCGGGGGCGACGGGCGCCAGATCGAGGACGGAGAGCGGGAACGACATGGGGGTGGGGCCTTCCTGGTCGGAGCGGAGGACCTCGCGGCCCTCCTCCGGTCGAACACCTCTCCCCCGGTGGCATTCCCGGGCGGCGCGGCCTAGAGCCAGGCGGGCAGGACCGGGAGGGGCCCGTCGGCGGTGAGGTCGGCGCCGTCGGAGCGGCCGGTCGCCCAGGCCAGGACGGCGGGCAGCTCGCCGGAGACGGCCAGCGCTCCGGTGCCCCAGGTGCGGTCCCCGGCGAACAGGACGACGTCGGGCACCTCGTCGCGGCGGTCCCACATCCGGAACACGTCGTCCACCAGTGCGGCGGCGAGCTCCTCGGGCACCTCGTCGAAGCCGACGCCGGTGTCGAGGTCGACCGCGTGCACCCACACCTCGCGGCAGCGCATCCACGGCACCTCGGTCGCCGGCACGGCTCGGCCCTGGGCGGTGCGCACCTGCGCGGACCAGGCGTCGTCCGGGAGGGCGTCGACGGCGGCGGCCAGCCGGACCACCGAACCGAGCACCTCGCTGCGCAGGTCGACCGGGGACAGGGCGGCGGCGCTGTCGATGCCGGCCGCCCGGGCGTCGGCGGAGGCGTACATCGGGGTCTCCACCCCGGTGCGGGCCCAGGTCAGCAGGTTGACCAGGGCGTCGGCGTTGCGGGCCACGTGGGCCAGCAGCCGGTGCCGGGTCCAGCCGGGCAGCAGCGACGGGGTGTCCAGCTCCTCGTCGGTGAGCCGGCCCAGCCCGGTGGCTAGGTGCTCCTCCCCCGCCGCCCACCAGGCCAGCACCTCGGTCGGGGCGCCCGGGGCGGTCACGGGCGGGGCCCGGCCAGCGTGCGCGCGGTGGCGGCCGCGCCGTCGTCCAGGCCACCGGTGCCCGAGCGCAGGTGCAGCGCGGTCTGGTCGGCGATCCAGCGCTGGTGGGCGTCCCAGGCCTGCCCGGCGTCGCCGTCCAGCGCAGTGGCCACGTCGGCCCAGGTGGCGCCCTCACGGAGTGCCGCGTGCATGCCCAGGTGCCGGCTGTCGTGCGCCTTGCGGAACACGACCTCGCCCAGGGCCAGCAGCTCCAGGGCCTCGTGCCGGTCCAACGTGGTGCCGGTGTTGCGCAGGTCGGCCAGGAAGTCGTCGGCGTCGGCCGGGGCGGTGCTCTCCACGACGCCGGCGTCCCGTCGGGACAGGAAGTCGATGCGGTTGGCTGCGGTCACCAGGGTGACCTCGGACTCGAGTTCGCGGGGGGTGACGGTCATGCCCCCACCCTCCCGCACACGGCCGACGGCCGCCGCCCCCGGGAGGGGACGACGGCCGTCGGTCACGCGCGTCGGGTCAGACCCGGCCGCCGCCCTTGTTCCGGCGGTCGGCCACGAACTTCTTGACCTTGGCCTGGTTCTCCGGCTTCTGCGCCATCTGGATGGCCTTCTGGGCCGCCTTGCCCTTGAGCAGTCCGCTGAACAGCCCCATGAGGACCTCCTCGATCGATGTCTGAACCGCTGGTCCCTGCCCGCGGTGGCGCAGGTGCACACACCAACGACCTGCGGGCTCGTAGCGTCGGTGTCATGGCCCCCCGTTCCGTCTCCGGCACCGCCGTCGTCCCCGCTCCCCCGTCGGTGGTCTTCGACCTGCTGGCCGACCCGCGCCGGCACGCCGAGATCGACGGCTCGGGCACCGTGCAGGAGGTGACGTCGGGGCCCGACCGGCTGTCGCTGGGCGCCCGCTTCGGGATGGGCATGCGGATGGGTGCGGGCTACCGGGTG
This sequence comes from Geodermatophilaceae bacterium NBWT11, assembly GCA_014218215.1. NCBI lineage: Bacteria > Bacillati > Actinomycetota > Actinomycetes > Geodermatophilales > Geodermatophilaceae > Geodermatophilaceae bacterium NBWT11. The sequence continues at coordinate 379,478 of CP043652.1, forward strand.
ACCAACCGGGTGGTCGAGTTCGAGGCGGACCGGCTGATCGCCTGGCGGCACGTCGGTCTGCACCGCTGGCGCTACGAGCTGGCGCCGGTCGAGGGCGGCACCCGGGTCACCGAGACCTGGGACGCGACCCGCTACCCGGCGCCGGTGTTCTGGGTGCTCGACCGGCTGGGCTTCCCGGCACGGAGCCTGGAGGGCATCGCCGGCACCCTGCCGAAGCTGGCCGCGGCGGTCAGCTCCTGACGTAGGGGATGGTCTGCGGACCCTCGGGCAGCACGCACACCGTCGCCGGCCGGCCCAACCGCGCCGACTCCTCGGCGATCGCCGCGGCGATGTCCGGGGCGTGGCCCAGGTGGGCCTCGGCGAGGTCGGCCGCGGTCAGCCCGTCGGTGTGCACCGCGACCCGGTGCGCGGCCTGGATCCGGGCCTGCACCTGCACCTGCCACTGGTCGGGCACCGTCTCCGGCCGGGCCGCGATCAGCGCCAGCAGCTCCTCGGGACTGCCCGCCGAGGTGAGGACCTCGCGGTAGGACCCGTGGTCGGGGAAGCCGTCCTCGCAGGCGGCCGCGCAGACGATCAGCCCGCCGGGCCGGCACACCTGCGCGGCGGCGGACATGCCCTTGACGGCCTGGTAGAGGTTCTGGTCCAGCGGGAAACCCGACCCGGTGGTGACGACGACGTCGAACGGCGCGTCCACCGGGGCCATCGCCACCTCGCGGGCCCGCTCGACGGCCGCGGCGTGCATCGCCAGCAGGTCACCGCCGAAGGCCGCGATCACCTGCTGGCCGGCATTGAGGATGACGTCGAGGCCGAACGTCGTGCCGGTGGCCGCGGCGATCGCCCGGACGTCGTCGTGCACCGGGTTGCCCTCGACCACCCCCCAGGTGGCCCGGTCGCTGCCGATCCGGGCCGCGTCGTGCAGCACGAGCACGGTGTCCAGGCCGGCGAGTCCGGGGGCGACCATCTTGGGGCCGCCGGAGAAGCCGGCGAAGAAGTGCGGCTCGACGAACCCGGTGGTGATCCGCACGTCGGCGTCCACCCACAGCGAGTTCAGCGTCACCGGGACGCCGTCCCCGTGGGTGCCGACGTCGGTGTGCGTGCCGGTGGCCCGGGCGTCGTGGTCGACCACCCGCACCCGGTCGAGCACGGCACGGCCGAACATCGCCTCCAGCTCGGCCGGGGTGGAGGCGCGGTGGGTGCCGGTGGCGACCAGCACGACCACGTCGGCGTCGTCCACGATGCCGGCGAGCTCGTCGAGCACCGCCGGGACCATCAGGTGCCGGGGCTGGGCCCGGGTGACGTCGCAGGCCGAGATCGCCACCGTCTGCCCCGGACGGACGCGCTCGCGCAACGGCGGCCCGGCGACCGGCTCGCGCAGCGCCCGCCGCAGCTCGGCGGGCACGTCGGGGGCGGCGTCGTGGTGCACCGGGGTGACCACGACGGCGTCGTCGGGGACCTCCACGGCCAGTCCGGTCCGGCCGTAGGCGAGTCGCACGGTGCGGGTCACGCTGCGAGCATGCACCGGTGCGCCCCCGTCTCGCTGCCCTGGTCTGCCTGCTCACCCTGACCGCCTGCGGTGGGGGCGGGGACGACGCTGCCGCGTCCGGGCCTCCTCCCGCGGACGCCCTGCTGACCCTGGCCGACTCCACCGACCTGGGGTTCGCCGAGACCGGTGGCACCCTCGCCGTCCAGCTCGCCGCGGTGGACAGCACCGGGACGCCGGTGCTGGTGGGCCGGGAGATCGGCTCGCCGTCGGCCTTCTCCCGCGGTCCGGACCTGGCCGGGGCGGCCCCGCTGGTCTCCCTCGGGAGTACGGCACCGCCTCCGCGCTGGCGGTGGCCCCCGACGACACCGCGGTGCTGCTCGCGCTGGCCGCACCGGGGTCGGACAACCCGGTGCCCTCGGTCGTCCGGGTGGCTCCGGACGGCACCGAGCAGGTGCTGCCGATCACCGGGCCGGCACCGACCGACGGCCTGTCGTCCTCCGACGTCGGCTTCAGCGCGGACGCGAGCCGGGCCGCGTTGGCGCTCGCGCCGCGGGACAGCAGCCAGGGCTTCCCGCAGTCCACCGGCGCCCTGCAGCTCACCCTACTCGACACCACCACCGGTGGGCAGCTCGCGTCGGTGGCGGTCCCGCTGACCGAGCCGGCGGCGATCGTGCCGGGGCAGCCCGACCCGGTGCGGGTGGACGACGTCGCGATCGCCCCCGACGGCGGGGTGCTGGTCGCGGTGACCGTCGCCGGGGCCTCCCAGTTGCTGCGGTACGACGCCGCGCTGGCTCCCGTCGGTGCACCGGTCGAGCTGCCCCGGTTGGAGGAGTTCGGCGGCTTCCTCGGCATCGGCCCCGACGGCACCGCCTACGTCACCACCACCGGGTCGGCGGTCGGGCTGGTGCGGGTGCCGGCCGGGGCGACCGCGGCCGAGACCGTGGCCACCGTCATCGAGGGTCCCGGCGGGGTGACCGGCATGGTCGTCGGTCCGACCGGTGACTACGCCTACCTGGCCGGGGTCACCGACACCGACCTCGGGGTGACGGTGCGGGCGGTCGACCTGGCCACCGGGGAGACGACACCGGCCACCCAGCTCTGCCCCGAGGGCATCACCGGCCAGCCCGTCCTGGACCCGACCGGCACGACCCTGCTGGTGTCGGGCACCTGCAACGAGCCGACCACGCTCGAGGCGTTCGTCTGGACGCTCACCGCCGCGTGACGGCACGGTCGAACGCCGCGCACATCAGGTCGTACGCCGTCCGGGTCGACTGCGACTCCGGCGCGATCCCGTCGAAGGCGTGCGGGATCCCCGGCAGCAGGTGCAGCTCGACCGGCACGTCGGCGGCCACCAGCCGCCGGGCGTAGGCCAGTGCCTCGTCGCGCAGCGGGTCGTTGCCGGCCACGACCAGGAACGCCGGGGCGAGCCCGGTGAGGTCCGCCGTCCGGTTCGGGAAGACGTACGCGGGGGTGTCCTCCCGGCCCTGCCGGACGTTGGCGACCACCTGGGCGACCTGCTGGCCGTCGATGACCGGGAACGCCGGGGACAGCCGCGAGGGGTGCACCCGGTCGTCGGTGTTGGGGTAGAACGCCAGCTGCAGCGCCGGGGGCACCGCGCCGCGGTCCCGGGCGATCTGGGCCATGGACAGCGCGAGCGCCCCGCCCGCGCTGCTGCCGGTGACCACCACCAGGGTCGCGTCGACGTCGTCCCGCTCGGCGGTCCAGCGCACCGCCGCCCAGCAGTCGGCCAGCATCGTCTCGGCCGGCACGTCCGGTGCCATCCGGAAGTCCACGCTCACCCCGACCGCGCCGCAGCGGCGGGTCAGCTCCACGCAGCGCGGGTGCTCGGTGTCCAGCGACCCGAACGACCAGCCGCCGCCGTGGAACAGCACGTAGGCCGGGCGGCCGGGGGCCGGCGTCGTGGGCCGGTAGACCCGCACCGGGACGGCGTGCCCATCCTCCCCGGGCAGCGTCGTCTCGGTGATCTCCACGCCCTCGACCGACTCCGGCACCGGCCCGCGGGCCCGGGCGGCGGCGATGAACTCCGGGTCGGTCATGTCCACCGCGGCCCGGCCCAGGAACGGGCTGGCGTCCATCACCGCGCGGACGTCGGGCTGCCAGGTCTCTGAGGCGCGCATCACACCCCCGACCCTAAGGTCGGCCCCATGACGCTCACGACCCTGCTCACCGGTGGTTCGTTCTTCGAGGGCCCGCGCTGGCACCAGGGGCACTGGTGGGTGTCGGACTTCTACCGCGGCCAGGTCCTCCAGGTGTCCACCGCCGGGGAGGAGACCGTCGTCCTCGAGGTGCCCACCCAGCCCTCGGGCTCGGGCCGGCTGCCCGACGGGTCGCTGGTGCTGGTGTCGATGACCGACCAACGGCTGCTGCGCTGGGACGGCAGCGAGCTCGCCACCTACGCCGCGCTCGCGCCGTACTGCGGAGGGCTGCTCAACGACCTGGTCGCCGATGCCGCCGGGCACGTGTTCGTCGGCGACTTCGGCTTCGACCTGATGGCCGGCGGCGCCCCCGGCCCGGCCAGCCTCAAGCGGGTCGACCCCGACGGCACCATCACCGTCGTCGCCGAGGACCTGCTCTTCCCCAACGGCATGGTGATCACCGCCGACGGCGGCACGCTGCTCGTCGGGGAGACCCTCGGCAACCGGTACACCGCCTTCGACCTGGCCCCCGACGGCACCCTGTCGAACCGCCGGGTGTGGGCGCAGTTCGGGCCCGAGCCAACCGGCACGACGACCGAGGAGGTGCTCGGTCAGCTGGTGATCGCCCCCGACGGCTGCACCGGGGACGCCGAGGGCCACGTGTGGGCCGCCGACGCGGTGGGCGGTCGCGCCGTCCGGATCGCCCCGGGCGGGGAGGTCGTGGACGAGGTGCGGGCCCCCGAGGGCCTCGGCGTCTTCGCCTGCGCCCTCGGCGGGGACGACGGCCGCACCCTGCTGCTGTGCTGCGCGCCGGACTTCCTGGAGCACGCCCGCCGCCCGGTCCGCGAGGCCGTGCTGCTGACCACCACCCTCGCCGTCCCCCACGCCGGCCGCCCCTGACCCCGTCCCCGACGAGAAGGGCGCTTCTCGTCGGGGTGGGGGTGTCGATGGACGGGGGCGCCGTTCGTGTGGAGGGTGTCGGCAGCACGGCCGACCACGTCCCCGGAGGTCCGCATGGCCCAGTACCTGCTCAGCGTCGTCACCCCCAGCGCCGGCACCGACGAGCGCCAGGTGCCCACCCCCGAGCAGCTCGCGCCGATCATGGCCCGGGTCGCCGCGCTGCAGACCGAGATGCGGGAGGCCGGCGCCTGGGTGTTCGCCGGCGGGCTGGAGGCGCCGTCGACGGCGACCGTGCTGCGCCCGGACGGGGACGACGTCCTGCTGGTGGACGGGCCGTTCGCCGAGGGCAAGGAGTACCTCGGCGGGTTCACCGTGATCGAGGCACCCGACCTGGACGCCGCGCTGGACTGGGGACGACGCACGGTGGCCGCGATCGGGCTGCCGATCGAGGTCCGCCCCTTCGTCGGGTGAGCCCGCTGGAGGAGGTCTTCCGCGCCGAGCACGGACGGGCGGTCGCCGTGCTCACCCGGCAGCTGGGCTCCCTGGACCTCGCGGAGGAGGCGGTGGCCGAGGCGTTCGCGGTGGCCGCGGCGACCTGGCCCACCCGGGGCGTGCCGCCGTCCCCGGCCGGGTGGGTGGTCACCACGGCCCGGAACAAGGCTGTCGACCGGCTCCGCCGGGAGGCCGTGGGGACGGCGAAGACCGCCCAGCTGGCCCTGCTGCAGGCGCAACCGGAGGTGGTGGAGGTGGGCGCGGTGCGCGACGACCAGCTCCGGCTGCTCTTCACCTGCTGCCACCCGGCGCTGGCCCCGGAGGCACGGGTGGCACTGACCCTGCGGATGGTCGGCGGGCTGTCGACCGCGGCGATCGCCCGGGCGTTCCTGGTGCCCGAGGCGACGATGGCGGCCCGGATCACCCGGGCGAAGAAGAAGATCGCCGCCGCCCGGATCCCGTACCGGGTGCCCGAGGCCGTCGACCTGCCCGCCCGGCTGGGGTCGGTGCTGGCGGTCGTCGCCCTCGTCGGCACCGAGGCGCACTCCCCCGCCGGCGGTGACGAGCCGACCCGGGACGACCTGCTGGACGAGGCCGTCCGGCTCGCCCGGCTGCTGGTCGAGCTGCTGCCCGACGAGCCGGAGACGCTGGGCCTGCTGGCGCTGCTGCTGCTGACCGCGTCGCGCCGTCCGGCCCGGGTGGTGGGCGGCGTGCTGGTGCCGCTGGACGCCCAGGACCGCACCCGCTGGTCGCGGGTGCACCTCGAGGAGGGCCAGGAGCTGGTGCGGACGTGCCTGCGGACCGGCCGGCCGGGGCCGTTCCAGGTGCAGGCGGCGATCGCGGCGGTGCACGCCGATGCACCGACCTGGGCCGACACCGATTGGGCGCAGGTGGTCGCGCTGTACGACCAGCTGCCGGCGACGCCGGTCGTGGCGCTGAACCGGGCGGTCGCCGTCGCCGAGCTGGACGGGCCGTCGGTCGGCCTGGCGCTGGTGGACCGGACCGGGCTGGACCGCTCCCCGGTCTTCCACGCCGTCCGCGCGGACCTGCTGCACCGGCTGGACCGCCCGGCCGAGGCGGCAGCCGCCTACGCAGCCGCGCTGGACCGGACGTCGAACGCCGCCGAGCGCGCCGACCTCGAGCGGCGGAGGGCCGGGCTCAGCGGGTGACCGCGTCGTGCGCGGCCTGCCAGAACTCCTCGGGGCCGTCGTGCGGCCCGGTCATCATCCGCTGGGTGAGCAGCACGGCGACCAAGTCGAGGGTGGGGTCGCCGTAGCCGGTGGTGCCGGTGCCGCCGGTCCAGCCGAACCGGCCCGGCGTGGTCCAGGGGTCGCTGACCTCCAGCGTCAGCTCCAGGTTGCCGGCGGCCCAGGTGCGGCCCGGGCCGAGGAAGGCCTGCGCGGAAGCGCGCTGGCGGTCGGTGAGCGGGTCGCGGAGCACGTCGGCGGCGGCCACCCCGGGCAGGGCGTCGTCGGCGATCGCACCCAGCAGGCCGGCGACGTCGGCGGCGGTGCTGAGCAGCCCGCCGCCGAGGGACTCGAAGACGGGCGGGCGGGACCAGACGCCGTCGGGTGGGTCGAGCACCTCGAGCCCGTCCTCTCCGGGGGCGTAGGCGGTGGGGAGCGGATCCGCCGTCCAGAAGCGGGTGTGGGTGAGGCCCAGGGGCCCGGTGACCCGCTCGGCCAACAGTCCCGCGACGCTGCGGCCGGTCACCCGGGCGAGCAGCACGCCCAGGACGTCGCTGCCGGAGTGGTACTGCCACCCCTCCCCCGGCTGGTCGGCCAGCGGCAGCGCGCCCAGCCGGGTCAGCCAGGTGTCCGGGTCCAGCGCCGGCGGCAGCGGGCCGGGGGCGACCTGCTGCTCCCACATCCCGTGCGCCAGCGGGGAGGCGTCCATCCGCAGGCCGAACCCGGCGGTCATCTGCAGCAGGTCGGCGACCGTGACCGGGCCGCGGGCCGGCACCCGGACGTCGAGCCCCGCGGTGGGGTGCACCAGCACGTGCAGGTCGGCGAGCTCGGGCAGCCAGCGGGTCACGTCGGCGGCCGGGTCGAGGGTGCCGTCGGCGATCAGCGACTGCGCCAGCACCCCGCCGAACGGCTTGGTCAGCGAGGCGATCCGGAACGGGGTCTCCGGCGTCATCGGCGCTGACGACCCCACGTGCTGCACCCCGGCGGCGTGCACGTGGGTCGTCCCGGCGTGCCGGACGGCGGCGACCGCACCGGGGAACCGGCCCTCCGCGACGTGGGTGTCGACGAGGGCGAACAGCTCGGTGAACGTCATGTCCCACCGACTCGCCCCGGGCGCCGGACTCATCGGCCCAGCAGCTCGGTGAGCCGGTCGAGGAAGGGCAGCTGCCCCTTGACGAGCTTGATCGCGGCGGTGTCGAGGTCCAGCCAGGCGGTGCGGTCGATCTCGGGGAACTCCTGCATGCGGCCCGACCGGGGCGGCCACTCCAGGGCGAACGTGTTGCTCACCGTGGCCTCGGCGTCCAGGTCGCCCTCGGCGGCCCAGACGGTGAGCGTCTTGCCGCCCCGCACCACCCCGAGCGGGACGACGGCCTCCGGCGCGGGTGAGCCGATCTCCTCGGCGAACTCCCGGCGCGCAGCGGCCAGCGGGTCCTCCTCCTCGGTGTGCTCGCCCTTGGGGATCGACCAGGCGTGCTCGTCCTTCCGCGCCCAGAACGGCCCGCCCATGTGGCCCAGCAGCACCTGGAGCTCGGGGGTGCGGCGGTAGAGCAGGATCCCGGCGCTGCGACGTGGAGGCACCGGTCGATCCTCCCCCGATGGGTCCGGCCCGGTGCGGCAGTCTCCCCGGGCATGACGCAGACCCTGGACGCCCCCGGCGCGACGCTCTCCTACGAGGTGCTGGGCTCGGGCCCCGTGCTGGTGCTGATCGGGCACCCGATGACCGGCGACGGGTTCCGCGCGCTGGCCGCGCAGTTCCCCGACCGCACCGTCGTCCTGCACGACCCGCGCGGCACCGGCGCCAGCCCGATGACCGACCCGACCGAGCCGCCGGACGCCGACGTGCTGGCCGATGACCTCTCCCGGGTGGTCGCCGCCGTCGGCGACGGCCCGGTGGACGTGTTCGGGTCCAGCGGCGGCGCGATCACCGCGATGGCCCTGGCCGCAGCCCACCCCGACCAGGTGCGCACCGTGGTCGCCCACGAGCCGCCGCTGACGGAGTACCTGCCCGACGCGGCGCACGTGCGGGAGCAGCTGGCCGGGGTGGCCGCGATCCACCGGGAGCAGGGTCTCTTCCCGGCGATGGGCGCGTTCGGCGTCGTCGCCGGCTTCTCCATGCCCGAGCCCCCGGCCGACGCGCCCCCGCCGCCGATGCCGTCGGAGGACGACCAGCGCTCGATGACCCGGATGGTGCTCGGCATCCAGAGCATCTGCACCTACCGGGTGCCGCCGCTGCCGGCCGGCCGGGTGCGCATCGGGGTCGGCGCGTGGTCCGGGGACGCAGAGCTCACCGGCCGGACCTCGCGCGCGGTCGCCGCCGCGCTCGGGCTGCCGCTGGACGTCTTCCCCGGCGGGCACGGTGGCTTCGCGCCCGAGCAGGGCGGGGACGTCGAGGCGTTCGCCGCCGTCCTCCGGACACTGCTGGGCTGACCCTCAGGCCGCGGGCGACCAGCCCAGCGCCGGGCCGAGCTCCTGGGCCGTGTCGGTGAGGATCTGCACGTAGTCCTCGTGGTCGAAGCTGAACGGGAGCGCGAAGGCGACCTCGGTGACCTGCTGGAACCCGGCGTGTGCGTACAGCTGCTCGGCGATCTGCTCGGACGTCCCGACGACGTCCGGGGCGAAGAGCAGCTTGCCCGGCCCCTGCGGCTCGCGGGTGCGGGGCAGCCGGGCTGCGGCGTAGGCCTCGTACTTCTCCCGCTGCGCGGGGGTGGCCGAGTCGGTGGGGATGACGACGAGGCCCTGGGAGACCCGGCCCTCGGGGAACGCCTCCCGGTAGGCGGCGATCTGGGCGCCCTGGGTGCCGGCGAAGTCGCCGTCGGTGGCGCCGGTGAGCACGCTGGAGGTGAGCAGGTTCAGCCGCTGGGACGCCGCCCACGCCGCCGAGCGGTGGCTGCCCGCGCCGTACCAGACCCGGTCGCGCAGGCCCGGGGAGTGCGGCTGGATCCTGTCGGAGTACACCTCGATGCCCTGCGTGGTCGCGGTGGTCACCGGCTCCCCGCCGACCATGGCCAGGAACCGGCTGACCCGCTCGTAGCTGAAGTCCTCGACGTCCTGGGTGTCGGGGTAGAGCGCGTCCTTGACGTCGTCCCAGCGCATCGGCTGGCTGGTGCTCACCCCGGGGTTGATCCGCCCGCCGGACAGCAGGTCGACCGTGGCCAGGTCCTCGGCCAGCCGCAGCGGGTTCTCCCACGCCAGCGGGGTCACCGCCGTCCCCAGCTCGATCCGCGAGGTGCGCTGCGAGGCAGCGGCCATGATCGCGACCGGGCTCGAGACGCCGAACTGCAGGTGCCGGTGCCGCAGCCACGCCGAGTCGAAGCCGAGCTCCTCGCCCAGCTGGATCTGCGTCAGCAGCGCCTCCATCCCCGGGCGGGGGTCGGCGCCGTCGAAGACGCCGATGGTGAGGAAGCCGAGCTTCTGCAGGGGCACGTCGGGCGTGGGCACGACCCGGGCAACCCCTGCGGGCCCCGACTGCTTCCCAGAAACCGCGGTTTCTGGGGTCAGGGCCAGATGTCGCGGAGGGCGCGCAGGACGTTGCCGCCCAGGACGGCGCGGACGTCGGCGTCGGCGAACCCGCGGTCGAGCAGGAACGCCGCGACGTTGGGGAAGCACTCGGCGGGGTTCTCCAGGCCGTCGACCCACGGGACCCGGACGGGCTCGGGGGCGCCGGGGCGGGGCTCGGTCTGCAGCAGCCCGGCGAGGGCGGTGTGCAGCCCGACGTGGTCGCCGAACAGGGTGTCCGGGCCCAGCCCGACGTGCTCGATGCCCACCAGGTCGATGCAGTACAGGAGGTGGTCCATCACGGAGGCCAGGCTGTGCGCGGGGTGCGCGTGCGACACGGTGGTGTGCGGGGCGGCCGAGATGCCGATGACCCCGCCGGTGTCGGCCACGGCCCGGATGAGGTCGTCGCCCTTGAGCCGTGGGACGTCCCAGACCGCCCGGGCGCCGGCGTGCGTGCAGAACACCGGCGCGTCCGAGACCGAACACGCGTCGATGCCGGTCCGGTCGGAGGAGTGCGAGACGTCGACGGCCAGGCCGAGCTGGTTCATCCGCCGGACGGCGCGGCGCCCCAGCGCGGTGAGCCCGCCGTCGACCGGTTCGTTGCAGCCCGAGCCGAGCGCGTTGGCGTCGGAGTAGGCGATCCCGCACTGCCGGATGCCCAGCCCGAACAGCACGTCCAGCTTGTCCAGGTCGTTGCCGATCGGGGTGGCGGCCTCCAGCCCGAACACCAACCCGACGGTGCCGGCGGCGTGCGCGGCCTCGATGTCGGCCACGGTGCGGACGACGACCACGGCGGACTGGTGCGCCAGGTCGGCCAGCCGCATCCCGAGGTCGAGCACGACGTCGTCCCACTGCCAGGGCGCGTTGCCGGTGACGCAGGCGGTGCCGTCCATCATGTTGTCGAACACCACGGTCAGCCCGGACGCCGCGAGCCCGGCGAACGCGGTGTGCTGCCGGCCGGTGCGGTTGTACCGCGGGGTGTCGGCCATGTCGGCCGGGAAGAGCACCGGGTGGTCGTGCAGGCTGATCGTCAGCGACCCGTCGACCAGCCGGCGCGCCCGGGCGACGACGTCGGGTGCCGGGGGCGTCGACCACGGCGCGACCCGCGGGCCGTCCGGGGCGAGCGGGACGACGGGCAGGCCCAGGTCGCCGGCCAGGTGGTCGTAGGAGGAGTAGGTCACGACGCCGCCAACCGGTCCCAGAGCCCGGCCCAGGCCCGCATCCCGGCCTCGATCCGGGCGACCCGGAAGAACTCGTCCGGGGCGTGGTGCTGCTCGTCGGCGGTGGCGAAGGAGAAGAACAGCGTCTTGACCCCCAGCACGTCCTCGAACAGCGCGGTGCACGGCAGGGTGCCGGCGATGACGGCCAGCAGCACCTCCTCGCCGGGGTGCACCTCGGCGAGCGCGGCCCGGCCGGCGACGACCGCGGGGTGGTCGGGCTCGATCCGGTAGGCCGGCACCCGCACGCCGTCGTCGTGCACCTCGACCCGCACACCGGGCAGCCGCTGGCCGAGCACGTGCGCGGTCACCGCGGCCACCACCGCGTCCGGGTCCTGCTCCCCCACCAGCCGGCAGGTCACATGGGCGGTCGCGGTGTGCGGGACGACCGAGTACTTCCCGCCGCCGGTGACCCCGTTGACCTCCAGCGTGGGCCGCTCCCAGAGCCGGGTCAGCGTGTCGAACCCGGGTTCCCCGGCGAGCTCGGACACCCCGAGGGACTCCCGGTAGGCGTCCTCGTCGAAGGCGATCGCGGCGAGCTCCGCTCGCCGATCCTCGGTCAGCGCCGGCACGCCGTCGTAGAAGCCGGGGACGGCGATCGTGCCGTCGTCGTCGTGCAGCGAGGAGAGCAGCCGGGCCAGGGCGTGCACCGGGTTGGCCACCGTGCCGCCGTACCGCCCGGAGTGCAGGTCGGTCGAGGCCCCGGTGACGACCACGTCGAGGGAGACCAGGCCCTTGGAGGCGATCGAGATCGAGGGCTCGGTGGGCCGCCACATCGCGCCGTCGGCGGAGACGACGAGGTCGCAGACCAGGTCGGCGGCGTGCGCACGCACGTAGTCGCCCAGGTGCGGGCTGCCGATCTCCTCCTCGCCCTCGATCAGGAACCGCAGGTTGACCGGGAGGGTGCCGCGCTCGGCGAGCAGCCGGCGGGCCAGGTGCAGCACCAGCAGCACCGGGCCCTTGTCGTCGGTGGCACCCCGGCCGCGGACGACGTCCGCACCGCGCACCGTGGTGCGCGTCAGCTCGTAGGGCGGGGTGGTCCACTCGGCGAGGTCACCGGTGGGCTGCACGTCGTAGTGCCCGTAGACCAGCACGGTGGGCGCGCCCGGTGCGCCGAGCCACTCGCCGCGGACGACGGGGTGGCCGGCGGTCTCCTCGACCCGGCCGCCGGCGAACGCCAGCTGCCCGGTGAGCCACTCGGCGGCGGCCCGCATCGTCTCCGGGGTGGCGCTGCGGCTGTCGCTGGGGATCGCCACGTACTCCGCGAGGTCGGCCAGCACCTGTTCGGTGGCGCTCACCGGGTGCCCGCCAGCGCCAGCGTCCGGGCCATCTCGTTGCCCACGACCATCAACCCCTCGTCCAGTCCCATCCCCGGTTTGGCCAGCACCTGCGACGCCCCGCAGGCCATCGCCACGTGCGCGGTGACCTGCGCCGACCGTTCGGTCTCGGCGCACGTGCCGCCGCAGAACGCCTCGACCCCGGCCGCCCGGACGGCGAGCAGCGCCTCGACGGTGTGCGTCAGCGAGCCCAGGTCCGGGGTCTTGACCTGCACCACGTCGGCGGCGTCCGCGGCGAGGAAGACCCGGACGTCGTCGGCGGTGTTGCACCACTCGTCGACCACCACCCGCACCGGGCTGCCGAGCCGGGTGAGCTCGGTGCGCAGCGCGGCCGACACCGCGATCTGGCCGGCCCGGTCCCCGCCGTCCACCGGGTGCTCGACGGCCAGCTCGAACGGCGCGCACGCCTCCCCGAGCGCGGCCAGGTACGCAGCGACCGCGCCGACGTCCCCGCCGAAGGCCAGCCCGAGGGTGCCGTAGACGTCCACGTGCAGCCGGGGCCGGTGCCCGGGGGCCAGTTCGCCGGCCCGGGCCACCAGCCAGCGCAGGTAGTCGGCCAGCCGCTCCCCCTGCGCCCCGATCAGCGCGAGGGAGTTGAACAGCCCGTGCGGCAGCACGTCGACCCGGTGCAGCAGCATCTTCTCCGCGCCGGTGTACCGGTCGTCGCCGGTCTGCCCGTACAGCGGCACGGCGGCCAGCTCGACGCCGGTGGCGTACTCGTCGCGGACCACCTCGGCCATCGTGCGGCGCTGGTGCCGGGCGGCGACGGCGAGCAGCGCCTGGCTCACCCCGTAGCCGATCGCGGTGTGCACCGGCAGCTGTGCGAGCTCCTCGGCGACCGGCCGGAACCCCGACACGTCCCGGCCCCGGAGGAGCGGGGCGACCTGATGCAGCACCACGTCCCGGGCCGCGACCGCGTCGAACACCGGGTCCCGCCCGCCGACCCCGCTGTACTGCACCGCGGCGCAGTCGCCGTGCTCGACCGAGCCGTCCTCGAGCACCAGCAGCACGCTCAGCGCCTGGGCGGGCTGCCGGATCGCGGTGAAGCCGGGGGTGACCGGGGCCCCGGCGTAGCCGAACCCGTCGTGCTCGGCCCCGGCCAGGATCGCGGCCTGGTCGTCGGTGAAGAACCCGCCCCGCACCGGGACGGCGAGGACGTCGGCGATCCTCACCCGGCCAGCACGGTCTTGATCGAGCGGCGCTCGTCCATCGCGGCGTAGCCCTCGGCCACCCGCTCCAGCGGCAGGGTCAGGTCGAACACCGGGCCGGGGTCCAGCGTGCCGGCCAGCACCCGGTCGACCAGGTCGGGCAGGTAGCGGCGCACCGGGGCGATGCCGGCGGACACGGTCAGGTGCTGGCGGACGATCGGGAACAGCGCGATCTCCGGCGAGGTGTGCGGCACCCCCACCGCGCCGATCCGGCCACCCACCCGGGCCATGCCCAGGGCCATCTCCCAGGACTGCGGGGTGCCCACGGCCTCCACGACGTGCGGCGCCCCGCGGCCGGTGAGCTCGCGGACGGTGGCGATGCCCTCCTCGCCGCGCTCGGCGATCACGTCGGTGGCCCCGAAGGAGCGGCCGACGGCGGCCCGGTCGGCGTGCCGGCTCATCAGCACGACCCGCTCGGCACCCAGCACCGCCCGGGCCCCGAGGACGGCGCAGAGCCCGACGGCGCCGTCCCCGATCACGACCACGGTGGAGCCCTCGCCGACCCCGGCGAGCACCGCGCCGTGCAGGCCGGTGGCCATCACGTCCGACAGCGCCAGCAGCGCGGGCAGCTGGGCGTCGTCGATGCCGGCCCGTCCACCGGGCACGGCGACCAGGGTGCCGTCGGCCTGGGGCACCCGGACGGCCTCGCCCTGACCGCCGTCCGAGCCGGGGGCGCCGAAGCCGCCGCCGGCGTCGCAGCGGGTGTGCACGCCGTCCAGGCAGGCCGGGCAGGTGTTGTCCGACCAGGTGAACGGGGAGACCACGAGGTCCCCCGGGCGGACGGTGGACACCGCAGCGCCCACGTCGGTGACCTCGCCGAGGAACTCGTGCCCGCAGCGCGAGCCGGCCGCACGCTGGGTGATCCCGCGGTACGACCACAGGTCCGAGCCGCAGATGCACGAGCGCAGCACCCGGACGACGGCGTCGGTGGGCTCGACCAGCGCGGCGTCCGGCACGTCCTCGACGGTGACGACGCCGGCGGCCTGGTGCACGGCGGCCCTCATGCCGGGCGCCCGGCCACGAACGCGGCCAGCTCGTCGAGGTTGGCCACGCAGTTGACGCGCGTCCCGTCCTCGATGTCGTGGATGATCCGGCCGATCTCGGCGAAGACCGGCCCGTCCAGGTCGCGCAGCATGCTGTCGATCTCCGTCTTCCGCTTGCGCACCGCGAGGTCGCGGTAGATGCCGCTGTGGGTCTTGGCGCTGCGCCGGTTGAACGCGGCGAGCCGGTCGAGGGACCCCTCGAGGTCGTCGGGCACGAACCCGTCGAAGCTCTCCACCGGCACCGGTGCCTGGGTGAGCACCTCGCGGGCCACGGCGAGCATGAGCGGCCGGTACTCCGGGCGCTCGAGGGTCTCGGCGATCGACAGGTCGCTGACCGCACCGGCCCAGAGCATCGCGCCGTAGGCCTCCTTGCCCCACAGGTAGCCCAGCACGTTGTCGGTGGCCTGGGCGTAGGGCAGCACGGCCACGAAGGCGCGCACCCGGTCGGTGATCTCCCCGCCGTCCAGCTCGCCGACGTGGAAGGCGGCGACGTTGCCCTGCACGACCCGGCCCGGGCCCATCACGTCGGCGCCGATGTTGACGAAGGAGGACAGCACCCGCTCCTTCCCGACGGCGGCGACCAGCACGTCGGCGGTGAGCCCGTTCTGCACGGTGAGCACGACGCCGTCCGGGGCCAGCCGGGTGCGCAGCAGCTCGGCGGCGGCCGGGGTGTGGTGGCTCTTGACCGCGACGATCGCCCGGTCGATCCGGTCGGGCAGCTCCTCGGGGGTCACGATCGGCACCCGCACGGTGAACTCGTCGACCGGCCCCTCGATGCGGAACCCGTGCTCCCGGACGGCGGCGACGTGCTCGACGTCGGCGTCGCAGAGCAGCACGTCGACCCCGTCGCGGGCCATCCGGGCACCGAGCGTGCCGCCGATGGCCCCGGCGCCGATGACGACGACCGGCCCGGTCACGCCGGCACGACCCGGTCCAGGAAGCCGCGCAGCGTCGACTGGAACAGCTCGCGCTCCTCGTTCTGCGGCGAGTGCCCGGACTCCTCGAACACCACGAGCTCGGCGTTGGGCAGCAACGAGGCGATGGTCTCCGAGGAGCTGACCGGGGTGACCCAGTCGTGCCGGCCGACGGTCACCAGGGTGGGCGCGGTGACCGCGGGCAGGTCGGCCGTGAGGTCGTAGGAGCCCCAGTTGTGCTGGAAGCACCAGTTGTGCGCCTCGTGCCGGTAGATCCCGGCCTCCACCGCGGCCGCCGACTTCTCCGGGTCGTAGTGCTTGTCGTAGAGCGGGATGAGCTCGCTCCAGAGCTGCTTGAGGTCGGCGTCCGACGTGGTCTCGCCGTGCCAGTAGCGGTTGAACCGCTCCCAGTCGATCTCCACCCGGTCCTGGGTGCGGGCGTTCTCGAACGCCAGCTCCAGGTTCGACCCGTCGGCGGAGGTGTCGCGCAGGACGATCGCCTGCACCCGGCCGGGGTACCGGACGGCGTACTCCAGGGCGATGAACCCGCCGTAGGAGCCACCGGCGACGACGACCTGCTCGGCACCGGTCCACTCGCGCAGGCCCTCGACGTCGGCGGCCCACTGCTCGTGGCTGTAGGGCGGTACGCCCTCGGAGAGCCCGCAGCCGCGGGCGTCGAAGACGACGACCCGGAACCGGTCGGCGAGCGGGCCGAAGGTGGCCTTGGGCTCGGCGAGGGAGCCGATGCCGCCGCCGCCGTGGTGGGCGATGAGCACCGGCCCGTCCTCGGGGCCGTGGACCTCGACGTTCAGCCGGGCGCCGTTGATGGTCAGGTCCACGCGGGGGTCTCCTCTGCAGGGGTGGTTCCGAGGACGCCCGCGGTCCAGCGGGCGACGGTCTCGTCGAGCACGGCCAGCGGCAGCGCGCCCTGGCCCAGCACCGTGCCGTGGAAGGCGCGGAGGTCGAAGCGGGCGCCGAGCTCGGTCTCCGCACGGGTGCGCAGCCGGCCGATCTCCCGTCGTCCGACGGTGTAGGCCAGCGCCTGGCCGGGCCAGCACACGTACCGGTCGACCTCGCTGGTGACGTGCTCGCGGGTGGTCGCGGTGTGGTCGAGCATGAAGTCGATCGCCTGTGCCCGGGACCAGCCCAGCGCGTGCATCCCGGTGTCCACGACCAGCCGGCAGGCCCGCAGCGCGGCGAACGAGAGCATCCCGAACAGCGCGGTGTCGCCGGAGTACAGCCCCATCTCCTCGGCGAGGGCCTCGGAGTACAGCCCCCAGCCCTCGTTGAAGCTGCACGCCTCGACGTCGAGGTGCCGGCGGTAGCGGGGCAGGTCGAGGGTCTGGGCACTGGCCAGCTGCAGGTGGTGCCCGGGCACCGACTCGTGGAAGGCCAGCGCCTCGTACTCGAAGCGGAACCGCTCGGTGGGGTGGGTGGTGAGCAGGCAGTGCGCCCCCGGCCGCGAACCGTCAGCGGCCGGGGGGCGGTAGTAGGCCATCGCCGCGCCCTCGGCGTCGACCGGGTTGATCTCCTCCAGCACGCAGGGGGCGATGTCGTAGTGCGGGAACCAGTCGTCCTGGGCGGCCTGGGCGCGCTCCAGCGCAGCCTGGGCGACGGCGACGATCTGGTCGCTGGTCTGGAACCGCAGCGCCGGGTCGGTGCGCAGCCGCGACACGATCGCCGGGAAGTCGGACTCCCCCAGGACCCGCTGCCCGACCTCGCTCCAGCGCGGGGCGAGCTCGGCCAGGGTGTCCAGGCCGATCTGGTGCACCTGCGCCGGGGTCAGGTCCGTGGTGGTGTGCCGGGCGACGGCGTCGACGTAGGCCTCCTCGCCCCCAGGCACGTTCGCGATGCCGACCCGGTCGTCGGGCCGGGCGACCGGCAGCAGCCCGCGCAGGGTGTCGGCGAGCGCGGCCATCGCCGGGCGGATCCGGTCGGCGACGACGTCCCGGTGGCCCTCGGTGCGCCCGCGCACCGGGGTGAGCAGCACGTCGTCGTCCAGGGCGGCGCGCAGGTGGCCCTCGAGCTGGCCGATCGCGTGCCGCACCCCGAGCTCGGTGGGCACCCGCCCGCGGGCGGCCTCGAGCTCGTAGCGCTCCCCCAGTGCGGTGAGGAAGCCACCGATGCCGGCCAGCCGCGAGGCGTACCGGTCGGTCGAGTCGGCGTCGGTGACGGTCATCGCCGGGACGGCCTGGAACACCAGCCCCTGCCGGCTGACGTAGCCCTTGGCCGAGGCGTTGGCCGCCCAGAGCGCGTGGTGGGCGTCCCGGCTCGCGCCGTGCGCGAGGACGGTCAGCACCCCGTGGTCGACCTGCTCGTCGGTCGTCGTGGGCACCACGTCGGCGAGCTCGGTGCCGATCGCGGCGAGGTCCGCGGCAGCGGCGTCGCTGGCCTCGACCGACGGGTCGCCGACCAGGCCGTCGAACTCGGCGATGCCGAGCAGGGTGGCGTTGTAGGGGTCGTAGGTGTGCTGGACGCGGAAGTACCGCTCGCCCAGCTCGTCGAGCCTGGTCATGGGACTCCTCAGAAGAGCGAGTGGCCGCCGTCGATGGACAGCGTCTGACCGCTGACCCACCCGGCGGCCGGGGAGGCGAAGAAGAGGACGCCGCGGGCGATGTCGGCCGGCGTCCCGGTGGCACGGACGGCGATCCTGTCCAGCAGCGCCGCCTGCCCGGCCTCGCCGTAGGACTCCCACTGCGCCTGGGTGGTGGGGTTGGAGAGCACGAAGCCGGGTGCTACGCCGTTGACGGTGATGCCGTGCGGGCCGAGCTCGTGGGCGAGCTGGCGGGTGAGGCCGATCTGGGCGGCCTTGGCCGAGGCGTAGGCCTGGATGCCGGTGAGGCTCACGCTGCGCCCGGCGCCGGAGGAGATGACCACGACCCGGCCGAACCGACGTTCCTTCATCCCGCCGACGACGGCCCGGGTGCAGTTCAGCGTCGTCCGCAGGTTGGCGTCGTAGACGGCGTCCCACGCCTCGTCGGTGAGCTCCTCCAGCGGGGTGTGGGTCTGCCCGACGACGCCACCGGCGTTGTTGACCAGCACGTCGACCCGGCCGATCCCGGCGACGAACGCCTCCACCTCGGCGCGCACCGACAGGTCGACGGTGTCCCGGTCGACCCCGTGCACGGTGGCCCCGGCGTCGCCCAACGCGGCGGCGATCGCCGACCCGATGCCCTGCCCGGTCCCGGTGACGACGGCGGTCAGGCCGTCGAGCTCGGTCACTCGGACTCCACCGGCGGGGGCCCGGCCCGGAAGGCGCGGTGGATCTGCACCGACTCCTCCCAGGCGCGCATCCGGGCGAGCCCGGCCTCCCCGACCCGCTGGAAGACGCCCTCGACGAGGGCCTCCACCAGCACGACGAGCGCGGTGAAGGAGTCGAACGGGACGCCGTCGACAGCGATCGGCAGCACCACGTCGGCGTCGTCGGCGGCAGGCGACAGCCCCTCGTCGGTGATCACCAGCACCGCGGCGCCGCGTTCCCTCGCCAGGGCGGCGACCTGCTTGGCGGGCAGCTCGTAGCGGCGCAGGTCGAACACCACGGCGACGGAGTCCTTGCCCATCCCGAGGTAGAGGCCGATGTCGCGGCCCAGCGGCTCGGTGGCCAGCACGACGCCGTCCACCAGCTGGTCCAGCTGCATGACCAGGATCTGCCCGACGTAGCGGGAGAAGTAGCCGCCGTTGACCACGATGGAGCCCGCGGCGGTGGCGAGCAGCTCGACGGCGGCCTCGAACTCGCTCGGCGGCACGGTGGCCGACAGCCGGTCGACCAGACCCAGCCGCTGGCCCACCGAGCGGGAGAACAGCGTGCCGTCGCCCTCGCCGGTGAGCCGGTCGGCGGCCCGGCTGACCGGGGAGTTGAGCTGCTGGCTGACCTCCTCGCGCAGCCGCTGCTGGAACTCCGGGTAGGAGCCGATGTCCAGCCGGCTGACCAGCCGCAGCACCGTGGGGGTGCTGGTGCCGGCGCTCTTGGCCAGCTGGGCGGCGCTGGCCAGCCCGGCGCTGGGGTAGTCGGCCAGCAGCGAGCGGGCCACCTTTTTCTCCGCCGGGGACAGCTCGTCCATCCGGGCGAAGACCTCGTCGCGCAACGGGGTCACGTGTGCGTCACCAGCCGGGTGCCGTTGGAGTAGGCGGCGAACATCGCCGGGCTGTTGTGGCCCACGACGATCCGGCCGTCGGCGCCGACCGCGATCAGCCCGCCGATCGCGCCCCGGGTGTCCAGCTCGGCGGCGACGGTGTCGACCAGCGCCTGGTCCAGCGGGGTGCCCAGGTAGCGCACCCGGGCGGCGACGTCGTGGGCCACCACGCCCTGGATGAAGGCCTCGCCGTGCCCGGTGCAGGAGATCGCGCCGACGCCGTCCCGGGCGTAGGTGCCGGCCCCGACGATCGGGGTGTCCCCGACCCGGCCCTCGCTCTGGTCCACCATGCCGCCGGTGGAGGTGGCGGCCGCGACCCGGCCGGCGGTGTCCCGGGCGACGGCGCCGACGGTGCCGTGCCGGGAACCGGCCAGCACCTTGTCCTGCACGTTGCGCAGCTGCTGCACCCGGGCCGGGGTGAGGAAGTAGTCGCGCTCGACGGTGGTGAGCGCCCAGTCCTCCAGCAGCTGCCGGGGCGGGTCGACCAGCAGCACCGCGGCGCTGTCCTCGAGCACGCGGCGGGCGGCGTGCACCGGGTTGCGGGCGTGCAGGCAGGCCGCGACCGCACCGGCCCGGCCGTCACCGGTCATCACGCAGGCGTCGAGCTCGGCGGTGCCGGCCGAGGTCAGCGCGGCACCGCGGCCGGCGTTGAACAGCGGGTCGTCCTCCAGCGCCTCGACGGTGGCGCAGACGGCGTCCAACGCGCTGCCGCCGGCGGCCAGCACCGCCTCACCGGCCCGGTAGGCGGTGGTGAGCCCGGCGCTGTAGTCCGCGGCGACCTCCAGGGAGAGCTCCTCCACCCGGCCGCCGGCGCCGCCGTGCAGCACCAGCGACCAGCCCTGGGGCGAGGGCGGGGCGGTGAACAGCTGGGTGGTCACCGGCCACCGGCCTGACGGGTGATGTAGTTCGTGGCCACGAAGGCGGTGAAGACGCCGAGCAGGTCGTCCCCGGTGATCGCGATGGTCCGCTCCGCCGTCCGCTCGACGCCGCGCGCCCAGGTGGCGACCTCGGCCATGTCGCCGGTCTGCACGTCCAGCTCCAGGGTGGCCGGGCGGCTGATGCCCGGGGTCTGCACGGTGCCCGCGGCGACCCGGCGCATGGCCTCCTCGGCGCCGGCCCGGATCAGCCGGCACGACTCGTCGGGGTGCAGCGCGTCGGCGGAGAACCGGGTGAGCGAGGTCTTGGTGACCACGTTGACCCCGCCCTCGGCGTAGGGCGCGGTCTCCTCCCAGGTGACGGCGTCGCCGGAGACGAACGCGATCGGCACGCCGTAGTGCTCGGCCACGAGGGCGTTGATCCCGCTCTCCCCGACCAGCCGGCCGTTGACCCGGGCGGCGGCGAAGACCTCGGGGTTGTAGGTGTGGCTCAGCGTGGAGGGCGCCCCGGAGATGGAGCCGTGGTACCCGACGAAGAAGACGGCGTCGAAGGTCTCGTCGAGGCCCTGCATCATGTAGCGCGGCTTGTGCCGGCCGCCGATGTAGCGGGCGTTGCCGGCTACCGCGCGCGGGTCGAGGTTGGCCATCGTGCCGTGGCTGTCGTTGAGCACGACCTCGGTCGCACCCCCGGCGATGGCGCCCTCGATGGCGGCGTTGACCTCGGCGAGCATCAGCTGGCAGCCGAGCTCGTAGCGGGCCCCGCCGCTGGGACGGCACTGGTCCCAGTCGACGATGCCGGCCACGCCCTCCATGTCGAAGGAGATCCAGGTCTTCATCGCGGCAGCTCCGTTGCAATCGTGTCGGGTAGCGGGATGGTGGCCAGCTCGTCGGCCTTGAGGCAGGCCGACAGCCGGGCGGGGCCGATGGTCAGCAGGGCCGGGTCGGTGGCCCGGCAGCCGTCGTCGGCCAGGGGGCAGCGGGGGTGGAACCGGCACCCGCTGGGGACGTCGTAGGGCGAGGGCGGTTCGCCGTCCAGCTCGAACTCGTCGTTCACGCTGCCGGCGGTCATCCGCGGG
The DNA here is from genome assembly GCA_014218215.1 of Geodermatophilaceae bacterium NBWT11. Taxonomy (NCBI): domain Bacteria; kingdom Bacillati; phylum Actinomycetota; class Actinomycetes; order Geodermatophilales; family Geodermatophilaceae; species Geodermatophilaceae bacterium NBWT11. The sequence continues at coordinate 400,994 of CP043652.1, forward strand.
ATGGAGTCGATCAGCGCCCGGGTGTAGGGGTGCCGGGGCGAGGAGAACAGCTCCGCGGTGGGGGCCACCTCCACGATCCGGCCCAGGTACATGACCGCGACCCGGTCGGCCAGGTGCTGGACGACGGCGAGGTTGTGCGCGATGAACAGCACCGAGAGGCCGAGCTCGGCACGCAGCCGGGCGAACAGCTCGAGGATGGTGGCCTGCACCGAGACGTCGAGGGCGGACACCGGCTCGTCGGCGATGAGCACGTCGGGCCGCACCGCCAGCGCCCGGGCGATCGCCAGCCGCTGCCGCTGCCCGCCGGAGAACTGGCTGGGGTAGGCGTCGAGCACGTCGGCCTCCATGCCGACCAGGCCCAGCAGCCGGATGCTCTCCGTACGCACCTCCGACCGCGGGACGACGTCGTGCAGCCGCAGCAGCTCGGCGAGCACGGCGCCGACCGTGAGCCGGGGGTTCAGCGAGGAGTAGGGGTCCTGGAAGACCATCTGCACCCGCCGGGAGGACTCCCGGTCGCGCTTGCCGTCCACGACGCCGTCGTGCTGCACGGTGCCCGAGGTGGGTCCGGTGCTGCCGACCAGGATCTTGGCCAGCGTCGACTTGCCCGACCCGGACTCCCCGACCAGGGCCAGCACCTCCCCCCGGCGCAGCTCCAGGTCCACGCCGTCCAGCGCGGTGAGGGTGCTGGACCCACGGCGCAGCACCTTGGACAACCACGACGTCCCGAGGCTGTAGCTCTTGGTCAGGCCCTCGACCTGCAGCGCGGGCGCCTTCTCCGTGGTGGTCACAACACGTCCCCCAGCCGGTCGGTCTCGAAGCAGGCGGCCAGCCGACCCGGGGCGACGGTGGCCAGCGGGGGCATCGCCGTCCGGCAGTGGTCGGTGACGTAGCCGCAGCGCGGGGCGAACGGGCAGCCCGGGCCGCGGTCGGCGACGTTGGGCGGGAAGCCCGGGATGGGCACCAGCTCGCGGTCGGGCCGGTCGAAGTCCGGCGCGCTCTCCAGCAGCCCCCGGGTGTAGGGGTGCCTGGGGGCGGCGAACACCTCGGCGACCGGGCCGGCCTCCACGATGTGCCCGGCGTACATGACGTCGACGTCGGAGCAGGTCTGGTTGACCACCGCGAGGTCGTGGGTGACGAACACCAGCGCCGTCCCGGTGTCGGTGCAGAGCTTCTCCAGCAGCTTGAGCACCTGCAGCTGCACGGTGACGTCCAGGGCGGTGGTGGGCTCGTCGCAGAGCAGCAGCCGCGGCCCGCAGGAGACCGCCATCGCGATCATGATCCGCTGGCGGAGACCCCCGGAGAGCTCGTGCGGGTAGGCGCGGGCCCGGCGGGCGGGGTCGGGGATGCCGGTGCGGGCCATCATCTGCACCGCGAGGTCGGCGGCCTCCTTCTTCCCCAGCCCGAGGTGCCGGCGGGGGCCCTCGGCGATCTGGTCGCCGACCCGCATGACCGGGTTGAGCGCGGTCATCGGCTCCTGGAAGACCATCGCGATCTCCGGGCCCATCAGCGCGCGGCGCCGGCGGGCGGACATGGTGAGCAGGTCGCTGCCGCCGTACTCGATCCGGCCGCCCTGCACCGCGACCCCGCGCGGCAGCAGCCCGGCGATCGCCCGCAGGGTCAGCGACTTGCCCGACCCCGACTCCCCGACGATGCCCGACCGCTCGCCGGCGGCGACGTCGAAGGAGACGCCCTCGACGATCGCGGCCGACCGGGTGCCGATCGACAGGTCCTGCACGCTCAGCAGCGGGACCGACGGGTCGAGGGTCACGCGCTGCTGGTCGGTCTCGATGACGGTCACTTCCGGCGCTCCGGGGAGAGGTGGTCGGAGAGGCCGTCGCCGAGCAGCGAGAGGCCCAGGCTGGTGACCACCACGGCCAGGCCGGGGATGGTCGCCTGCAGCCACTGGGTGGTGATGAACTCCTGGCCGTCGAGGATCATCGAGCCCCACTCGGCGGTCGGCGGGGCGATGCCCAGGCCCAGGTAGCCCAGCGTGACGATCGCCATGATGTCCATGACGATGTCGCTCATCGCGTAGATCAGCGCCTGGCTCATCACGTTCGGGGCGATGTGCTTGAGCAGGATCCGGCCGTGGCTCATCCCGCCCAGCCGCGCTGCGATGACGTAGTCCTGCTTCTTCGCGACCAGCAGCTCCCCGCGCATGATCTTGGCGTAGGCGACCCAGGAGACCGCGGCGATCGCCAGGTAGATGCTGCTCTCCCCCGCGCCCAGGACGAACACCAGCACGATGACCAGCACGTAGAACGGGAAGGCGAAGAACACGTCGACCACGCGCATGACGACGGTGTCGAACCAGCCGCCGAAGTAGCCGGCCAGCGCCCCGACCACGGTGCCGACGACGAACGGGATGAGGACGGCGAGGAAGCCGATCCGCAGGTCGACCCGGGCACCCCAGATCAGCCGGGACAGCACGTCGCGGCCGTACTTGTCGGTGCCCAGCCAGTGCGCCGAGCTCGGGTCCTGCAGGGCGTCCTGCAGGTTCTGCTTGACCGGGTCGTAGGGCGCCAGCAGCGGCGCGAAGACCGCCGTCAGCACCAGCAGGCCGGTGATGACCAGACCCACCACGAGGGTGCCGTTGCGGTACCAGGGCTTGAGCTTGCGGGAGCGGACCGGGCGGCCGGCGTCGGCCGGGGTGACCTCGGCGTCCGCTTCGGCCTGCACCGCGTCCACCGCCGGCGGGGCGGGTGTCGTCGTCATGCGCGCTCCTTGGAGGCGAGGTCCACACGGGGGTCGATGGCGGTGTAGACGACGTCGGTGAGGATGCCGACGACGACGACGAACAGCGCGACCACCAGCGCGACGGCCTGGATGGTCGGGAAGTCGCGGGCGAAGATCGCGTTCACCATCAGCGAGCCCAGGCCAGGGACGGCGAAGACCTTCTCGATCACCAGGGAGCCACCGACGAGGTAGCCCAGGTTGACCCCGATGATCGACACGGTCGGGATCGCCGCGTTGCGCAGCACGTGCTGGCGGAACAGCGGGACGCCGGCGGCGCCCTTGCTCCGCGCCGTCCCCACGTGGTCCGAGCCCAGCACCGCGATGGTGGAGGCCCGCAGGCTGCGGATGGTCGTCGGCGACATGGCGATCGCCAGCGTCAGCGCCGGGAGGAACAGGTAGTAGAGGTGCTCGCCGGGGGTCTTGCCGTAGCCGCCGACCGGGAAGGCCTGGGCCTTCACGCCCAGCAGCAGGATGAGCATGATGCCGACCCAGAACTGCGGCATGCCCTGCCCGAGCAGGGTGAACGCCCGGACGGCGGCGTCCCGGACCCGGCCGGGGGCGCTGGCGGCCACGGCGGCCAGCGGGATGCTGATCACCAGCGAGAGCACCAGCGCGTAGGCCAGCAGCGACAGCGTGATCGGGACGGCGTCGGCGACCAGCTCGGTCACCGGTCGCTGGTAGGTGATGCTCTGGCCGAGGTCGAGCTGGACCAGGTTGCCCAGGAAGCGCAGGTACTGGTCGAACAGGGGCTCGTTGAGGCCGAGCTGCTCGTTGAGCGCCGCGACCCGCTCGGGGGTGGCGGACTGGCCCAGCAGCACCAGGGCGGGGTTGCCCGGGAGCAGGTGGACCATGAAGAAGACGACGATCGTCACCCCGAACACCACCGGGATGGACTGCAGCAGCCTGATCGGGACGAACCGGAGCCGGTCGAACACGTGCCCACCTCCTCGGTGAGGCCGGGGGGTGCCCCGGGGGCGGCGCGCAGGCCGCCCCCGGGGCGTGGACTCACTCGGTCTTGTAGACCTCGGCGAGCGGGTAGTTGCCCAGCGGCGTGACCTGGAAGCCCTGGACGGCGTCGGTCATCGCGTAGGCGTAGGGCGAGTAGTAGAGGTAGGCGAGGAAGGCGCTCTCGCCGGCCTGCTCCTGGATCTGGGTGTACAGGTCCTGGCGGGTGCCCTCGTCGATCTCGCGCTGCGCCTGCTGGTTGAGCTCGATCACGGCCGGGTCGTCCCAGTAGGTGAAGGCGGAGTGCGAGCCGCCCTCGGGGTCCACCGCGAAGGAGGTCCACTGGTCGGGGTCCGGGATGTCCATGGTCCAGGCGGAGATCGTCATGTCGAAGTCCGAGGCCAGCCGGGCCTGCTTGTTGGCGGTCGGCTCGAGCTGGCGGATCTCCATGTCGATCCCGAGCTCGGCGAGCTGGGACTGCATGATCTGGGCGACCGAGGCCTGGTTGGGGTCACCGGAGGCGATGAGCAGGCTGGTGGAGAAGCCGTCCGGGACGCTGGACTGCGCCATCTCCGCACGGGCCTCGTCCAGGTCGAAGGTCGGGCCCTCGACGCTCTCGTCGTAGTACGGGGTGCCCGGGCTCAGCAGGGAGTTGGCCGGCTCGCCGTTGCCGTAGAGGACGGCGTCGACCATCGACTCGCGGTCGATGGCGAAGGCGATAGCCCGGCGCACGTGGACGTCCTGGAAGGGCTCCACCTGCTGGTTGAAGGCGATGTAGTCCATCCGGGTGGACGGGAACGCGGTCGCCGTGACGCCCGGGGTGGTGGACAGCGACTCGAAGCTGGACCAGTCCGGGGTGTCGTCGATGTCGATCTGGCCGCCCTGCAGCTGCAGCTTGCGGGTGTTGGCGTCCGGGACGACGGTCCAGGTCACGCTGTCCAGGTAGGGGCCGTCCTCGCCCCAGTAGGAGTCGTTGGCGGTGAGCGTCAGGTACTGCCCGCGCTGCCACTCGTCCCAGACGAAGGGGCCGGTGCCGACCGGGGCCTCGTAGAACTGCTCGGCGGTCTGGCCGTCGTAGTCGGCCGGGATGATCGCGTTGGCGAAGATCGACAGGTCGGCGATCAGCGGGGCCCAGGGGTACTTCACGGTGATCGAGACGGTCTGGTCGTCCACGGCCTCGACGGTGTCGATGGCGGCGTTGACGAAGCCCCAGCCGTCGGCGCCGGTGGCGGTGTTCTCGTCGAGGGAGAACTTCACGTCCTCGGCGGTCAGCGGGTCGCCGTTGGAGAAGGTGACGTCGTCGCGCAGCGTGATCGTGTAGGTCAGCTGGTCCTCGCTGACCTCGTAGCCGGTGGCCAGCAGCGGCTCGACGGTCGAGCCGTCCTCGCTGACGGTGAACAGCGGCTGCATCATCTGCTGCATCACGTAGATCGAGTTGTTGTCGAACGTCGTCGTCTTGTCCATCGAGATGGCGTCCGCGGCACGGGCGATGGTCAGGTCACCCCCCATGACCGGCTCGGAGCTGCCGCCGCCGGCGCTGGAGCTGTCGCTCCCGCCCCCGCAGGCGGTGAGCGCGACGGCCGCGACGACGGCGATCGCGGCGGACCTGGTTCGGGTTCTGCGTGTCATGACTGTCCTCGTCGATCTGCCCGCGACGCGGGTGGGTGGGAGGTGTGCCGAGAGACGTGCTGGGGGGTGCGCCGGGCCCTCCGGACGAGCTGCGGAGGGATCACCTCGGCCATCGCTCGTTCGGGTGAGGGGACCGTAGCGTTCATTACAAGGACAGCCAAGAGGCTGCTGCTCGTTACGTTTGTAACGTCTTGGTTGCGTCGGCCATCCGGATCGCTGACCTGCGCCTCAGCCCCCGAGCGCCCCTGGAACCGATCCCACCCGCCCCACGAACCCCACCCCTCCCGTGGCGACAAACGCCCTTCTCGTCAGCCCCGGGAGCCGGGCGGGCGTCAGTCGGTGGCGACGGCGCGCAGCTGGGCGAGGAGCTCGGTGATGACCCGGGGCAGGTCGGGGCCGGCCGGGTCGCCCGCCCACCGGTCGAAGGCCAGCCGGAAGACCGTCACGCCGGTCTCGGCGGCCAGCGTGGCAGCCGGTTCGGCGACACCGCGCTCCCCCAGCGCCCCGGCGACGGCACGGGCCAGCGCCGCCATCTTCTGCAGCTCGCGCTCGCGCAGCTCGGGGTGGGAGGTGACGACGGCGGCGCGCCGGCGGGCGTCCGCGCCGAAGGAGTCCAGCAGCAGCCCCCCGGCGTGCAGCCCGGCGGCGACCGCCGGCAACGGCGCCTCGTCCGCGGGTGCGGCGACCACCGCGGCGACCACCAGGGCCTCGAGCTCGCCGGTGCTGTCGAAGAGCACCTCGCGCTTGTCGGCGAAGTGCCGGAAGTAGGTCCGCTCGGTCAACCCGGCCCGCTCGGCGATGTCGGCCGTCGTCGTCCGGTCGTAGCCGTGCTCGACGTAGAGCTCCATCGCAGCCTGCATGAGCCGCCCGCGCGCGTCCGGTGCCCAGCGACCCATGAGGGCGAGGCTACCGATGACAGTGACTGACATCTGGTGCTAGCGTCCATGACAGTCACTGTCATCCCTCGTCCGGAGGTACCTCCCATGCACGTCCTCGTCACCGGCGCGTCCGGCTGGATCGGCTCCGCCGTCGTCCCCGAGCTCCTCGCCGCCGGCCACCGGGTCACCGGCCTGGCCCGGTCCGAGGCCTCCGCCCAGGCCCTCACCGCAGCCGGCGCCGCCGTGCTCACCGGGTCGCTGGACGACCTCGGAGTGCTGCGGACCGGCGCCGAGCAGGCCGACGCCGTCGTCCACCTGGCGTTCAAGCACGACCTGACGTTCAGCGGGCAGGGCGCCGCGGCCGCGGACGCCGACCGTGCCGCGGTCCAGGTGTTCATCGACGCACTGGCCGGGTCGGACCGCCCGCTGGTCATCGCCTCCGGGGTGCTCGGGCTGACCCCGGGGCGGCTGGCCACCGAGGACGACGGCCGGGTCGTCGAGGGCGACCCGCAGGGCGTGCTGGCCCGGCACCACACCGCCCAGCTGACCCTGGAGGCCGCCGACCGCGGGGTGCGCTCGGTGGTCGTGCGGCTGTCCCCGTCGGTGCACGCCGAGGGCGACAACGGGTTCCTGCCCGCCCTGGTCGCCGCCGCCCGGCAGAGCGGCAGCTCGGCCTACGTGGAGGACGGCGCCGCCCGCTGGCCCGCGGTGCACCGGACCGACGCCGCCCGGCTGTTCCGGCTGGCCCTGGAGCAGGCACCGGCCGGCTCGGTGCTGCACGCGGTCGCCGAGGAGGGCGTGCCCGTCCGCGACATCGCTGCGGCCATCGGGCGCGCCACCGGGCTGCCGGTCACCTCGATCCCGGCGGCGGACGCCGACGCCCGGTTCGGGTTCCTCGGCGGTCTGCTGTCCCTGGACAGCCCGACGTCCTCGGCCCGGACGCAGGAGCTGCTCGGCTGGACGCCGACCCACCCCACGATCGTCGAGGACCTGGACGCCGGCCGCTACACCCGCTGACCCCGGCCCCCGTCGACGAGAGTGCAGGTGCGGTCGTCGACACGGTGCGACCCGCCGGCGCTGGCGACCGTAACTGCACTCTCGCCCGCGGCCGCGGCGTCACGGGGCGATGTGAAGCCCCGCGATCAGCTCGCCGCGCAGCGTGAACCGGTAGGCCAGGTCGACCACGCCGCCGGGGAAGTCGCCCTCCAGGTGCTGGGTGACCGTCCAGTGGTCGTCGTCGTCCCGGACGGCGCCGGTGAACGTCGTGGTGAACGTCCACTCCGAGGCCGAGCGGGCGAGCCAGGTGGCGACGGCGTCCCGGCCGACGTGGGTGCGTCCCTCGTCGGTGACGACGGCGTCCTCGGTGAACTGGTCGATCGCGGGGGCGGCGAGGTGGGCGGTGACGGGGGTGGGGAGTTCGGTCATGCGGCCACCGTGCGGGCTCCCCCCACGACCGGGTCAACACGCTGGTGTCTCCCCCGGGGAGAGGGTGCAGAGTCGGCGGCGTGATGGGCATCGGGGAGTTCGCGGGCGTGACGCACCTGAGCATCCGGACGCTGCGCCGGTACCACGACGCAGGCCTGCTCGAGCCCGCCCGCGTCGACCCCGTGACGGGCTACCGCTCCTACTCCCCCGAGCAGGTCCCCACCGCGCAGGTCATCCACCAGCTGCGCGCACTGGACCTGCCGCTGGACGACGTCCGGGCGGTGCTGACCTCACCCGACCCGGCCGGTGCGGGCCGCCCGGGTGGCCGAGCACCTGGACCGGCTGCAGGCCCAGCTCGCCCGGACGACGGCCGCGGTCGCCTCGCTGCAGCGCCTGCTGGACCCGGGCCCGGTGGAGGTGGAGCTGCGCTCGGTGCCGGCGACGACGGTGGCCGCGGTCGCCGACGACGTCGACCTGGCCGACGTGCTGGTGTTCTACGCCGGGGCGATGGCCGAGTTGGACGCCGCCGTCCCCGCACCCGCCGGACCGCCTGGGGTGCTGGTGGACGACGCGATGTTCACCGTCGGACGCGGGCAGCTCGTGGTGCACGTGCCCGCCGACCGCGCGCCGACGACCGGTCGGGTGCGGCCCCGGGAGGTGCCGGCGGCCGACCTCGCCGTCCGCACGCACGTCGGTGACCACGACACCATCGACGTCACCTACGGCGAACTGGGCCGCTGGGTGGCCGAGCACGCGCTCGCCGTCGACGGCCCGGTCCGCGAGACCCACCTGGTGGGCCCACGGGACACCCCGGACGCCGCCGCCTGGCGGACCGAGATCGCCCGACCCGTCTTCCGGGTCTCGGCCGGTTAGGCCAGGGTGGGGCCGCATGGAGCTGTTCCCCCCGATCCCCTACGCCGGCTGGTCGGACACGCTGGCCACCGTGCACCGCGTCGCCCAGGTCGTCGGCCGGGTGCGGCTGCTGGCCAGCCCACGCCGCAACCACTGGTGGAACGTGCCCTTCCACCTGTCCGGCCGCGGCATCACCACCCGCCCGATGGGCCTGGACCCGACGTTCACCGTCGACCTCGACCTGCTCGACCACCGGCTGGACGTCAGCACGATCGAGGGACGGCGGGTGTCGTCCTCGCTGCTCGGCCGCTCCGTCGCCGACGTGCACGCGGGTCTGGTCGCCGCGCTGGCCGAGCTGGGCATCGACGTCGACATCACCGACGCGCACCCCTTCGACCTGCCCGACGCCGACCGGCCCTTCTCCGCCGACACCGAGCACGCGAGCTGGGACGCCGCTGCCGTCACCCGGTACTTCCAGGTGCTCAGCCAGGTCAACCTGGTGCTGGAGGAGTTCGCCGGCGGGTTCAGCGGCAAGACCAGCCCGGTGCACCACTTCTGGCACACCTTCGACATCGCGGTCACCCGCTTCTCCGACCGGGTGGTCGACCTGCCGGCCGCCGACCCGGTCACCCGGGAGGCCTACTCCCGCGAGGTCGTCAGCTCGGGCTTCTGGTTCGGCGACGCCTCCTACCCCGACCCGGCCTTCTACTCCTACACCGCCCCCGAGCCCGCCGGCCTGGAGACCGAGCCGCTGCCGGAGGGCGCGTCCTGGCTGGCCCGCGGCGGCAGCCACCTCGCCGTCCTGCCCTACGACGTCGCCCGGACCGCACCCGACCCCCGCGCCGCCGTCCTCGCCTTCTACGAGGCCGCCTACACCGCCGGCGCCACCCGGGCCGGCTGGGACGTCGCCGCCCTGGCCTGCACCGACGGCGTCACCGACCCCCTCGGCTGAGGTCAGTCGGTGATGGAGGCGCGGAAGCGGTAGCGGTCGCCGCGGAAGACCTGGGTGGTCCACTCCAGGGCGCGGCCCTGCTGGTTGTAGGTGAGCTGGTCGGCGACCAGCATCGGCACCTCGCCCTCGATCTCGAGCAGGGCGCGTTCCTCGGCGTCGGCGTACCGGGCCTCCACCGAGTAGTCGGCCACCCGGGGCAGCTGGGGCGGGTCGTTGCGGCGCAGCGTCGCGTACAGCGACGCGTGGTGGAAGTCAGTGGTCGCCAGCGCCGGGCACAGCGCGAGCGGGAGCCGGTTGACCTCCAGGGCGACGACGACGTCGTCCAGGAACCGCAGCCGGCGCATGGCGAAGAGCCGGGAGCCCGGCGCGACCTGCAACCGCTCGGCCTCGACCATCGTGGCGGCCCGGGTGCCCTGGGCGAGCACGGCGCTGCGGGCGGCCAGACCCCGCTCGGCTGCGTAGTCGGCGAACCCCTGCACGGTGTGCCCGACGTCGTCGGCCACCGGTCCGGTGTCGACCTCGACGGTCCACCCACGGGCCGGGGAGACCGACACCAGACCACGCCCGGCGAGGTCGCCCAGCGCGCTGCGCACGGTCACCCGGCTGACCCCGTAGCGCTCGGCCAACGCCCGCTCGCTGGGCAACCGGTCGCCTGACCTGGCCCGCCCGGCGACGACGTCGGACCACAACCGGTCGGCCGTCCAGGCCGGCAGCGACTGACCCTCGGCGAGCAGGCTCCCAAGCGGCATACCAGTTTCATACCAGTAAGACCGTCAACGGTCCAGTGGACCCGACCTAGCGTCGCTGCCGTGACACAGACCACCACCCGCCCGACGGCCGCCGTCCTCGACGACCTGGTGGCCGCCCAGCACGACGGCACCGCCCGGGGCATCACCTCGGTGTGCTCCTCGCACCCGTGGGTGCTGGAGGCCGCGTTGCGCCAGGCCGCGGACGACGACACCGTCGTCCTGGTCGAGGCGACCTCGAACCAGGTCGACCAGCACGGCGGCTACACCGGCATGCGCCCGGCCGACTTCCGCGACGCCGTGCACTCCCTCGCCGACCGGTGCGGCCTGCCCCGCGAGCGGGTGCTGCTGGGCGGGGACCACCTGGGCACCAACCGGTGGCGCTCGCTGCCGGCCGCCGAGGCGATGGCGCAGGCCCGCGACCTGGTCGCCGCCTACGTGCGCGCCGGGTTCACCAAGATCCACCTGGACTGCTCCTACCCCTGCGCCGGCGACCCGACCCCGCTGACCGACGAGCTGGTGTCCGAGCGGGCCGCCGACCTGCTGGCCGTGGCCGAGGCGACGGCTGCCGAGGTCGGCGCCACCGGCGAGCTGCGCTACGTCGTCGGCACCGAGGTGCCGGTGCCCGGCGGCGCCGACCACGCCCTGCACGACCTGGTGCCCACCGACGCCGACGCCGCCCGCGCCACCCTGGCCGCACACCGGGCCGCCTTCGCCGCCCGCGGCCTGGCCGACGTCTGGCCCCAGGTGATGGGGCTGGTCGTCCAGCCGGGGGTCGAGTTCGACGCCCTGCAGGTCGTGGACTACCGCAGCGACCGCACCGCCGCCCTGCGCGAGGTGCTCGCCGACGAGCCCGGGATGGTCTTCGAGGCCCACTCCACCGACTACCAGACCGTCGAGGCGCTCACCGAGCTCGTCGCCGACCACTGGGCGGTGCTCAAGGTCGGGCCGTGGCTGACCTTCGCCATGCGCGAGGCCCTGTTCGCCCTGTCCGAGGTCGAGCGCGAGCTCGTCCCGGCCGACGAGCAGGCCCGGCTGCCCGAGGTGCTCGAGCAGGTGATGCTCGACCAGCCCGACCACTGGCGCGGCTACTACGACGGGGACGCCGCCGCCCAGCAGCTGGCCCGCCGTTACTCCTACAGCGACCGGGCCCGCTACTACTGGCCCGACCCCCGCGTCGAGGCCGCCGCCGACGCGCTGCTGGCCAACCTGCGCCGCCACGACGTCCCGCTGCCGCTGCTGTCGGCGCACCTGCCCGTGCAGCACGCCCGCGTCCGCGCCGGCGCCCTGGACGCCGACCCGCTCGCCCTCGTCGTCGACGCCGTCCGCGACGTGCTGCGCGGCTACGCCACCGCCTGCGGCACAGCCCCCTCCACCGCCACCCGGGAGACCCGATGACCACCGTGCTCGACACCCTGCCCGACCTCGAGCTGGCCGGCGCCGGCGCCACCTCCCGGGAGATCGCCCAGCAGCCCGACCTGTGGCGCGACGTGGCCGAGATCGTGGCCGGCCGCCGGGCTGACATCGACACCTTCTTGACCCCGCTGCTGGCCCAGCCCCGGCTGCGGGTCGTGCTCACCGGGGCCGGCACGTCGGCCTTCGCCGGTCAGGTGCTCGCCCCGGCGCTGTCCCGTCAGCTGGGCCGGGTGGTCGAGGCGGTGCCCACCACCGACCTGGTCTCCGCGCCGCGGGAGTCCTTCCCGGTCGACGTCCCCACCCTGCTGGTGTCCTTCGCCCGCTCCGGGGACAGCCCGGAGTCCGTGGCCGCCACCCGGCTGGCCGAGCAGTGCCTCACCGAGGTGCACCACCTCGTGGTCACCTGCAACGCCGACGGCCGACTGGCCCGCGACCACACCGGCGCCCCCCGCTCGCTGGTGCTGCAGATGCCCGCCGCGTCCAACGACCGCGGGTTCGCGATGACCTCCAGCTTCACCTGCATGGTGCTGGGGACGGCGCTGGCCCTGGGCGGTGACCTGCCCGGCGACGGCGTCGACCGCCTCGTGGCCGCCGGCCGGGCGGTGGTCGCCGAGGCCGGACCGGTCGTGGACGCCCTCGCCGCGGCCGGCCCCCGGTCGGTGGTCTACCTCGGCAGCGGCTCGCTCAAGGGCCTGGCCGAGGAGTCCGCGCTGAAGCTGCTGGAGCTCACCACCGGTGCCATCACGGTCACCGCGGACAGCCCGCTGGCGTTCCGGCACGGCCCGAAGGCGGTGCTGGACGACGCCACCGTGGTCGTGGTCTACCTGTCCACCGACCGCTACACCCGCGCCTACGACCTGGACCTGGTGCGCGAGCTGCGTGCCCAGCTCGGCGCCGGGCAGGTCTACGTGGTCGACGGCGACGCCGAGGCCGACCCCGCACTGGGCGACGGGCCGCGCATCGCCGTCCCCGGGCTGGCCGGGCTCGGGGACGTCGTCCTGGCCGTCGCCGCCGCACCGGTCCCCCAGCTGATGGGCCTGGCCAGCTCGCTGGCGATCGGCCGGACGCCGGACAACCCCTTCCCCGACGGCGAGGTCAACCGCGTCGTGCAGGGCGTGACCGTCCACCCGCTCGCCGACTGACCCGCACCACCCCCACTCACCCCGGGCGACGACGACGTCGCCGGAGAGGACCCCTCGTGTACCTCGGCGTCGACGGCGGCGGGACCAAGACCGCGCTGTGCCTGGTGGACGGCACCGGCCGGGTGCTGGCCCGCCGGACCGCACCCTCCATCTACTACTTCGCCTCCGGCATCGAGCTGGTCGCCGAGGTGCTCACCCCGGCCGTGCGCGAGGTCTGCGCCGACGCCGGCGGCACCCCCGCCGACGTCGCGTACGCCTTCTTCGGGATGCCCGGCTACGGCGAGGCCAGCGGCGACGTGCCACTGCTGGACGCCGTCCCCTCCCGCGTGCTCGGCCACGACCGGTACCGCTGCGACAACGACATGGTCGCCGGCTGGGCCGGGTCGCTGGGTGCCGTCGACGGGGTCAACGTGATCAGCGGGACCGGCTCGATGACCTACGGCGAGCGGGCCGGCCAGGGCGCGCGGGTCGGCGGGTGGGGCGAGCTGTTCGGCGACGAGGGCTCGGCCTACTGGATCGCCCGCGAGGGCCTGGCCGCCTTCTCCCGGATGGCCGACGGCCGCGAGGAGGCCGGCCCGTTGCTCAGCGTGCTGCGCGAGCACCTGGAGCTGTCGGCCGACCTCGACCTCGTCGACGTCGTCCTCAACCGGTGGCACGGCGACCGCGGCCGGATCGCCGCGCTGTGCCGCCCGGTCGTGGCCGCCGCCGAGGCCGGTGACCGGGTGTGCGCGGCGATCGTCGAGCGGGCCGGTGCCGAGCTGGCGCTGCTGGTGTCGGCCACCCGCTTCCGGCTGGGCTGGCCGGCCGGGGAGCCGATGCCGGTCTCCTACTCCGGCGGCGCGCTGAACGCCGAGCCGCTGCTGGCCGCGTTCTCCCGCCGGCTGCACGACCTGGGCGACCCGGTCGACCTGCGCCGCCCCCTGCTCGCCCCCGATCTCGGCGCTGCCCTGCACGCCGCCCGGCTGGCCGGACACCCGGTCGACCAGGACGCCGTCGCCCGGCTGTCCGCCCACCCCACCCCCGCAGTTGCCTGAGGAGACACCGATGTCGACCACCACTGCCCGCACCGGGACCAACCGGAGCTGGATCACCTACGCCGGACTGCTCGTGCTGTCCTGGGGGGTGTGGGGCGCGTTCTCCAGCCTGCCCACCGCCACCTACGGCTACCCCGACGAGATGGTCTACGTCATCTGGGCGTTCACCATGCTCATCCCGGCGTTCTTCGCCCTGCGCGGCAGCACCTGGGACAAGCGGCCGGTCGCGATGCGGTACGGCCTGCTCGTGGGGCTCACCGGCGCCGGCGGCCAGCTGCTGCTGTTCAAGGCCCTCACCCTCGGCCCGGCCTACATCATCTTCCCGGTCATCGCGCTGTCCCCGGCGATCACCGTGCTCATGGCCGTCGTCCTGCTGCGCGAGCGGCTGAGCCGGCTGCCGATGATCGGCGTCGGGCTGGCCCTGGTCGCCGTCGTCATGTTCAGCATCAGCTCCGGCGACGGCACCGAGGGCCGGGGCGCCTGGCTGCTCATGGCCGTCGGCGTCTGCGTCGCGTGGGGTGTGCAGGCCTACTTCATGCGCAAGGCCGCCACCGTCGGGGTCAACGACGGCACCACCTTCGGCTGGATGACCATCAGCGGCCTGGTCCTGGTGCCCGTCGCGATCGTGATGATGGGCGGGCTGCCCTCCGGCGCCCCGTGGCAGGCCCCGACCCTGGCCGCCGGCACCCAGCTGCTCAACGCCGTCGGCGCGCTGTTCCTGGTGATGGCGCTGTCCCGCGGCAAGGCCTCGATCGTGGCGCCGACGACCAACGCGCTGGCCCCGGTGCTGACCATCCTGCTGTCGCTGGTGATCTACCAGACGCTGCCCTCGCCGACCGCCGCGATCGGCATCGTGCTGGCCCTCGTGGGCTCCACGCTGATGGTCTACAGCGACGAGAAGCGCGGGGAGGCGGTCACCGACGGGGCCGTCGTCCAGGACCAGGGCCTCAGGGTCTGACCTCCGTGCCCCAGGTCTCCACCGCCGCCCTCGCCCGCGACGCACGTCGTCGCGGGCGGGGGCTCGGCGCGTTCAACGTCGTCCACCTCGAGCAGGCCCGGGCCTACGAGTCCGCCGCCCGCGAGGCCGGCGTCGGCGTCGTCCTGCAGCTGTCGGAGAACGCGGTCGCCCACCACGGTGGGCTCACCGCCTACGCCGCCGGGGTGCTGGCGCTGGCCCGTGGCTCGGACGTGCCGGTCGCGGTGCACCTGGACCACGCCGAGGACGTCGACCTGGTCTCGGCCGCGGTCGACCTGGGCTTCAGCTCGGTGATGTACGACGGCTCGCGGCTGCCCTACGAGCAGAACCTGGCCGCCACCGCCGGGGTCGTCAGTGCCTGCCGGTCGGCCGGGGTCGACGTGGAGGCCGAGCTCGGCGAGGTCGGCGGCAAGGACGGCGCCCACCACCCCACGGCCCGCACCGACCCCGCCGAGGCGGCCGCGTTCGTCGCCGCGACCGGGGTCGACCTGCTCGCCGTCGCCGTGGGCTCCTCGCACGCCATGGCCGACCGGGACGCCCGGCTGGACGTCGAGCTCGTCGCCCGGCTGGCCGCCGCCGTCCCGGTGCCGCTGGTGCTGCACGGCTCGTCCGGGGTGTCCGACGCCGGGCTCGTCGCCGCCGTCGCGGCCGGGATCGTGAAGGTCAACGTGGCCACCCACCTCAACCGGGTCTTCACCGCCGAGGTCCGCCGGGTGCTCGCCGCCGAGCCCACCCTGGTCGACACCCGCCGCTGGACCACCGCCGGTGCCCGCGCCGCCGGCGCCGAGGCCCAGCGCCTCCTCGAGCTCTACCGCACCGCCTGAGCCGCCTCGGTCAGGACCAGCGGGGGTCGGGGGGCAGGCGGGGGTTGAGCAGGTGCGCGACCAGCGCGGTCCAGCCGGTCTGGTGGGTGGCGCCCAGTCCTTCGCCGGTGTCGCCGTCGAAGAACTCGCTGAAGGTGGGGTGCACCGACCACAGCGGGGAGTCCGAGGACTCGATCCGGTCGCCGTCGGCCGGGCGCTTGCCGTCGACGGGGCGGAACAGCGCGGTCAACCCGTTGTCGATGAGGTCCGCGGCGTCGACCAGGGTGCAGTGGTTGCCCGAACCGGTGGGCAGCTCGATGGTGAACGAGTCGCCGTAGTGCCGGCCCAGGGTGCGCAGCTTGTCCGCCAGCAGCACGTTCACCGGGAACCACACCGGCCCGCGCCAGTTGGAGTTGCCGCCGAACAGCGCGGTACGCGACTCCCCCGGCTCGTACTCGATCCGGGCGTCCCGGCCGCCGACCTTGGCGATCACCTCACCGGTGGACTTCGACAGCGAGCGGATGCCGAACGGGGAGAGGAACTCCTCGGTGTCGAACATCCGGGTGAGGATGCGCTCGAGCCGGTCCTTGTCCACCAGCGAGAGCAGCATCTTGCGACCCTCGGGGGCCGACCGGCTGCGCAACGGCGTCACCAGCTCGGGACGACGACGCTGCAGCCAGCGCAGCCGCTCGGTGACGTCGGGGACCTCCTGGGTGATCCAGTGCGGCACGTCGGTGACGCCGAGGATCGGCAGCAGGCCGACCATCGAGCGCACCCGCATCGGCTGCGGGGTGCCGTCGGGGGCGACGAGGACGTCGTAGAAGAAGCCGTCCTCCTCGTCCCACAGCGACACCTCGTGCGAGCCGAAGGCGTTCATCGCCTCGGCGATGGACAAGAAGTGCTCGAGGAACTTGGTGGCGGTGCCGTCCCAGGCCTTGTCGTACCGGGACAGCTCCAGGGCGATCTTGAACATCTGCTGGCAGTAGAACGCCATCCAGCTCGTCGCGTCGGACTGCTCCAGCCGGTAGCCCGGGGGCAGCGGCGCGGAGCGGTCGAACAGCGCGATGTTGTCCATCCCGAGGAAGCCGCCCTCGAAGACGTTGGACCCGTCGGCGTCCTTGCGGTTGACCCACCAGGAGAAGTTCAGCAGCAGCTTGGTGAACACCCGGATGAGGAACTCGCGGTCGCGGTAGCCGTCGATCCGGTAGACGTGCCAGGCGGCCCAGGCGTGCACCGGCGGGTTGACGTCGCCGAAGGCCCACTCGTAGGCCGGCAGCTGGCCGTTGGGGTGCATCGCCCACTCGCGGCACATCAGCACGAGCTGTTCCTTGGCGAAGTCGGGGTCGACGTGGGCCAGCGGGATGGTGTGGAAGGCGGTGTCCCAGGCGGCGAACCAGGGGTACTCCCACTCGTCGGGCATGGAGATGACGTCGGCCAACGCGACGTGCCGCCACGTGGTGTTGCGCCGTCCCTTCTTCGACCGGTCGGCCGGGGCGGGGACGTCGGGGTCGCCGTCGAGCCACTGGCTGACGTCGAAGCGGTACAGCTGCTTGGTCCACAGCAGGCCGGCGTAGGCGCGGCGGGCCACGTGCCGGTCGTCGGCGGACAGGCCGGGGTGGATGACGGTGTCGTAGAAGTCGTCGGCCTCGGCCTTGCGCTGGGTGAAGACCTGGTCGAACTCCGGCCCGAACATGCCGTCGACCGGCTCGGCCTGGGTCAGCCGGAGCTTGACGGTGACGGTCTCGCCCGGCTGGACGGCGTCCCACTGGTACCAGAACGCGGCCTTCGTGCCGGAGTCGGCGGGGTTGATCGCGGACTTGTCGCCGTGGACGACCCGGCGGTTGATCCCGTCCTTGGGGTACTTCGAGGCGTTGCGGCGGTCGCCGAACAGCCGGACGGAGTCGGTCTCGTTGTCGCAGCACAGCACCTGCGGGTCGCCCTCGGCGGCGAGCACGTAGCGGCCGAGGAACCCGTGCTCGGCCTCGACGGCCTCCAGCCCGGACGCCGTCAGCGTGGGGGCGAGCAGCTGGGTGAGGTGGCCCTGGCGCTTGTCCCCGCCCCAGGACCAGGTGTTGCGGAACCAGACCTGCGGCAGCAGGTGCAGCGGGGCGGCGTCCGGCCCGTGGTTGGTGGCGCTGACGGTGATGCAGACGTCGTCCGGTGAGGCCTTGGCGTAGCTGACCTGGACGTCGAAGAACCGGTCCTCGTCGAGCACGCCGGTGTCGGACAGCTCGTACTCCCGCTCCATGCGCGAGCGCTTGCGGTTCTCCTCGCGGAGCTTCGCGTAGGGGTACTCGGCCTGCGGGTAGCGGTAGAGCCACTGCACCCAGGAGTGCGTGGGGGTGCCGTCGACGGCCCACCAGTGCTCCTTGGCGTCCTCGCCGTGGTTGCCCTCGTCGTTGGTCAGCCCGAACAGCCGCTCCTTGAGGATCGGGTCCTTGCCGTTCCACAGCGCGACGGAGAAGTTGAGGAACCCGTAGCGGTCGCAGAACCCGCCCAGCCCGTCCTCGCCCCAGCGGTAGGCGCGGGCCACGGCGTGGTCGAAGGGGAACCCGGCCCAGGCGTCGCCGTCGGCGGAGTAGTCCTCGCGGACGGTGCCCCACTGCCGGCCGGCGAGGTAGGGGCCCCAGTGCCGCCAGGGCGCGTTCATGTCGGCGGACTCGGCCAGCCGCGCGTGCTCGGCGCTGCGGGGCGCGACGGCGTCCTGCGGGCCCGGTGGCGGGGCCACGGGGACGTCGGCGGGCTTCGGGGTTCGGGCAGACACGCCGACACGGTGTCACGCCGGTGTGTCGGTCTCGTAGACGCCGGGCGGGAAGCGGGCGACGTCACGCCTAGGGTCGGCGTCGTGCGCGCACCCCTGACACACGAAGACGTCGAAGAGCTCGAGGGGCACCGCTCCCCCGACGAGCACCGGGTGCTGGCCGAGAAGCTGCTGGCCTGGGCCGAGGAGGTGCACCCCGACGACGAGCCGACGACGGCGGAACTGCTCTCGGCGGCGGGCTGGCAGCACGACCTCGCCGGGGACACCGACGGCGCGCTGGCGGTGTTCCGGCGGGCGCTGGCCGCGGACGGGGTGACGTACCCCGACGTCCGGGTGCCGATGGTCGCGGTGCTGCTGGCCGCCGGGCGGACCGAGGAGGCGGCGGGCGCCGCGGACGAGCTGCGCCGCAGCAGCCCCGGCGTCGGGGACTGCGCGATGGCGGCGGAGGTCTACGAGCTGGCCGGGGACCTGCCCCAGGCGCACCGCTGGACGGCGATCGGGATGACCCGCGCGGCGCTGCTGGCCGACGACGAGCTGGACGAGCAGGAGCTGGCCCGGCTCACGAGCGTGCGCAGCCGGGTGCGGCTGGCGCTGGGGATGCCGACCGACTGAGCGGTGTGCGGCCCCGCACGGGGCGGGGCCGCGACGGCCACTACTTCTTCTTGGCCTTGGCCTTCTTGCCCTTGGCCTTCACCTTGAGCTGCTTGGCCTTCGCCTTGAGCTTGTCGGTGGCCTTGTCGACCTTCTTGCCCGCCTTCTTGCCGGCCTTGCTCTTGTCCTTCTTGTCCTTGGCCATGCCGGGGTCCTCTCCCTGGATCGCGCTCCGGTGCGGAGTTCACCAGGAGTTCTACCAAACGGCCTTACACCGTCAGCCTGGCGATCGAGCCCACCTCCACCCCTCGTGGTGATCATGGGGTTGTTGCCAGGGACGCGCCGAACGCCCGCGCGTCCACCGGCGAGGACCCCATGATCAACCGCCAGGAGGCGTCAGAGCTGGGGCACGCACTCCCCTGCGCCCAGGCGGGCGAGGCCGGCGAGGTCGCCCTCGGCGAAGTCGAGCAGGCCGCCCCGGGTGGTGGCGTACATGAGCTGCTGGGTGTCCCAGACGTGCTGCAGGCCGACGACGTGGCCCAGCTCGTGCAGCAGGATCGAGCGGGCGATCGCCGCGCCCCGGTCGGTCTCGACGAGCGAGGCGAACTCGGGGCCGTCGAGGGTGACGTTGCCGCTGACGTAGACCCGGGTGCCGTCGGCCGGCGCCGCCCAGGCGCTGCCGCCCAGGCCGGCGACGTCCCCGGCCAGCGCCGGCAGCTGCTCGGGGGTGCGCCAGCCGACCAGCACCGGCGCCCAGCGGTCGCCGTACCGGTCGGGCTGGAAGACCGGGCGGGCATCGCTGGGCAGCTCGTCGGTGACGCCCTCGAAGCGGAACTGCAGCCCGGTGGTGTCCTGCATCCGCACCAGCGCGTCCTGCACCATCGCCTCCGCGCCGACCGGGGCGCCGTCCAGGTTGACCACCACGTCGACCGGCCGGCAGGGGTCGTAGGCGACCGGGGTGGTGTCGTCGGCCTGCAGGGTGACGAAGGCGAAGGAGTCGCTGTCGGGTGCCTCGGGCGGGGCGCCGAGCGGCGCGTCCGCGGCGCCGACGCCGGGGGTCGGGAAGTCGCTGGGGGCCGCCGGCTGCTCGGTGACGGCCTCGGGGGCGGCGGTCGGCGGCGCCGTCACCGTCGACCGGTCGTAGAGCACCACCCCGGTGACGACGGCGACGAGCACGACCAGCGCAAGCACGGTCCGACCGCGACGCCGTTTCCTGGGCGGCAGCGGGAGGGGCTCGTCTGCGAACCAGTCGCGGCCGGTGACCCCCATCGGGACCCGGCCCTCGGCCTCGTCGAGCACCCACTGCGGCACGCGCCCGGACGCCGAGACACGCAGCGGCTGCGTGCTGTCGTGCTCGGTCACTGCTGCTCCCGTCCCCCGTGAGCCCTCAGTGTCCCGGATGCACCGCAGGAGCTGCGGTCACTCGCAGCCGACGCCGTCCCCGTCCCGGTCCAGACCGGCTCGGTAGCCGGGGTCACCGCGGAACACCGGGGCCGCGCCCGCCGCGCGGGCCGCGTCGCAGTTCTCGAAGTAGGCACCCGCCGGAGCCGGCGCCGGAGCAGGGGCAGGGGCCGGGGTGGGGGCCGGGGCCGGGGCCGGGGGCACGGTGGTGACCGGGGCCGGAGCGGGCGCCGGGGCCGGGGCCGGGACGACGGGAGCCGTCGTCGTCCGGGGGGGCAGCGGTCGGGGCAGGAGTGCCGGGCGCCGCGGTGGCGACCGGCGCGGGGAGCACCGCGACGACACCGTCGGGCAGCAGCTGGTCGGGGCAGCTGGAGAGCACGGTCGCCATCGCGTTGTGCTCGGCCTGCGTCGTCCACAGGCCGTAACTGACCTTCACCGCGACCTGCCGGGCCACGTAGTCGCAGCGGTAGGAGCGGTTCGGCGGCAGCCAGGTCGCGGTGTCGCCGTCCCCCTTCTGCTGGTTGAGCCGACCGTCGACGGCGAGCAGGTTCAGCGGGTCGTTGGCGAACTGGGTCCGCCGGGTGTCGTCCCAGCCCTGCGCGCCGGTCTGCCAGCTGTTGGACAACGAGACGACGTGGTCGATCTGGACGAGCTCGCTGGTGCCCTGGCCGCGCTGGAAGGTCAGGGTGACCCCGGCGTAGGGCTCGGCGAGGGTGCCGGAGAGGACGACGCAGTCCCGGGTGCCGGCCTTGAACGCCTCCCCGGTGAGGTCACGGGCGAGGACGTCGTTGCGGGTGTCGCAC
Source organism: Geodermatophilaceae bacterium NBWT11 (assembly GCA_014218215.1). Taxonomy (NCBI): domain Bacteria; kingdom Bacillati; phylum Actinomycetota; class Actinomycetes; order Geodermatophilales; family Geodermatophilaceae; species Geodermatophilaceae bacterium NBWT11. The sequence continues at coordinate 422,084 of CP043652.1, forward strand.
CCGTTGCGGTCGGTGTCGACCCAGCCGGCTCCGAACAGGTCCCGCTCGTAGCCCGTCTTGGGGGCGCGCCCCTGGACCGGGAGGGCGGCGAGCGCGGCCAGAGCGGTCGTGGGACCGGCGGCGGCCACGACCGACGCGGCGTCGGCGTCGCTGAGCAGCCCGGTCCCCGGGTCGCGGGTGGCGGCGGTGCCCTCGTCGGTCTCCGCCAGGGCCGCTGCTTCGTCCGCCGCGGCGGCCTCGAGCTCGACGTCGGTGGTGGGCGCCGCGGCGCTGGTCGGGGCGGTCGAGGCGGTCGGCGCCACCTCGGGGTCCCCGCCGGCGGCGACGCCGATGCCGAGCAGCACGGCGATCGCGGCCACCGCGGCGAGGAGTGCCGTCTTCATGCGACGGGGACGTCTGGGCTCGGCAGAGGAGGCCGGGGTCGCCGACGGTGCCACGTGCCGCGGCCATGAGGGCACCACAGGCGCAGCCGGCACCGGCAGCGGCGCCCGACCTCCGTCGGCGATCACGACGAAGGCGTCGAGCACCTCGGTGGGGAACGCGGTGTCGAAGCGGAAGTGCACGTCACGGGCCCGGACGTCGGCGCCGGGCACCTGCATCGCCTGCTGGCGCACGGCGGTCCCGTTCGAGCTCAGCTTGGCCCCGTCCAGGTACAGGACGACGTCGTGCCCGGCCCCTCCACGGACCAGCCGCAAGTACTTCGCCTTCCCGTTCGGTGGCACGACGTCGAACCCCAACCGGGCGGCGCGGGCGGCGACGGCGCGGGCGGGAGTTCCGGGTGTCGCGGCCTCGAAGCCGGTGAGCAGTGCCTCGACGGCATCGGACGACATGCGGTGTTTCCCCCGTGACTGTTCTCTGGACGAGCACGGCGATCCTGCGGGGTCTCGGTGGCGACAGGCCGGTCCGACACGCATCGCCATCCCGGGTGCCCCACCCGCCTCACCGATGAGTCCGTGGGCCCGACGGAGTCCAGCCGAGGACACCCCCACCGACAGGAGAGCCCGATGACCATCACGAACGCACTGGCCAGCCTCGCCGTCTCCGACCTGGACCGCGCCGAGCGCTGGTACGCCACCCTGTTCGACCGCGCCCCCGACGCCCGCCCGATGGACGGCCTGCTGGAGTGGCACCTGCCCGACGGCGGCGTCCAGGTGTTCCTCGAGGCCGACCGGGCCGGGCGGTCCGGCGTCACGCTGGCCACCGACGACCTGGACGCGGTGGTCGCGGCGCTGACCGCGGCCGGGATCGACCACGACGGTCCCCAGCAGGCGACGGCGTCCCGGCTGCTGCAGCTGGCCGACCCGGACGGCAACCGGGTCGTACTGACCGGAGCCTGACCGCCGACAAGGCAGGCTGTCCCCCGTGCAGCACATCGGGATCGACCTCGCCTGGGGGTTCAAGTCGCCCACCGGGCTCGCGGTGCTCGACGACGACGGGCGGCTGGTGCACGTCTCCGCCGTCCGCACCGACGAGCAGATCGAGGCCGCGCTCGCCCCGTTCGTCGCCGGCCCCTGCATCGTGGCCATCGACGCACCGCTGCTGGTCACCAACGCGACGGGCAACCGGGACGCCGAGAAGGAGCTCAACGCCGACTTCGCGAAGTTCCAGGCCGGGGCGCACCCGACCAACCAGGGCAAGCCCGAGTTCACCGACGGCGACACCCGCGGCGGCCGGCTGGCCCGTCGGCTCGGACTGGACCTGAACCCCCGCTCGGGCCGGGAACGGCGCGGCATCGAGGTCTACCCGCACGCGGCGACCGTCTCGCTGTTCCGGCTGGGCAAGACGCTGAAGTACAAGAACAAGCCGGGCCGGGAGTTCCCCCAGCTGCAGGCCGAGTTGCTCGTGCTCATGGACCACCTGGCCGCGGTGTCGGAGCTGCAGCTGGGCTCGCTGTTCGCCGACCTGCGCGACCAGGTGGTCACGGCGACGAAGAAGTCGCAGCTGCGGGTGGTCGAGGACCAGGTCGACGCGGTCGTCTGCGCGTACGTGGGTTGGATCGCCGTCCGCCGTCCGGACGACGTGACCACCTACGGCGACGCGACGTCGGGCGCGATCGTCACCCCCACCCTGCCCTCGGACCTGCTGCCGCTGAAGGCCACACCCCCACCCGACCTGGACCCGGTGCCGCGTGCCATCCAGGCCTACGCCGACACCTACCCGGAGACCGTCACCGCTGCAGAATCGGCGTTGGCCCTGGTCAGCGGTCTGCTCAACGAGGCTGGGATCAACTACCTGTCGGTGACCGGGCGGGCGAAGACGATCGCCTCCTACGCGGAGAAGGCGACGCGGGAGATGGACGGCGTCCGGCTGTACGCCGACCCGGCCACCGAGATCGGCGACGTGATCGGCGTCCGGGTGATCACCTACGTGCAGAGCGACGTCGTCGTGGTGGCCGAGCTGCTCGCCGAGCAGGTGGTGGTGCTCGACGACCGCGACCTCGCCTCGCAGACCGCACGCGAGGGCCGGTTCGGCTACGCCAGCCGGCACCTGCAGATCGCCGTCGACCCCGCCCGCGCCGACGAGTGGCCGGCGCTGCGCGACCGGCGGGTGCAGGTCCAGGTGCGCACCGTGCTGCAGCACGCGTGGGCCGAGTTCGAGCACGACATCCGCTACAAGGGCACGGTGCCCGCCGAGCACGCCTCGGAGTTCGACCGCCGGTTCACCCTGGCCGCGGGCCTGCTGGAGCTCGCCGACCAGGAGTTCACCGCGATCCGCGAGCGGCTGCGCGCCCCGGCGATCGAGGCCACCGAGGACGAGGACCCCGACGACCCGCGCATCGCCCCCCGCGAGCTGGCCGCCTTCCTGGCCGGCCAGTACGCCGACGCCGACTGGTCCCGCCCGGACCACTACGACTGGATCTCCGGCCTGCTCCTCGAGCTGGGCGTGACGTCGCTGGTGGAGCTGGGTGACGTGCTCCGGACGGCGGACGACGCCGCGATCGCCGAGAAGATGGGCTACCGGTACCCGCCGGGCGCCGTCCGCCGGCTCGACGACGCGCTGCTGTCGGCGTTCGGGGAGCGGTACGTGGAGCTGCACGGCAACGCGCACCGGGCGCCGGCGCTGCGGGCGAGGCTGGAGAAGCTCACCGGGCGATGAGTCCCGGGCCGCGGCCCGGTCCTCCTCGCATGGGAATCGTGACGACGTCGGCATCGGTGTCCGTGGACGGCTTCATCGCCCACGACGACGACACCCCCGGGCACCTCTTCGACTGGTACGGCAGTGGGGACGTCGAGGTGCCCAACGCCGGGGACCTCCCGCCGTTCCGGCTGAGCCGGGCGAGCGCCGACCACTGGACGACGTGGCGCGCGTCGCTGGGTGCGCTGGTCGTCGGGCGCCGGTTGTTCGACCTGACCGACGGCTGGCACGGGGTGCACCCGCTGGGTGTCCCGGTCGTCGTCCTGACCCACGAGCCGCCGCTCGACTGGCAGTGGGCCGGCCCGTCGACGACGTTCGAGACCTCCCTGGGGGACGCGGTCGCGACGGCTCAGGAGCTCGCCGGGGACGCCGTCGTCGGCCTGGCCGCCGGGACGGTCGCCGGTCAGGCGCTGGCCGCGGGCCTGCTGGACCGAGTCGACATGGACCTGGTGCCCGTCGTCCTCGGGTCGGGACGCCGGTACTTCGGAGACGTCCCCCTGGACACGGTGCTGCTGGGTGACCCGACGGTGTGCTTGCAGGGCGACCGGGTCACCCACCTGTCGTTCCCGGTCAGGGCTGCGGCGCGCTGACCTGCGCGTCGTCGGACCAGCCGAGGCCCGCGACCACCTCGGCCAACGGCGCCGGCGGGCCGTACAACCAGCCCTGCCCGTAGGTGCAGCCCAGGGTGTCCAGCAGCGCTGCCTGCTCGGCGCTCTCCACGCCCTCGGCGACGACGTCCAGACCCAGCCCGGTGGCCAGCCCGACGATGCTGCGCAGCAGCTGGGCCCGCCGCGGTGAGGTGGTGATGGTGGCGATGAACGAGGAGTCGACCTTGAGGACGTCGGCCGGGAGGGTGTCCAGCCGGCTCAGCGAGGAGTAGCCGGTGCCGAAGTCGTCGATCGCGACGACGATGCCCTGGGCGCGGAGGGTGTCCAGCGCGCAGACGGCCTCGGTGGACTCGGCGTCCAGCAGACTCTCGGTCACCTCGAGCACGGTCTCGGCGGCCGGCCACCCGGTCTCGGCGAGGATCGCCCGCACGCGCTCGGGGTAGCCGGGGTCGCAGAGCTCCAGTCCGGACACGTTGACGCCCAGGCGCAGCCGCCGGCCGGTGCGGGCGTACAGGTCGGCGAGCTGGCCGGTGGCGCTGCGCAGCACGTGCTCACCGAGCGCCCCGATGAGGTGGTGCCGCTCGGCGAGGGCGATGAACTCCTCCGGCGGCACCGGGCCCACCCCGGGTCGGTTCCACCGGGCCAGGGCCTCGACGCCGAGGACGGAGTCGGTGGCCAGCTGCTGGATGGGCTGGAAGTACACGTGCACGTCCCCGGCGCGGACGGCGGCGGCCAGGTCGCTGACCAGCTGGGGGACGTCGCCGCCCTCCAGCTCGCAGCGGCCGCGCCCGGCGGCCTTGGCCGCGTAGAGCGCCTGGTCGGCGCGGCGCATCAGCTGGGCCGCGCTCTCCCCCGGCACGTGCTGGGCCACCCCCACCGAGAGCCGCAGCTCGGGGTGCCGGGCGCAGACCCCGCGCACCAGGGCGAGGGCCTCGGTGCCGGCCAGACCGGGGAGCAGCAGCGCGAACTCGTCGCCGCCGTGCCGGGCCAGCACCGCCCCCGCCGGCAGCTCCGACGTCCACGCCTCGGCGACCTGGCGGAGCACCAGGTCCCCGGCGGCGTGGCCCTGGGTGTCGTTGACCGCCTTGAAGCCGTCCAGGTCGAGCAGCGCGCCCGAGAGCGGGGCGTCGTCCCCGGTGGCGAGCAGTTCCTGCATGGCCTGGTCGAAGCCGCGGCGGTTCTTGAGGTCGGTGAGCGGGTCGCGGCTGGCACCCGAGGCGCGCAGCACCAGGCTGCGGGTGACGGTGCCCAGCGCGACGACCACTGCTTGCAGGGCCAGCGCGGTGGGGAGGGCCACATCGCCCTGCACGTGGAGGGCGAGTGTCGCGGCCACCAGGGCGCCCACCAGGTAGGCCGTGCCGACGACGAGGCTGAAGAACAGGTAGCCGACCACGACCACGAACGACATCAACGCGGCGACCACCAGCGCGCTGGCCGCGTCCGGCGCCAGCACGACGGCGACGGCGATCAGGACCACCGCGGAACTGATGGCGACGTGGAAGGCCCAGCGCGGCCAGCCACGCGCCCAGCGGTGGACGACGACCGCGCAGGCGAAGGCCGTGGCGGACAGCGTCAGGAGTGCGACCTCCTGGGCGCCGCGGGTGTCTGCGCCCCAGGTGATGAGCAGTCCGGCCAGCCCGCCGACGACGTAGAAGACGGCGATGGTGCCCGCCATCGCCCGGGGTGTGGCGACCTCGGGCGTGCGGAGCAGCTTCACCGACCCATTTCAGCACCGATCCGGTTCCGCGCCGGGGATGTCGGCGCGGTTCCCCCGGCAGGGTGACCACTGTCGCTACAGCACCCGCACGGGTGCGCCCGCCAGCCAGGCCGCGACGTCGGCGACGGCGTCGCGCCAGAAGACCTCGTAGGTGCGCTCGGTGACGTAGCCCAGGTGCGGGGTGAGGACGGCGTGGCGCAGCTCCCGTAGTGGGGAGTCCACCGGGAGCGGTTCGGTGTCGTAGACGTCGAGACCGGCGCCGCGGATCGTCCCGTCCCGGAGTGCCGCGACGAGGGCGGTCTCGTCGACGATCGGCCCGCGGCTGGTGTTGACCAGGATCGCGGTCGGCTTCATCAACGCGAGCTCGGGTGCGCCGAGGAGCCCGCGGGTGCGGTCGGAGAGCTTGAGGTGGATCGAGACGACGTCCGCCGTGCGCAGCAGTTCGTCACGCTCGACCCGACGGACGCCGACCTCGGCGGCGCGCTCGTCGGTGAGGTTCTGGCTCCACGCGACGACGTCCATGCCGAAGGCCTGCCCAACCCGGGCGACCGCCGAGCCGAGGTTGCCCAGCCCGATGACGCCCAGGGTGGCGCCGGCGAGATCGCGGCCGACGGTGTGCTGCCAGCCGCCGGCCCGCATCGAGGCGTCCTCGACCGAGATGTTGCGGGCGACGGCGAGGATCAGCGCCCAGGTCATCTCGGCGGTGGCCGGCCCGTGCGCGCCGGTGCCGCTGACGGTGATGCCCAGGTCACTCGCCGCGTCGAGGTCGATGGCGGCGTTGGCCGCGCCGGTGGTGACCAGCAGGCGGAGGTCGGTGAGGCGTTCCAGCACCTCGCGGGGGAAGGCGGTGCGCTCGCGCATGGCGACGACGACGTCGAAGCCGCGGAGCCTGGCCACGAGGGCATCGGGGTCTTCCACGTGGTCGGCGAAGGCGACCACCTCTGCCTCGGCTGGCAGCGTCGACCAGTCGGCAAAGCGGGCGGCGGCGGACTGGTGGTCGTCGAGGAGCGCGATGCGGTGCACGTGCTCCGGTCTACTCCCGGTCAGCCCCAGCTGCCTGCTCGGGCCGCGGCGGTGTTGGGGTCCTCGTCGACCAGCCGCCACCAGTGGCCCCCGACCACGGACTCCTCGTCGCCGTCCTCCCCCGGGTCGCCCCGGCGGACGGCGACGCCCATCGACGTGACCACCAGTGCCGCGAGCCCGCAGAACAGCCAGACCGTCGCGATCCCGGCCAGTGCGGGCACGAAGCCGCCGACCAGCAACGGGGTGAGGACGCCGAAGAGCAGCAGGCGCGGGGAGACGGGGTCGTTGACGGTGCGGTCCACGGGGCGGGCTCCTGTCGGGGTGGTCCCGCTCGCATCGGCGCCTGCCCCGTGGTTGTTGAGGCGGTCTCACCCGTCGGCGGGAGAGCAGGGGCTGGCTCCCTCACCGGGGAGCCGCACGGAGAAGGCGGCCCGGTGGCCTTCGTCGGGCAGGTCGAGCAGCAGGAGGTGGTGCCGCCGGTCGAGCTGGGCCACCGCCCCGTGCCGGCGGACGAGAGCGGCCAGCCGCGGGGCGTCGTGGGTGCGGACGCGGAGCAGTTGGTCGCCCGCCGCCACGACCGCGGACTCCCGGTCGACGTCCATCACGACCACGACGTCGCGGGTCAGAGCCTCGGCGGACAACCGGACCTGGATGTGGTGCGGACGGTGACCGGGGGCCTGCCGTACGCAGTCGGCGAATGACGGCAGGTGCCGCGGGACGTCGGTGTACGGCGGCTCGAAACGGTCGCCGTGGGAGGTGTCATCAGGCATGGGAGCCCTCTCGCCCCGGGGCGCCGTCTGGCGCCCCGTCCTTGCCGACCGCAGACGCGGTCGACCCGGTCTTCTCCCGGAGGCACCTTGCGCGGAGCGAGGTTGCCGGGACAGCAAGCCGGGAGGCTGTGCGCTGTCCGCTCTGGACCTGGCTCTCACTTTAGGACGGGGGTCTGACAGAACCGCACCCTGTGGACAAGATCATCGCGGTGGCCGCCGTTCGCGCGAGGCTGCCGGGCATGACGGCAACCCCGCTGCCCACCATCCCCGTGACCACCGACGCCGAGCTGACCGAGCGCTGGGAGGGCCTCCTCGCTCTCGGCAGCCAGCCCTCCCGGCGCTCTCTCTTCCTCGCCTGGCTGCGGCCCGACGGCACGATGGTCCCGCTGTGCGTCCCGGTCGAGGACCTCGACGCCGAGCCCGACAGGCGGGCCATCGGCAACCTGGTCCAGCTGCACGACGTCGTCGCCGAGTCCGAGGGTGTCGACCGGGCCGACCTGCACCTGGCCATGTGCCTGGAGCGACGTGGACCCGCCGGGCTCTCCCCCGACGACCACGCCTGGGCGTCCGCATTGGAGTCGGTGCTGCGCGACCGGGAGGGGCTGGACTGCAGCCTGCACGTGGGGAACGGGCGGGCGGCGGTGTGTGTCCTGCCCCGGCCGATGTGGCCGGCTGCCTGAATCGTGCTTGCCGCGCGCGGTGGTGGTCCGGACCATCACGTCATGGCGACGCTGCACCTGAGGAACGTCCCGCCCGAGGTCATCGCCCGACTGGAGGTCATCGCGGTGGCCGAGCGGTCATCCGTGAGTGCGGTGGCCGTGCGCGAACTCGACATGCTTTCCCGGCGGGCGGACAACGCGCGACTGCTGAACAAGCTCCCGGACACCGACGTGTCGACCGATGTCCTCCTGACACACCTCGACGCGGGCCGCGACGAGCGGTGATCGTGCTCGATGCGTCAGCGCGGCTGTCGGCCCATGCTGCACGCGGGCCCGGCCCGCAGCGCTCTCACCACCGAGCAGGTGCACGTCCCCCACCTGGCTGATGTCGAGGTCGCGTAGGCCCTCCGTCAGATGGCTCGCTGCGGTGTCATCGCCGAGGAGGCGGCTCATCGAGCTGTCACGACGTGGTCAGAACTGGGGCTGGTCCGCCACTCGGTCCAGCCCCTGCTGGCGCGGGTGTCGGAGCTCCGCGACAACGTCACGGCCTGCGACGCCAGCAACGCCGCGCTGGCCGAGGTCCTGGGGTGCGCACGGCTCATGGCCGACGCGCGGCTGGTCAGGGCCGGTGTCATCAGGTGTCCGGTGACGGTCGTCCCGCGCTGAAGCGCACCACGGGGCGATCCAGGGAACTCGGGCGTTTCGACCCGAGGCTCCACGAACGGCCGTCACCCCTGACGACAGCGCTCTGAACTCGAGCTGAGCTGCATCACGAGATTCCCGTCCGACAAGTGGAATCGACTGTGCAGAGGGCCATGGGGCGCTCCCAGCAGTGCGAGCTGCACCAGGCGAGGCGCGCTGTCGGCTGCGGACGTGGCCGGAATGTCAGAGGACGCCAGTACAACCACCACGTGGCATCTCTCCAGCTGGCGACCTGCGGCCCAGATCCGATCGCGCACGGTGAGGCTCTCCGGGCAGTGTGCGGGTACGCGAGGGCTGACCGCTGGCTCCACGTCCTGACGCCCAGCCACGCGACCGGGCACTGGGTGCAGGTGCCGGCTTACCCGTTCGGCGTCTACGACGCTCAACCGGCCGACACCGTTCCCGGCTCCCTCCTCCTGAGCGTGCTGGCGGCTCAGGGACTCTGCGGCCTGGACCGGTCGGTCGACCTCCGGGACTTCACCCGCGAAGTGCAGGGGTGCTGCCCCTGGTCGATGGAGTACTGGGCGCAGCCGACGGTCGGCCCTACTGGCAGCTCCCCGTCAAGGACCTGGACGAGGGCCCCGTCGTGGACGTGCTCGATGCGGCCCAGTCGCTGAGCGACCCCGACCGAGCAGCGGCCGTGCTGCATCACCACCGCCGGGACCTCTTCCCGCTGCTCACCGCGAGCACGCGCCGAGTGGTCCACCCCTTGGCGGCGGCCCTGTCCTGCACGCCCTGGGCCGTCATCCACCGAGACCTCACATCGAACGACCCGGGGTTCACCCAGCTCGAGACCGACGTCGAACAAGAGCTCGGGGTGCGGCTGACGCGCCTGCGGCTGCACGACCTGCTGACCTGGCTGGTGGTCACCCGCCGCTGGGCGGACGCGCTCGCCGCTGGGGCGGCAGCGCCCCCGACCTGACGGGCTACGTCACCCCGCCGCCCGAGGCTCCCCGCCGAGCAGGAAGAGGCCCAGGTCGACGTCTCGGGCGGTCCAACTCAACCCTTGCGCAGTGTTGACGTCGTGGCGCATCGACTCGATCAGCGTCATGTAAGCGCCGTAGCCGTACTCGGGCTGGAAAGCGACACCGAGGGCCGTCAGCCCGATGCGTGCGCGCTTGTCGTACACGGCCATGGTGTCGGGAGACGCGGCGACGAGTAGGGCGGATGCCACGGAGTACGAGGCCCTGGATCGGAAGCCCGGCAGAGCCTGGAGCTCAGTGCGTGCGGCCTCTGCACGCTCAGGCACAATCGCTCCCTTCGCCCGCACTGCCCTGACCGCCCGCCCCGTGACACGCCGCACCTCCTCATCAGAGACGCGATGCAGGTCAAGAACCCACTTGGCGTTGGCCTGAATTCGCTTCCAGAACACGAGCGCGCCGATGTCGGCCTTGCCAGCGGACCCGTTGTCCGCGATCCGTCCCTCCACCTCCCGCAGCACCTCGTCGTACACCCCGAACGTATGGTCCCCTCGGGCTGCGACGAGCCGGTCGATGTCGTGTGGGCTCAGCATCTGCTTCTCCTGTCTCGCGGTCAGACCGCGCCGAGTCGGTGCGCGACGGCGTCCCCGCCCACCCGCCGAATGAGGTCCAGGTCCCCGCAGACCACCAGCAGGTCCCGGGCCCGGGACAGCCCGACGTAGAGCATCTCCCGGGCCCGCGCCTCGTCGCGGAACCCGTTGACCGCCAGGACGACTGCCGGCCGCTCCAGGCCCTTGAACCCGAGCACGTGGCCGTAGAAGAGGTCCTCGTCGTCCCAGTAGGAGGCCCAGTAGGCGTCCTGCCCGGCGGCCTGGCGCTCGGCCTGGACCGGGTGTCGGCGGTAGGTCGTCAGCAGCGCCAGCGCCTCCGGGGGCCAGCCCTCGTCGAGCAGCTCCTCGGCAACGCCGTCTGCGGCGTCGACGGCGTCGTCGGTCGCGCACGGCACGAAGCGGACGGGCGCACCGGTCCCGCCCAGCAGCCTCATCTGCGCCGGCGCCAGGCTGGAGAACGTGCCTCCGATCTGCTTGGTGTTCCGCAGGTTCTCGTTGAGGTCGTAGGTGCCGAGCTCGACGGTGGGGCGGCCCTGCCGGGCGAAGACGCGCTGGCCCTCGTCGGCAAACACGTAGAGGCAGCCGCCGTCGGGGTCGCGCAGCGACGCGAGCACCGCCGGCCACCAAGACTGGTCGAAGTCCTGGGCCTCGTCGACGACGATCGCGTCGAAGCGCTCCTCGGACGGCAGCGCGGATGCCAGCTGGACCATCTGCTGCGGCAGCCGCTCCTCCCAGTAGGGACTGTCGTCGTCGGTGCCCCGTTCGACGCCCCACCGGATGCCGAGCGCGTGGAACTCCCCCACGTAGGCCGGTTGCTGCTTGGGCGGCAGCAGGGCCACGCGGCGGCGGAGGAACTCGGCCAGGCCGCGGGAGTAGCAGAGCAGCGCGACCCGCTGACCCGCGGCGGTCAGCCGTCGGGCCTTCTCCACCGCCAGCCAGGTCTTGCCCGACCCCGCGCCACCGCGGATCTCGACCCGGTCGTGGGACTCGCAGAAGTCCAGCAGCTTGGCCTGCTCACGGGTCAGCAGCTCGACGGTGGCCTCCCGCTCCCCGAGCTGGGCGACCAGGTCGGCCTGTGGGATCAGGGTGCCGACCAGGCAGTCCACGAGCAGGTCGACGTCGTCCTTGGTCGGGGCGTCGGGCTGGTTGTCCGCCTGCCGCAGGGCCGAGGAGATCCGGCCGGCCGCGACCGGCAACTCGCTCCGGTCGATCAGCGCCCAGCGCGGCGCATCGGGTGCGGCGAAGCCCTCGGGCAGCGTCGTCGTCGGCAGGGCGACCATGTGCACCAGCCGCGGGTTGCCCCGCGACCACCGCGGCGCGGCCCACAGGAAGTCCCGAAGGGCGTACTTGCACTTCAGGGCCTGTTCGACCGGGTGGATGGCCTTGCTCTTGCCGCCGGTCTGCCACCACTGCCCGTCACGCAGCGAGACGCTGCCGCCCTTCACCTCGAGGACGGCGACGCCGTGTCCGGGCCAGGCGACGATGACGTCGGCCTCGCGGTCGGCGCCGCGGTCGGTGAACCGCTGGTTGCAGATGAGCACCGCGTCGTCGGGCAGCTGGTCGCACAGCGCCGTGACGAACAACCGCTCCGCGTCCGAGGCGAACGCCGCGTCCACCGGGACCATCCGCGCTGTCATGTCCGCTCCCCCGTGTCCGCGGGTGTCGGCACCGACACCCGCGCGGGCAGCATGTCAGGCAACCGGCCCTCGGCCGTCGACATGGCGGCCCGCCGCGCGGCGGCCAGGGCCCGGCCCGCGTCGAGCCTGGCTCGCAGCACGGCCCGCTGCGCCGCGGCCTTCTCCCGTGCTTCCTGACGGACGTCGAGCAACCGATGCTGGACCGGCGTGGCGGCGCCGACGACGCGGAACAGCGCCGGAGAGGGCGGCTGGACCGCCAGGTTCAGAGCCGCGAGATCGCTGCCCACCAGCGGCACCGGGACGACGAGGACGTGCCGGGCGACCCAGTCGACGAGACGCAGGGACCGTTCGCGCCCGAGGTCGAGCAGCGGCCACAACCGGATGCGGAGCAGGGACAGCAGCCGCGGGTCGAGCAGCCGGCGGGCCTGCCCGGCCAGGGTGTCCAGGGCGGCACCCTCCCGTTCGTGGTCGGCCGGAGCCATCCACCAGGTGAGCAGGTCGCCCTCCATCGGCATGCCCAGTCGTCGTTCCACCGCCCACCGGCCCTCGCCGTCGAGCCACGCGCTCATCAACCCGGGCTGGTGCCAGCGCACGGAGTCCCCGTCGGCGATCCAGGCCGGGGGGACGGCGGCGTCCTGGACGAAGAGCGCAGTTGACACCTCGGTGGCCGTCGGCACCTCAGAACACCGTCCCGCGGTGCTCGCTCATGCAGTCGTGGCACTCGTCGCCATCCATGTGCCATGCCGAGCGCTGCCGGCGGCACAGCGCGCACCAGCGGACGGCGGCGCGGCTGGCTCCCACCAGCGCGGCCGCGACGGCGGCGACCTCCGCGGGGCGGACCAGCAGGTCGGTCAGGTCGAGGACGTGCTGGTCGACCGGGTGCAGCACCGGCCGGTGGTCCTCCCAGCGGCCCTCGGGGCGGGCGAGCGCGAAGGAGGACTGGTCGACCCCCAGCAGGAGCTGCGCGGGCTCACCGCTGACGAACCAGGTCCGAGAGAGCAACCCTCCCTCGGCCTCCAGCACGTCGGCGCCGCGGCGCCATCCGCCGCCGAGCACGTCGACCAGGAGGCCCACCGGGAGCCCCACCTGCGCTTCGACGACCCGCTCGAGCTCGGACACGGAGACGCCATCGTCGTCATCGTCGTCGGGCTCGGGGACCCTGGCCGGTGGCGGGAGCGGTGCCGCGCCAGCAGCGACGTCCTCGACGACGTCCCAGAAGTCCACGAGATCGAACGGGAAGGCCAGCGCCACCTCGGCACCGGGACCGCCCAGCCACACGTGGTCGTGGCCCACGCGCAGCTGGACCTCAGAGCCGGCCAGCCTCGCCAGGTCCGCGAGACCGCCGGAGTCGGTGTCGTCGAGCAGCTGCGCCAGGTCGTGCACCTCCGTGGTGAGTCCTGCGACCTGCTGCTGCCGGGCCAGGTCGGGGTGCCAGCGGACGCCGGACTTCATGAGCACCACGTGCAGGACCTGCTCGTCGATGTCGGCGTGCGGGGCCGCTCGGTTCTCGATGGCCGCCAGCCGGTGGACGCGCAGGCGCGTCCTCTGGGCAAGCTCCGGGAGACTCAGCCCCAGGACCGCGCGCATGGCCCGGAACTCCACGCCGGTGGGGATGGGCCCCTGCGGCATCTCCTCGGCCGGGTGCCAGTCCGGGGAGTTCATCTCGGCCTCGGTGGGCAACCGGTCGGTCCACCGGCGACGTACGCCGCTCACCGGTCGATCCCGTGGTGCCGCCCGGCGCAGTCGTTGCAGACTCCGCGGTAGCCCGAGAAGTCCTCCGGGGCGTGCGGACGGCGGCAGGTGGGGCACCAGCGGAAGCTGCGCCGCCGAGCCCGTGCGAACTCGTCGGCCGCTGCGGCGAGCCACTCCGGGGAGCAGAGCAGATCGTCCCGACTGAAGGACCGCCCCTGGTCCCACGCGACCTCGACGTCCCCGGCGGCGGCGACCGGCGCCAGGGTCAACGTCCCGAGCCCCACGCCGAGGGCCACCTGCGCCGGCTCACCGCTGACGAACCAGTCCACCCCGGCGTCGTCCAGACTCACCCGCCGCCACCCGGCGCCCACCGCGCGGACGACGTCCTCGCCCCCGACCCCGAGCAGGTCGGCGAGCTCCCGCTCGTCGGTCGTGGGGTCGTCGTGGGACCCCCAATCGTGCGAGCACCCACGGCAGACGAACGCCGCCTGGTCCTCGAACACGATGCACCCGGCCAACGCGACCAGGCCACGCTCGGCGGCCAGCGCCAACTCCGCCGTCGGCATGCCGTGCACCACGCGCACCGCGTCCTCGACGCCGCACTCCGGGCACACCTGCCCCCGAACCACTCCGTACTCGACCAACCCACACCCCCGTGCTGGTCGCCCCCGTGACGACCGGATGCGGACTGTGGCACAGGGGTCCGACAAAACCCCCGGCCATCGCTCCTCCCGGCTCCGACGCGCTAGGTTCGGCCCGTGGAGCGGAGCGGACTACCCCGCCCTCCGTGGCGGGTGTAGTCACGGACAAGGAGCCCCCATGGCTCACTCCCCGCACAAGCAGTGGAAGGGCTGCCGGGTCTGCCGGCCCCACAGGGACCGCCGCCTCGGGCGGTCCCACCGCGACCCGTTCCGCGAGCTGAGGAAGCTCGGCAAGCTCTCGCGCGTCAGCCGCCAGGACCTGGGCGACGTCGACCTGGAGTGACTGCAGCGGGGTGGGTCGCGTCCGACGGCGTGACCCACCCCGTCGCTCAGCGGGCCGGCCGGCGCCGGTAGAGCTGCGCCGGCTTGCCGACGGTCCCCTCCCGCACCTCCCCCGACACCTCGTCCAGGGACGGGAGCATCGCCCGCCGGAACGTGTCCGCCGAGCGGGGCAGCCGACCGAGCACGGCCTCGTGCACCAGGCGCAGTTCCCGCAGGGTGAACGGCTCGGTGACCAGGCCGGCGGGGTCGGGGTCGGCGCGGTAGCCGGCGCGGACGTGCTCGGCGGCAAGCATCACGATCGCGTCGTGGTCGAACGCCAGGCCGCGCACCTCGTCGCACGGGCGGTGGGTGACGTCGTCCGGACGGCGCTCGAGCACCGGCGCCAGCTCGGCCCACGGGACGACGTCGACGTGCGCGACGCTGAGCACCCAGCCACGGCTGTCCCGCGCCGGGTCGTCGAACACCCGCAACTGCTCGGGATCGCGTCCCCGGAGACCCACCTTCACCCGCAACGAGCGCTGGACGGCGTCGGCGAGCCGCTCCCCCTCGTGGAGGAAGGTCCCCGGCAGCCGCCAGGTCCCGTCGTCCGAACGGACCACCAGCACGTCGAGGGTCGACGAGTCCGGCGGGACCGTCAGCACTGCGGTGTCGACCGCGAGGGACGGGCGCTCGTAATCGGTGAGGGCCTTGCCTGCGGAGTCGAGGTGCACGGCTTGACTTTAGCGCAGAACCCGCCTATCTCTTGTTACAGCGAACTTGCGCTAACTTGCGCTAACTAGAACGGGGTGGTCAGCATGACCCGCATCCGACTGCACGTTGGGCAGGGCACCCACCGCGGCTCCCTCACCGTCTTCCCGGTCTGGACGGACGCCGCGCCCGTCACCGGCCTGCTCACCGGCGCTGCGGCCCAGGTCGACGTGGTGGAGCGGGCCGGCTCGCCGTCCGTCGACCAGCTCGTCGTCACCAACCGGACCGAGAAGCCCGTCCTCCTGCTGGCCGGCGAACTGCTCGAGGGCGGCTGGCAGAACCGAACTCTCACAGCGTCCACCGTGCTGGCACCGGCCACCCCGACGGTGCTGCCTGTGCTCTGCGTCGAGCACGGCCGATGGGGTGGCGGCGAGGCGCACCGCCGCCAGGCGCGCCGGGCACCCGTCGCGCTGCGGCCCGACCTCGAGCACCCCGATGCTCAGGCCCGGGTGTGGCGCCGGGTGTCCGGCTACACCGCGGTCGCCGGCCCCTCCCCCACCGACTCACTGCTCGACCGGCTGGACCGCACCCGTCCCGAGGCCGAGCGCCTCACCGCGGGCCTTACGCCCCTGGCCGGGCAGAGCGGCGTCCTGCTGGGGATTGCCGGCCGACCGGTGTCGCTCGAGCTCTTCGGCTCCCGCCGGTCCTTGACCGAGCACTGGATGCCGCTCCTCGAGGCAGCCGCCCTCGACGCGCTCGGCCGCCCGGCGGTCCGGACCACCGCGGCCCTGGCCCGCGCCTTCGCCGAGCGGGTGCAGGGCACCGACCTGACCGCGGTCCGCGGCGCCGGCGCGGGCCGCCGGTACAGCGGGGGTGGCCGCGTGCGGGTGGACGACGTCCGCTGGCGCGACCGCACCGTGCACCTGAACGCCCTCGACCTCACCCACCCCGTCCTGGAGGCGTCATGACCATGCCCCGCTCGCACCGCGCCGCCGGCGCGGTCATCGGCTCCGCCGTCGGGGACGCCCTCGGCGCCCCGTTCGAGTTCGGACTGGCGGGGCGCTTCTCGGCCCGATTCCCCGTTGACGCCCGCGGGTCGGCCACGGAGATGTGCGGCGGCGGGTCGCTCGGCTGGGAGCCGGGCGAGTTCACCGACGACACGCAGATGGCCCTGCTGGTCGCGCAGTCGCTGGTCGAGCGCGGCGGCCTGGACGAGGCCGACCTCTTCGAGAGGTTTCGCCGGTGGGCCGACGCTCCCCCGCCGGACATCGGCACCCAGACCCGTGCCGTCCTGGGTTCCGGCTGGCCGTGGGACGTCGCCGCGAGCGAGCACTTCGCCCGATCCGGGCATGCCGCCGGCAACGGCTCGCTCATGCGGACGACGCCCGCGGCCGTGTTCTTCGCACCCCAGGGGAGGACGGCGACGATGAACGCCGCGCGATGGATCTCCGCGCTCACCCACGGTGACCCGTCCGCCGGGGAGGGCTGCGCGGTCTTCCACGAGCTCGTCCGGGTCGCCCTGGACGGCGGGGACCCGCTGGCCGCCATCGACGACGCCCTGGCCGCGGTGGCACCCGAGCACCGCGACCGATGGGCGACCGTGTTGGCCCCGGACTGGACGCCGGCGGACGCGACCGAGAGCAACGGCGCAATCTGGCCGACGCTGGGGCAGGCGTTCTGGGCGCTGCGCGGGGCGACGTCGTTCGCGCAGGTGATGCGCCGGGTGATCGACCTGGGCGGGGACACCGACACGGTCGCCGCCGTCGCCGGCGGACTGGCCGGCGCGGTCTTCGGCATCGCCGGCATCCCGATGCGCTGGACATCGGTCGTGCACGGCCGGGTGCCCGGGCACGGCGACCACCAGTGGGACCTGACGGACGTGCACGCCCTCACCGCAGGGCTCACCGACGGTTCGACGGCGAGGTACGAGGCGCCGCAGACCCGAGGGATCGAGCCCCGGGAGGTTGCGGACGGCGTGTGGGCCAGCGACCTGGACGGTGCGCGCCACAGCTCACGGGACTTCGCCGTCGTGTCGTTGTGCCGGACCGGCGAGCCGTTCGGCCACGAAGTCCAGCGGTTCGCCTACCTGACCGACGACGACGCCAACAGCGAGCTGGACGCCGTGCTCGCCGACGTCCTGGACGACATGGCTGCGCTGCGGGCCGAGGGGCGCCCGGTGCTGGTGCACTGCTTCGCGGGGCAGTCCCGGACCGGCCTGGTGCTGCGGGCCTGGCTGCGCAGGACCGAAAGTCTGTCGGCACGGGAGGCGACCGAGCGGGTCGCCGAGACCTGCCCCCACCTGGGGCTCTGGAACGACAGCTTCACCGCCGCGCTCGAGCGCGTGCGCTGATCAGGGGAGGGACACCATGAGGTTGGTCGCGTCATCGGATCCAGGAGCGGTCGCCCGCTGGAACGCGGGACAGCTGCTCGACGAGCGGGTCGTGCTGGCCACCGCAGTGGTGCGAGAGCTGCAGAGGAGTGGCGGTGCCGACATCGGGGGCAGGTCCCGGGTGGCCCTGGACCTGCTGCGGCGGTGGGTGGGCGAACGCTACAAGGGCGGGGCGGAGACGCACGCCCGGGACGGGCTCGCCGACATGGTGGTGCCCGAGGGCTACGAGGACACCATGCGGGAGCTCACGGCGGCAACGGCCATCTGCGAGGCTCTGGCCATGGCCTGGACGGCAGACACCCAGCGCGAGCTGGACGGCGACATCGCCGAGATTCGCAGCCTGGTGGCGGGCCATGCCTGGTGAGGTCGTGCCGCGCTGCGAGACATGCTCATCGCTGCAGAGCGGACGTTGCATCGGCCCGTCCCTGCTCAACGGCGCTGCCTGTGGGAAATCAGACGGCCCGATGTGGGAGAAAGACCAGTGAAAGAGGACGTGCTGGAGCAGGTCGTCGAGGACTACCTGCAGCTCAACGGCTACTTCACCCGCCACAACCTGAAGTTCCGGCCGTCGAAGACTTTCCCGGGCTACAGCGCACACGAGCACTCAGTAGCCAGCGACGTAGACGTCATCGGCATTCATCCGCGCCGATCTGGGCCCGATCGAGTCCGGGTCGTGTCGTGCAAGGCCTGGCAGGCTGGCTTCTTCCCTGCAGCGAAGCTGGCCGAGCTGCGCGAGGAGAAGGCCAACCCCAAGCGGGCAACATGGCGCCACTTCCGTGAGCTGTGGCGGCCGGAGTGGTCCGAGGCCTTTCGGGATGAGGTCGAGAAGGCGGCTGGTCAGCGCGACTTCCACTACTCCATCGCGGTCACCGCACTCAAGGGTCCAGGTTCGGATGATCCCACCGCCGCCGCGGCAGTGTGGTCGGCGGACCCGACCATCGCCAAGCATCTGGACGGGTGTTCCTTCAGCTTCCTGACCATGAAGGACATGTGGGCTCACCTTCAGGCATCACTCACCACCACACCTGCCGCGTCCGAGATCGGCCGGCTGGCCCAATTGCTCCGCGCAGCGGGGGTCCAGGCCTGACCGACCGCTTCGACGGGATCCGGTGGACGCCAACCGCTTGTCACCTGGGTCACCGTTCTGATTGCCTGGGTGGCATGACGGGTGATGCACGGCCGAGCAATGTGGTCTACGGGGTCTACCCACTGCACGAATCGCTCTGCGTCATCGACAGAGATCGCGCACGGGCATTGAGCGACGCAATTGCGCGGGTGAAGGAGTGCACCACCATTGGCCAGGCCATGGATCTCAACCGCGAGCTCAGCGCGACGTGGGTCCCGGGTGCGCCCGAGAGCGCGGAGGAGATGGAGGACGAAGACCTCACTCCGGAGTCGCCGTACTCGTGGGACGACACCGGCGCCGTCCAGGACGGCGACTGGCCGCCCATGCCGACCGCGCTGACGTTGGAGTTGTTCGCGGAGAGCGACGTCGAGGCGTGGGCTGCGCTGGAATCACCGCCCGTCGGCGCCCGCCGCGTCACGACGACGCTCAACGGCGACTACCTCGAGATCGACCCAGCGCGGGCGCAGGTGCTCGTCGATGCGCTGAAGGGCTTGGGTATCGACGCCGTCCGCGACGACGCGCTCATCGACACCTTGTCGGGAGAATGACGTCTACCGCCGACGACGTCCTCCGACGTTTCGGAAGCCTGAAACAGCACCGCCGCGACGGCACCCGGTCGCCACACAAACCGCTGCTGGTGCTGCTCGCTCTCGGTCGACTGCAGTTAACCGGCAGTTCGGCGGTGCCGTGGTCGATCGCCGAGATCCAACTCGCAGAGCTCATCGCCGAGTTCGGTCCGGCGTCCCGGACATCGCCTGCGCAGAGTGCCGCGTACCCGTTCACCCGACTCCGAGCGGACGCCGTCTGGCAACTGGACCACGACGTTGCCATGGACTCAGTAGGGCCTCTTCGTCGGGAGGGAGTCAACGGGTCCTTCGTCCCGGACATCGAGAAGCACCTCCTGTCGACCCCGGCCGCTGTCGCCGAGCTGGCTCGCTCGCTCGCTCGTGGACAGTCAGTTCCCTGCCAGCATCTCCGACGACGTCCTCACTGCCGTCGGCCTCGTGGAGCTGGTGGAGACAGCCGTCAGCCCGTCGACGAGGCTGCGCCGGCGGGACACGACGTGGCGGATGTCCGTGGTCGAAGCCTGGGATCGGCAGTGCGCGTTCTGCGGTTACGACGGCCAGGTCGCTGGCATCCCGGTGGGGCTCGAGGCGGCGCACGTTCGCTGGTTTGCCTTCGACGGTCCGGATGATCTGGACAACGGTTTGGCACTGTGCATGCTCCACCACAAGCTGTTCGACCGAGGAGTCCTGGGGCTTGACGACCAGCACCGGGTCACGGTGTCTGGTTCTTTCACGGCGAGGACCGAGGAGGGCCGACAGGTCTACGGGCTCCACGGCCGTCCTCTGTCCGGTCGACCCGGTACGCCGCTTCCCGCATCTGTGCACGTCGCGTGGCACAGGGACCAGGTCTTCAGGGGCGCCGCGCTCGCCGCCTGGGAGTCGGCCGACGATCCGCCCGCCGAGTCCAAGGCATCGAGGACGTCGCGCCAGTCATCGGCATGCTGACCGGACGTCGCCCACTTCTCGACCCAGCTCCGCAACTGTGCGAGCTTATGAGCCGTCGTGCGCTCGTCGTCGTCCCGGATCAGTGCCGAGTACCTCGGGTCCAGGAGGGTGGCGGTGCCGCGAGCCGCGTGCTGCGCGACGCGGTCGAGGAACACGTCGAGCTCCCGGGCCGCGCCCACCATCCGGGCCGTGCGCTCATCATCCGTCTCCTCGGCGGGTGCGGCGCCACCGACCGCGAGGTAGCGCAGCTCCGGCGCCCAGAGATCTGCGGAGAGAGGATCGTCCTGGAGTGTCACAACGGTGCCCAGCTCGGCCTTGCCACCTCGCTTCTCCTTCAGGACCGCCACCTCGTGTACGAGCCTGATGACGTTGTCGTCGTTCATGGAGGCGCCCACCACGAACAGGTGGCGGGTCAGCAGCGTGGCTTGCAGGACCGCGGCCAGCGGGCGCTGCTCGGCGTCGTAACGGACGAACGATCGACGGTCCAGGACGATGGTGTCCGGCTCGCTGGCGTCCCCGTGCAGCTTGAGCAGCCACTGTCGCCAGTCGCCCTCTGGTTGCTCTCCCTTCGGGAGCAGGACTCGGGGCCGGGCGCCGGTCGCGCTCTCGACGGCGCGTTCGTACAGGTCGTCAAAGTTCGTGGTGATCGCGTTGCCGACGTCCAGGGCCGCGAGCAGTGCGTGGCTGAGCGCGAACCGAGGGGGCGTGCTGATCACGTCGGCGACCCGCTCACCCAGCGAACGCGTCTCGCCGCTCGCTTTGCCGAATGCTCGCCGCAGCACCTCGGCGGCGTCCAGCGGGTTCATGCGGCCAAGTGCTTCAGCTCCGCCAGGAATGCGCACGCCTTCGGCCAGGCGCGCCAGCAGACCGCTCCAGAGCGGAAGACCAGCCGCGACCCCTGTCCCGGCTCCCATGAAGAGCGCGAGCTGGCCGCGCAGTGCCAGGTCGCCCAGTCGTCGAGCGTCCTCCTGGAGGTGTTTGGCGAGTCCTCGCCCAGGTGCCCTGCGCCGGAGGGATTGGAGCGCCGAGTAGTCAGAGGCCGCTCTCGCGACGATGACCACATCCAGGCCGTGCAGTTGGGCTGCGTCCTCGCACGCCTCCAGCAGCTTCTCAACGACTTCACCGCGCTGCCCGTCGAGGCCACCGCCGTCCACCCCGAAGACTGGTACTGCCACCCGCCTCGGCCGTCCCGGGGTCAGGTGCTCGGCACTCTGGGAAGCGATGGCCTCCAGCACCTCGCGAACGCCGTCGGCGACCCAGGATGGGCCTGCACTTTGTCGAGACCCGACGGCGAGCAGCCATCGCCCCGGCTCGACACCGGTGCTGGACGCAAGCCGGGTCCACCGCCCCCGTGCGTCCTCTGGCCGCGCGGCTGACCGGTCTGCTTCAGATGCCCACCCCAACGCGGTCCACCACGACCTGCGTACGCCGGCAGGTCCCCGGCCATCTGTGGACACGACGAGGTCATCGCACACGATGCCCTCGACGCTGCTGCGGACGACGAACACGTGACCGGTCACGGCTCCATCATCAGGTCCCGCTCGCTCAACCATGACGGCGGTCCCTCCACGGGGTGGGGCGCGGGCGTCCTGAGCGGCTCTGCACCACAGATTAGATGTCACCCATTCGTGCAGCATTCCTGCCCGCCGCGAAGCCCTGCCGCCCTGCGTGCACGAGCACAACCATCACCGGCCTCTCACCGCAATCGGCAATCGGGCACCCATCACTGGCTTGACCAACCTGTCTGGGCAGTACAGCTAGCACCCCGTCCAACGGCGTCAGAACTTCCACTCGTGGTTGGGATCGTCGAGCGCCTTGCGAATCTGGCCGAGGTCGCCCATCGCGGCCAGTGGCGAGGACTTCGCGATGTCGACGATGCCTACCAGCACTGCGGCTGCCGCGGTGTCGTCCCCGCGGGACAGCGCTTCGTCGAATCGTGTGAACAAATCCGTCGTCGTCCGCGACCGTTCCGCGAAGGCGTTGGCCAGGTAGCTCTCGAGCGTCCGACGCGCAGCATCGATCTTGGCGACCTCGACAGTGCGATAGACGTCGAGCTCCTCCCGCTTGGATTGCTCGACCTCCTTCGTCCGGCCGTATTCCCGGAGTGCGTCGACGATGTTGTTCAGAGCTCCGAGCGCATCGGCACTGGTGACCATGGTCTTCGCAGCGGGCGGGATCACCGTCCCCTCCACAGGCTTTCTGGTGGTCATCGGCCGGCCTCCCTGTAGCTCAGGATCATCCTCATCGACTCCGAGTTGATCTGTCCGTCTTCGCCCAGCAACTGAAGGCTGCAGATCTCCCGTACTGCAAGCACCAGAGTCATCGCCCGTTCGAAGTCTGGCGCGTGCATCCCTGAGCCGAAGTCCAGGGCGTCGAGTGCGTCGAGGGCAGCGACTCCGCGCTGCACCAGCTGGCTCAGCACCATCTCTGCTTCGTCGACCCGCAGGTGCACCCCGTCGAGCGTGGACCGGAACGCGTGATGGTCAGCGATGACGATGTCGATCTTGCTCGTTGCCTCGCGCGTCTTGGTCTTTGCTTTCTCGCCCTGCACGTTGATGGCGATCCCGCTGATGAGAAGAGCCGGGCCGACGGTCACGACGTTGAGCGCTGTGGCTCCGAGTGCAACCCCGCCGCCCCCCGCTGCAATCGATCCGCCCCCCAACCAGGCGAGGAGTGCGCTCTCAGCTGCAGCCCCGGACAGGGTGCCAATGGCCGTCCCCGTGCTCGCAGAACCAACAGCTGTCACAGCCGCCTGCACGCCCGCAGACACGCCGTACCCGCTCGCAGCGGCAACGCCGGCGGCTGCGAACAGCGAGCCTTGGTCTACGAGCCGCCCAGCAGGACCCACCAGGTCTCGCTGTTCGACCGATACGCCGTCGAGGCAGGCCCAGGCCGACTCGCGCACGATCCGACTGTGCCTACGGATGAAGTCCGCCATCCTGAGGACCACCGCGCGGCGGGCAGCCTCCTGCTGCTGCCCGAATGCCCTGACCCGGTCGTTGACGGAGGCGACTGCGGCTTCGGTCTCGGCGGCTGCCTCGGCGAGCCGCGCGCGCGCTTGATCATCATCGGACCTGGCGCCCTTGATCATCAACCCACCTCGGACACCCGCGATGACGCCGCCGAGTGCGGTAGTTGCGCCGGTACCGACGAGAATCAACGGAATCAACGGCAAGACCATGCGTCCTCCTCCAAGAGCAGCAGAGTTGACGCTATCGGCAGTCCGTTATTTCAACTAGAAGGACGAGTTCACCATGGTCAGTTCGGGTTACGGATCCGGTCGGCCCCACCGTGGCACGAACGCCGCATTCAGATCCGCGGGATGACGACAGCCGCCGACAGGACTCGCGGGGGTTGAGCTGAGACCTGCATCTGCAGGTCGATGCGCCGCATGCGCGCTTCCAACCGACTCGTCAGGTCGGCCGCCTTCTGCAGCAGGCCGTCTGGCGACTCGCCGCTCTGGGCCCGACGCGAGTCCCTGGCCGCCTGCTCGTACTGCTCGATCTCGCTCGCGAGACGGTCGCGCACGAGCGTTCTCTCACGCTCCAGGTCTCCACGCCGGCGCCCGGCAAGCGTCTCGACGTAGTCGGACAGGCCAGCAGTCACGACCGCAGTGATCAGGCTGGCCTCAGCGTTCTGCAGCCAAGGATCGGCCGTGATCCGGGCGATGATCGCGGGCTCGACAGGCGTGGAGCCCTCGAAGGGATGGGCGCCCGCCGGGGCTGACCGTCCGAAGGCATCGATGGAGAAGTATCCGAAGTGTCTGTCGAGCACGAGGTCCTCACCGTCCACGATCGTTTGCTCGAGACCCAGCACCAGTGTCGGTTCGGACACCCACGCAGACCGGACAACAGACCCATGGCGCAGAGCCCCACCGGCATGATCGAGCGCCTGGCCGATTACAGCATCGAGGAGCGGGTGGCCAGGTCCGAGCAGCTGTGCTGGCTCTCCTCCCGGGACCTCGACCAGATCGGGATCGAAAACCACGCGGTCGTAGGACGCGGGCAGCGGCGCTGACGCGGCGCCGCGAACCTTCGGCGGGATGCTCAGCACCTCGTAGCGCCCACGCTCGCGTCGCACGACGCGCCCACCGATCCGGGCGAAGGCTGTCGTCCAGACGCGCTCCAGGTCACCCCAGCCGACACGCCGCGCGCGCGCCTCCTCCATGTCGCTCTGGATCGAAACGAGATCGGACCCGAGGAGTTGCTCGGTCACCAACGCACGCTCGGCCAGCAGCTCTGCCAACCCGTCAGACACCGAGGTGTCGATGACGTCGCGCATGCGGGCTCGGGTGTCCGGGTGTTCTCCGTACCGGATCGCTTCGACCAAGAGATCCCGCAACGGGGTGTCGGCGAAGGACTTGCCCAGGACGTCAAAAACCTTGCCGCCGTACGCCTCCCTCTGCTCCTCGATCTTCTCCAGGAGCCTGCTGAAAACCTCGCCTTCCCGTGTGTTGGTGGCGACGAGGTTCCAGAGCCGACACACCTCCGTCTGTCCGATGCGATGAACGCGCCCGAATCGTTGCTCGATTCGGTTGGGGTTCCAGGGGAGGTCGTAGTTCACGACGAGGTGGGCCGCTTGCAGGTTGAGCCCCTCCCCCGCGGCATCCGTCGCGACCAGCACGCGCGAGGACGGCCGGTCGCTGAAGTTCGAGACAGCACGGCGGCGCGCATCCCGCGGCAAGCCGCCGTGGATCGTCACGACCGACGAATCGCCCATGGTCGATCGGATGCGGCTGGCTAGGTAGTCGAGGGTGTCGCGGTGCTCGGTGAAGACGATGATCTTCCGAGGCTCCCCATGGTTTCCCAGCACATCGGCCCTGTCCCGGAGGATGGTGTGGAGCTCGGCCCACTTCCGGTCGGTCGAAGCAGCGCGAACGCCGGCCGCCGCGTCGGTGAGTGCCCGCACCTCGGCAATCTCCGCATCGAGCTCGGCCACGGTCTGAGCGGCTGTCGCCCCGTCGGCGAGTTCGTCCTCGGTGAGCTCCATCGTCTCGGGTGGCAGGACGTCGTTGTCCCAGTCGTCCGGGTCGACAGGCGGTAGCTGCCACGAACCCTTCGAGGACAGCAAGTCGGTGCGCTTGTCGCTCAACCGCGCCAGACGGCGGACGAGGCTCTGGTGGATGGCCGCTGGGCTCGAGGCCAGCCGACGCTGGAGGACGGTGAGCGCGAATCCGACGGTGTTCTTGCGCTGGCCTCCGACCCGCTCGGCTCGATTCATGCCTTCGCGGACGTAGTCGGTCACTTGCTCGTACAGGGCGTACTCGAGCTCGCTGAGCTCGTACGGGACGGTCTCGGCGATCCGCTCCGGGAAGAGCCGACGTCCATCGAACGTGAGCAGGTCTTCCTTGATCATGCGCCGCATGACCCCGGTCGTGTCGGGCCGTCGCGGTGCGCGTCCGTGGAAGCGATCGGGGTCCAGGAGTGAGAGAAACAGCTGGAAGTCGTCGTGCTTGCCGGCGTGGGGCGTCGCTGTCATCAAGAGCAGGTGACGGGCGACCCGACCGAGGGCTTCCCCCAGCTCGAAACGCTTCGTCTTCCGCACCTCGGTGCCGTAATGGTTCGCACCCATACGGTGGGCCTCGTCCACCACCACCAGGTCCCAGCGACTCTGCTCCAGCTGGGCGACGAGTTCGGGGCTGCGCGACAGCTGGTCCATCCGTGCCAGGAGCAGCGGTCGTGAATCGAACACGTTGGTGCCCCGATGGCTGTCGATGAGGTCTCGCCCCAGGACGTCGAACCGCAATCCGAACTTGAGGAGCAACTCGTCGTGCCACTGGTCGATCAGGCCGCCTGGCGCGACGACCAGGCACCGTTGCACGTCCTGGCGAAGGATCAGCTCCTTGATGTACAGCCCGGCCATGATTGTCTTCCCTGCACCCGGGTCATCCGCGAGCAAGAAGCGCAGAGGGGTTCTTGGCAAGAGCTCCTCGTAGACCGCTCGGATCTGGTGCGGGAGGGGCTGCACATCGCTGGTCGCGACGGCGAGCATCGACTTGGACAAGCCCGCCCGGCTGACGCGCTGCACGTCTGCCGCGAACAAGAAGTCGTCACCCAGTGCGTCGAAGGCCCGCACGCCTCCGTCCCCTGCGGACAGCTTTGGTTCATCACCGCGGAAGAGCATGCGCTGGCCGATCTGCCCGCTCGCCGACTTGTAGGTCAACTCCACCGTCGCCGGTCCGTGCCACTGCGCATGGAGGACGGTGACCGGTTCCCCCACGACCCCGGTGACCCTCGCTCCGGCGACGAGATCCTCGAGTCGGGCCACGACACTCCTGTTCGGCTGGGAACACATCCGCGATCAAGACGGACCCCGGATGATTAGCCTCACACTGTTCCATCGACCGGGCGGGGGCCTGTGAACGGCGCGGAAAAAGCAGAGCTGACCGAAGCCACGGCAATTGTCTCTGGATGGGTTGCCGCGGCAGGGAGGGTCTCGTCCGCTAGGCAGGGCGTCCTGAGTGCCGCAGCACAAGCGGACTCCCAGCTGCGCAGTCGACTGGTAGACGTGCCCCACGGGAAGACCGTGGGGTGGCGGGTTCTCGTCCTCGGTCGCGAGGACGGTCAGCTCCTGGCATCGCTTGCCGCCGCGGAGAGACTCCCCCCGCTCACCAAGGACGACGCCGCCACCATGTCGTTGTTCGCTGAAGCGATACCTCGCGCCATAGACAGATCCCGCGGTGCGGTCGGTCTCGGGCGGTTGTTCCGCGGCTCCGCAGCCAAGCAGGCGGCAGACGAAGCTGCCCAGTACGTGATGCGGGTCCACGCCGAAGGCAATCGCAAGGGCATTAGCCGGCACCTCACGAAGCTCAAGAACGACACGAACAGCCCCACGGTGGCAGTTCACGACGCGCTGTCGCCTGACGTCGGACTGTCCCGTCGTCTGGCACCAGTCAGCCGGAAACAGGCGCTGGAGAGCGCGACCCCCTTTGCGCAACTGCCCGGCGTTCTGAGGACGCTCAGCAACCTCGCTCAGCTCGAGGCCGCGCGCCGCCAGTCTGTCGTCGCCAGTGGCCACGAGGTGCGCGCCGACGAGACGAAGGCCCTGGTGGCCTCCATGCCCGTCGAGCGGTTGAAGGACGCTACGCGCGATCGATTGCGCGTGAACGCACTCCTGGACGCCGGCATCCGAACCGTCCAGCAAGTCCTGGATTCCGAAGCGAGGCTGCAGCGCCTGCCTGGCGTCGGCGTCAAGACGGCAGATCGAATGGTGGGCGCTGCGATGGCCCTGTGGCAGGCGACCTACGACGACATGCCTGCCCGACTGGACATGAAGCGCCGGTCTCCGGCAGCGACCACGTTGTTGCGGGACCTCGCGGCGTGGGACGCCGTTCGAAGGACCATGGCCGATGGTAGCCAGCTGCCCGATCTCGCCGCCCTTCGAACCCTCGCGAGCGCTGTCGGCCCACGCGCAACCCACCTCGTCGTCTTCGCGATGTCAGGCCGCAGCCCCGGTGAACTGATCCGGCAAGTCATGCCGGTGCTGGAACGTGCTCGCCGGGTCGCGTTGGCATCGGGCCCAGGGCTGGCTGGTGATCCGTGGGACGACTTCCTCACCCGCCCGGCTGACTACTACGCGCTGTTGAGCGAGCTGGGGTTCCTCGCCGAGGACGAGGCCAAGGCGCACGGCGACCTGCCGGACGAGATCGTCGAGGCTGTTCGCGCCCTCCAACTTGACACGACGTTCCTAACTGCGTCACTGCGCGGGTACCAGAGCTTCGCCGCGCGGTTCTTGCTGGTCCAGAAGAAGGTCGTGATCGGCGACGAGATGGGCCTCGGCAAGACGGTCGAGGCATTGGCCGCGCTGAGCCACCTGCGCAGCAAGGGCGAGGGCCACAGCCTGGTCGTGTGCCCGGCCGCGGTAGTCACCAACTGGGTCCGAGAGGTGGGCAACAAAACCAAGCTCGTTGCTCATCGACTGCACGGGCCAGATCGACTGAGCGCTGCCCGCCGGTGGGTGCGCAGCGGGGGCGTGGCAGTGATCACCTACGACACCCTCGGATGGCTGCTGGACGCGATGCCCAGCGTCCCCGATCTCGCTTGCGTGGTCGTCGACGAAGCCCACTACATCAAGAACCCGGACGCGAAGCGCACGGGCAGGGTGAGGCACTTCCTGGAGAACGCCCCGCGAGCGGTGCTGCTCACCGGCACACCGCTGGAGAACCGCATCGAGGAGTTCGGCAACCTCGTCAGCTATCTCAGGCCTGACCTGGTCGTCGACACCGATGGGCTCTCCGCGAGGCGGTTCCGCCAGCAGGTAGCCCCTGCGTACCTCAGGCGGAACCAGGAGGATGTCCTGACCGAGCTCCCGGAGTTGGTCGAGATGGAGGACTTCGCGCCTTTCACCGACGAGGACGCACACGCCTACCGCCGTGCCGTGCGGGACGGCAACTTCATGGCGATGAGACAAGCGGCCCTTCGTCGCCCCGACTCGGGCAAGGCCCAACGGTTGGTCGAGATCGTCCGAGAAGCGGAGGAGAACGACCGTCGTGTCATCGTCTTCTCCTACTTCCGAGACGCACTCGACATGGTCGCCCGCACTCTCCCGGGTCGAGTCGTCGGCCCGTTGACCGGGTCGGTGAACGCGAACAAGCGGCAGGCGATGGTGGATGAGTTCAGCAGGGGGAAGGGCGGAGCGGTCCTGGTGGCGCAGATCGATGCCGGGGGCGTCGGGTTGAACATCCAGGCTGCGTCGGTGGTGGTGATCTGCGAGCCGCAGCTGAAGCCGACCACCGAATGGCAGGCCATCGCACGCGCCCGGCGTATGGGACAGCTCGAGTCCGTCCAGGTGCACCGTCTGCTGTCCGAGGAGGGAGTCGATCAGCGGGTCCGCGAGATCCTGGCGAAGAAGGGCGCGTTGTTCGATGACTTCGCCCGGGTCAGCGCCACGGCCGAGAGCGCACCGGAGGCGTATGACGTGTCCGAGGCAGAACTAGCTCGCGAAGTAGTCGAGGACGAACGGCGCAGATTGTTCGGAACACCATGACAGCTGCACCTCGGCGCAATCGCGCCGTCATCCTCGACAACAACGTCTGGTCCTACCTGGCTGCCCAATCATCGGACGTCCGGTATGTGGAACGAGCAGCAAAGCGGGGCAACTGGACGCTGCTGACTCCGCCGAGCATTCTCCTCGAGGCACTTCGGCGTCCCCACGCCCGCGAGCGACGCGCGACGGTGAGAGCCATGAGCGTCGGCCCTCAGCGCCGACGTGTTCTCCCCGAGATCGCCATGGAGGTCGACGACTTCATCGCTCTCGTCGGCCGCCATCTGCCTGCGCTGCTCAGGCCGACTCCCGATCGACTCCGTCGCAAGGCCCTCGACGACTACTGGACGGCAGGCATCTGGACCGAAGTAGCGAACGACGACCGACACTCGCACCAGAACCAGGTCGCTGCCGCCTCCCAGCGGGCGTCGCTCATCGCGACAGCCCGTGAGAACAAGACATCCCTGGGCAGGATCGGATTCGACGCCAGGCAGCTGCACACGCTGCTGCACCTGACCGACGAGAGAGCACCAGCGTCTTACCTGCTCGGCTGGGACGGCTCTCAACGCGAAGCGTGGCGAGTGCAGCTGCGCGACCACTGGTTCAGGGCCCTGATCTGGAGCGACCACCAACGCGACAGGAGCGCGGCTCTCTACCGCGAGTGGGCCGGCTGCCATCTCGATCTCGACGCGATCTCGGCCGCGGGGCCAGCCCTGACGGAGCTCTTCCTCTCGACCGTGCAGCCGATCGATCTTCCGCACGCCTGGTTCCGATGGGCCGTCAACATGGCGCAGGAGGCGCGGAAGATCGGCAGCGGGAATGCTGTCGACAACCAACACAGCGCGTACCTACCGAACGCCGACCTGTTCATCACAGCTGACCGCAGGATGGCTGACGCACTCGCCATTGCCAGCGGCCAGACGCCCTTTCCTGTCGCGCACACCTTGCTGGCCATCGTCGAACCACTGCACACATTTGCTTCTCGTATCGGGGACCTGCTGCAGGAACAGGTGGCGCCGGAATCGACGACGGGCTCCCGACACGAGGCGTCCCGGGGGCGCATGTCGCCGCCTGTGACCGGTTAGTGTCGATTCGTGATCACGGGGGCACGCGAAGGCGTGGCGCAGAAGATGGCTGGTCTGACGAGCGCACGCATGGTGCCGCAGCAAGGCCAGATCGCGCAGGTGCGCGGAGCGACCTGGGCAGTCACGGATGTCCGCGTCCAGGGTCTGCCGCGTAGCGGTGCAGACGACGCACTCACGGGCCTGCAGCACGCCGTCACCCTCCAATCTCTCGACGAAGACCGGCTCGGCGACGAACTGCAGGTCGTGTGGGAGCTGGAGCAGGGGCGATCACTGAAGCCCGAACTCGGTCTGCCAGCGACCATCGACCCCGCGGGTTTCGACCACCCCGGTCGCCTGGCCGCCTTCATCGATGCATTGCGCTGGGGCGCCATCACGTCCGCCGATTCTCAGATCGTCCAGGCACCGTTCCGAAGCGGCGCTAACGTCGAGGCTTACCAGCTCGAACCGCTGCGACGAGCTCTCCGTGAGTCGCGTGCCAACTTGCTCCTCGCCGACGACGTCGGCCTCGGTAAGACCATCGAGGCCGGCCTCGTCGTCCAAGAGCTCTTCCTCCGCCACCGTGCACGCACCGCGATCATCGTCTGTCCCGCCGGCCTGGCGCTGAAGTGGCAGGACGAGATGCTGGAGAAGTTCGGGCTCGACTTCACGGTGATCAACTCAGAGACGATGCGCGAGGTCCGGCGCAGCCACGGGTTGCACGCCAACCCGTTCACGCTCTTCCCGCGCATCATCGTCTCGATGTCCTGGCTGCCCGGGCAGCGCGCCCAGCGCCTCCTCCGCGACGTCTACTCGCAGACAGCGAAGCGAGAGGGCGCCCGCCGCTTCGCCTACGACATCCTGATCGTCGACGAGGCGCACCACGTCGCGCCGTCGAGCCCGCAGCGGGTCGACAAGCTGAACATCACCCGCCGCGGCTACGCCGTCGACTCGCACCGCACGCACGCCGTCCGCGAGTTGGCCGAGAAGTGCGAGCACCGCCTGTTCCTCAGCGCGACCCCGCACAACGGCTACGTCGAGTCGTTCACCGCACTCCTGGAGATGATCGATCCGCAGCGCTTCGTCCGCGGCTCGCACATCGACCGTTCGGCCTTGCGCGAGGTCGCCGTCCGCCGGCTCAAGCGCGACTTGAAGGAGGCGAAGGGCTTCCAAGAGCGCAAAGTCACCGCGTTGCCGTTCGAGCCCACGCCGGGCGAGGAGGAAGCGTACGAGCGCCTCCTCGCCTTCACGAACCGGCGCGACAAGGCGGTGGTCACGGGGGATGGCGCCGCCAAGCAGGCCCGCGACATGGCGACGCTCCTCCTGAAGAAGCGCTTCTTCTCCTCCCCCGTCGCCTTCGCCCGCACGGTGGACGTCTACCTGGAGACGCGGCTCCGCGGTGTGGACGCCGAGCTGACCGGCGACTACGACGACGTCCTTGGCGTCGACGCCGACGACCTCGAGGAAGGCAAGTCGGACCAGACCGAGCTGCTGACCCTCGCCCGCACCCGGCGGAAGCTCCCTCCCCTGACCGACGAGGACGTCGCGGGCCTGCGGTGGCTCAGCCGGTGGGGCCACGAGTTCGACGGCACCGTCGACTCCCGCCTTGCGGCCCTGGTCCACCACCTCGACGGGGTGCTATTCGCCGGCGATCTCTGGATCGACGAGCGGATCGTCGTCTTCACCGAGTACGTCGACACCCTGTACTGGGTCAGGGACAACCTGCTCCAGCACGGCTACGACGCCGATCGGATCGCGGTGATCGACGGCAGCACCGACCCCGAGCAGCGCGAGATCACGCGCGCTCAGTTCAACGAGCCGCCGAGCAAGACGAAGGTGCGCATCCTGCTCGCCACAGACGCGGCCGGGGAAGGCATCGACCTGCAGGCCAACTGCCACCGGTTGTTCAACTACGACATCCCGTTCAACCCGAACCGGCTTGAGCAGCGCATCGGCCGGGTCGACCGGTACGGCCAGGAGCACCAGCCCGACATCCGCCACTTCACGCCGGTGGCGGGCCCCTCCGGCCTGGCGTCGGACGTCGACTTCCTCGCCCGGGTCGCCACCAAGATCGCCCGGGTCGAGCTGGACCTAGGCTCGGCGAACGAGATCATCGCGCCCGACATCCAGCGCAAGCTCACCGGCGCCGCGCTCACGCCAAGGTCGAACGAGCAGGCCCCCAAGGGAGACCGCGCAGTCAACGAGATGCTGCTGGGCCAGCGGCAAGTGAACGCCGAGCTGACCGCGCTCGAGACCCAGCTGGAGGAGGATCGGGAGAGCCTTCATCTGCGGCCCATGAACCTCCGACGCGTAGTCGAGACCGCTCTGGACCTCGACATGCAGCCTCGACTGGTCCCCACCCAGCTCAAGGACGGCGGCGCCGAGGTCTTCGAGTTGCCGTCCCTCGCTCGCTCCTGGGAACCCGTCACCCGGGGCCTGGCCAGCCGACTGGAGCCGGACCGTCTGCGGCCCATCACGTTCGACCAGGACGTCGCCCGCGCCACCACGGACGTCGTCCACGCCCACCTGGGCCACCCGTTGCTCCAGCGGTCCACTCGGCTGCTCCGATCCGCCCTGTGGAGCGGCGAGACCGACCTGCACCGGGTCAGCGCCGTCGTGGTCCCCGGGCTCGACGAGTCCTTCGCCGCCGCCGTCGTCCGACTCGTCCTGGTCGGTCGGGGCGGCCTCCGGCTGCACGAGGAGGTCTTCCTGGCCGGCACGCGGCTGGCCCGTCGGCAGCAGGTCGGAGTCGAGCGAGCCGAGGAGCTGTTGGCCCGGGCGCTGGACGGCGACCAGCTGACCGCCGCGCCGAACGAGTTCGCGCACGGCCTCGCCACGGCATGGGACGACGAGGCGACGGGCCTCCGCTCCCGCGTCGAGGACGCCATCCGGGTGCGGGTTGAGCGGCGGACACGGGAGGTCGAGGACCGACTGGCGAAGCGGCGCGAGGAGGACCTCGGCCGGGTGGACGCCATCTTCACGCGCTTCGCCGGCACCCTCCGCGAGTCGATCGCCGCGGCAGAGAAGCTCGAACAGGAAGCGGAGGCGATGTTGTTCGACGTCGAGCAGCACCAATCGGAGCGGGACCTGCGGCAGATGCGCGCACGGCTCGACGAAATCGACGACGAGCGCCGCCGCGAACGAGAGGCGGTGGAGACCCGCTACCAGGACGTGAAGCCATGGCCGTTCCCTGCCGCGGTGCTCTTCGCGATCAGCCCCGCCGACGTCGAGCGGGGGGTGTCGGTCCGATGAGGCGTCGTCCGCCGAGCACGACGCAGCTACACCAGGACTGGTTGGCGCAGGTCGAGACCGACGGCCCGTTCCTGTCCCTGCCGGTCCTGAAGGACACGTGGCCCAACGGGATGGAGCCACTGAGCGACGTCGACGACCGGCTGGTCACGTTCAAGCAGAGCCACGCCGCCTGGGAGCAGGCCTTCGACAGTTCCCGGAACGCGCCGGCCGCGCAGTACGCCGACGTGGCGCGCTCCTGGGTGGACGTGGTGCTCGACGTCCTTGCCGGGTGGGAGGGGCATCGAGTCGCACCGGGCGAGCTGCCGGAGGACCTGGTGGTCCGGTCGCCGGGCGAGACGATCGCGGTTCGACCGGACGGCGCCCTACGTGGCCGGGACGGCGAGCTCGTGTGCCTGTTGCGGGTCGTGGCGCCGACCGACAGCCTGCAGGCGGCAGGCCTGGACGGCTGGTCGGCGAGCGAGGTCGACCGGATGGCCGCGCTGATGCGCAGGGCCGACGTCGCGGTCGGGGTGGTGACCGACGGCCGCTGGTGGTCGCTGGTCTGGGCCGGCGAGGGCACGACCACCGGGTCGGGTGTGGTCGACGCGCTGAGCTGGCGCGAGGAGCCCCGGCTGCGTGACGCGTTCCTGACGCTGGTCAGCGCGTCGACGCTGCGACATGCGAACCCCGAGCGCCGTCTCCCACGCTTGTTCGCACGCAGCGTGCTCGAAGCCGAGGAGATCACCGAGGCCCTCGGCGTCCAGGTCCGCAAGTCCGTCGAGCTCCTGGTCCAGGCGTTCTCCGAGGCGCGCCTGTCCGCGCGAGGCAGGGGGCTCGACGACCCGCTGTCCGAGGACCCGGACGAGATGTACCAGGCCGCAGTCACCGCGATGATGCGGGTGGTCTTCCTGCTCTTCGCCGAGGAGCGCGGGATGCTGCCGACGCCGGAGCTCTACCGGGCCGCCTACGGGATCAGCGACCTGCTCGACGACCTGCAAGGCCGGGCGCAGCAGGAGGGAGAAGAATACCTCGACCACTCCACGGACGTCTGGCACCGGCTGCTCGCAGTCAGCACCGCGCTCTACGGCGGGGCGAACTTCGACGAGGTCCGAATGCCCGCCTACGGCGGTTCCCTGTTCGACCCCCAGCGGTTCCCGTGGCTGGCCGCCGAGCGTCCCGACGGCGGACTACGCCTGCGGGTGTCGGACCGGGTGATGCTTCACGTGCTCGAGTCGGTGCAGGTGGCCAAGGTCGGCGGTCAGGCACGGCGGATCTCCTTCCGGGACGTCGACGTCGAGCAGATCGGCTACATCTACGAGGGCTTGCTCGGCTACACCTGCCGCGAGGTCGACGCCGAGGTCGTAATCGGACTCGTCGGCAAGGACGGCGAGGAACCCGAGATCGACCTGGACACCCTGGACGAGATCTACGAGGAGTCGCGGGGCGCCAAGGACTTCGCCGCGAAGCTGACCGACTGGGTCAAGCAGAGCCAGCCGGCGGCGAAGCTCGTCTCCGCGACGAAGCTGGCCAAGCTGCACGACGCCGACGTCGACGAGGCGGAGATGAACCGCCTCCTCAAGCCGATCGCCGGAGACGACCCCGACCTCCTTCCTGCGCTGGTGTCGTGGGGCAACCTCATCCGCCGCGACCTGCGCGACCTGCCCTACGTCGTGCCGCGCGGCGGGCTGGTCGTGTCGGAGACCCCGTCGCGGAAGAACGCCGGCGCCCACTACACCCCCCGCTCGCTCGCCGAAGAAGTCGTGCTCCACGCCCTGCAGCCGCTGGTCTACGAACCCGGACCGCTGCAGACCAACGACGAGGACGCCTGGCGGCTCAAGTCGAGCTCGGCGATCCTCGACCTCAAGGTCGCCGACATCGCCGCCGGCTCCGGAGCCTTCCTCGTCGCCGCCGCCCGTTACCTCGGCGACCGCCTCGTCGAAGCCTGGACCGCCGAAGCCATCATCGACGGCGACCACGTCGACACCGGCCTGCGCACCCGCGCCATCCGCGAAGTCATCGCCCACTGCCTCTACGGGGCCGACATCAACGGCATGGCGGTCGAGATGTGCAAGCTGTCGCTCTGGCTGGTGTCACTGGACCCGTCCAAGCCGTTTTCGTTCGTCGACGACAAGGTCTTCCACGGCAACTCACTGCTCGGCCTCACCACGCTCGACCAGCTCCGCCATCTGCACATCGCACCGAAGACGAAGAAGTCCCAGCAACTCAGCGCCTTCGTCGGCGCCGAGGCCGTACTCGACGAGGTCACCCGCATCCGCCACCAGCTCGCCACCACCGTCGACGAGGACGATCCGCAGCGCACACGCAACGGCAAGCGTCGCCTTCTCGAACAGTCAGCACAGGTCACCGCCAAGCTTCGCCTGATCGCCGACGGCATCGTCGCCACCGCACTCCGCCTCGGCGGCAAGGGTGGTACTGCCCTAGACGACGCATTCACCGCGCTCGAAGGCGCCCTCATCCGAGCGTTTCCCGCCGACAGAAGCACCGGCGACGCCACCGCCCTGAACCGGATCATCGAGCAGGGACTCACCCCCACCGTTTCTACCGACTACAAGCGCTGGGAACCGCTCCACTGGATTATCGAAGCCCCCGACGTACTCCTTGAGCATGGCGGATTCGACGCCATCGTCGGCAACCCCCCATTCCTCGGTGGCAAGCGCATTTCGCCAGCCCTTGGCTCTAATTTTCGCGAGTGGCTAATGCAGGGAGTCGCCAACGGTCGGACCGGCAATGCCGACCTAGCTGCATACTTCTTCCTGCGAGCATGGTCGCTACTGACCAAGGGCTACCTTGGGCTGATCGCGACCAACACAATCGCGCAAGGCGATACTCGAGGTGTCGGACTCGACCAGATCGCCATGGCAGGAGGCGAGATAATGCGTTCCATCAGAAGCGCGCCTTGGCCTTCAGCGTCAGCAAATCTGGAGTATGCGGCGATCTGGATTTCAAAAACCGCACCGGAGGGGCCGATCGAGCGCGTCGCGGATGGTATCGCCGTGGCTCGCATTTCGACCCTTCTGAAAGCCGAGGGCCGCATCGCAGGGAACCCACTCGCGCTGGCAGAAAATGCAGGAATTGCATTCAAGGGATCCATCGTATTGGGGTCAGGCTTCTTGCTCAGCATGGCGGAAGCTCAGACGATTCTCGAACAGGACCCCGCCTGTCGCCCGGTCCTCAAGCCATACCTCGGCGGCGAGGACGTGAACACCAGCCCGCGTGCGGCTGCCAATCGCTGGGTCATC
Source organism: Geodermatophilaceae bacterium NBWT11 (assembly GCA_014218215.1). Taxonomy (NCBI): domain Bacteria; kingdom Bacillati; phylum Actinomycetota; class Actinomycetes; order Geodermatophilales; family Geodermatophilaceae; species Geodermatophilaceae bacterium NBWT11. The sequence goes on from CP043652.1 coordinate 458,788, forward strand.
GACTTCGGCGAATTACCTGAGTCCGAAGCGTGTCAGTTCAGTTCGGCCTGGAAGATTGTGAGCGAGCGCGTGAAACCCGACCGCGCCACAAAAGACGCCGGTCGTTATCCCCGCATGGTGCACGAATGGTGGAAGTTCTGGAATTCGCGACAGCGCCTGTACGCTGCAACCGACGAAATGGACGAGGTCCTAGTCGTAGCCGTAGTCACGAAGTACTTGATCCCCATGCGCGTGCCTACCGGTCAGGTTTTCAACGACAAGCTCTGCGTCTTCGCGCGGGCAGATTACGCATTCCAAGCCGTGTTGTCCTCGGCAGCCCACGAGTGGTGGACGCGCAAGTTTGCCTCGACCCTAGAGACCCGACTAAACTACTCGCCTACCGATGCCTTCGCCAACTTTCCACTCCCTGCCATGACCCCCCGCTTAGAGGCGGCGGGACGGACCCTGGTTGACACGAGGTCGCAGATAATGCAAGATCGCGAAATTGGCGTCACCAAACTCTACAACTTGGTCAACGACCACGCGGTGAGCAGCGACCTTGCCGTCGATCAACTGCGGAGCGCGATTGTGGAGGTCGACTACGCCACGGTGGCCGCTTATGGGTGGGACGATCTACCATTGAGCCATGGGTACGACAACAGCACGGAAACCCAACATCGTTTCACCATCGATCCCATCGCAAGGCTTGAGATATTAGATCGATTGCTTGAGGAGAATCATTGTCGGGCCGGTGTTCTGCGCGGCGAAATCGGTCAACAGCCGGTGATTTTTGGTGAGTAGCGCACCGTCGGCTTACGTTCGTGCAGGGCTTGCCAATCTGCTTCAGCAGGAATTGCTAGGCCCAAGAGGTGATCCTGACGAGGAGATCTCAGCGAGCCCTCGTGCCATGTACGCCGTCGGCGGGCTTGCGCCAGTCACCATCGACCCCGCGATCGCTCGTCAGCAAGTTGATGCGGAGGCGGCGTTAAGCCAGGGAGCCGATGGCGCGCCGATGCAGGCGATCAGTGATGTGGACCCGGAGCACTTCGGTCAGCCTGGCGTCCCCGTGCCGACTGACGAAGACGTCGCGACCGCGGACTCCGATGACGAAGAGGACACCGGCCCGAAGGGAGCCCTGACGCATCCCTCGTCGATGGGACTGCGGTTTCAGGTGCCCGTCGATGTCGGCACGCTCGTCGTGATCGCCGCGTGGGGCCGCTACGAGAGCTTCCAGCGCCTGAACGAGGAGACCGGCAAGAAGCGCACGTGGTTCCGGCGCACGCCCTTCGAGTTCCCCAAGGAGCTCGACCTGGGAGGCACCACAGCCAGGCGAGCGGACGTTCTCGACCTCGACACCGACGTCACTCTTCGCGTCGAGGTCTTCCCGCTCGGTGACCGACTGGTCGTCGAGCTGGCGCTCAGCAACGACCGCGTCACCGGTACCGACGCCCCGCCCGGAGACTGGCTGTTCCAGACGAAGCTGACCGTCACGGCGAAGCACGGTTCGGCGTGCTTCTTGCCGAGCCGCGACGTCCTCGAGCCCGGCTACCGGGAGCCCGACGAGGAGCGGCAGCGCCTCGACCTGCAGTACAAGCACAAGCTTGAGTACGCCGTTGGCCGCACCTGCTCGGTCGACTGGGACGAGGTCTCCGAGACCCGCCGCGCTCGCCAGGTCACGACCACGTGGCTGCCGACGGCCGACGTCCCGCAGACCGTCGCCGGTGATGCCGGCGACACCGTCACGTCGATGCGCGTTCTCGCCGAGATCGACGCCGGGAAGATCCGCCGGGCGCTCGAGCCGATGATCGCCGGCTACGCGACGTGGCTCGCCGGGGACCAGGAGCTGGCTGCCGCCGCGCTCCCCGACCACCTACAGCAGACCGCGACCGAGGCAATCGCCGAGGCAAAGGTGGTGGCCTCTCGGCTGGAGGCTGGGTTGCTGCTGCTGGAGAGCGACCCGGACACGCTGACGGCCTTCCGGTTCATGAACCAGGCCATGCGCAACCAGCGCATTCGCTCCCAGGTCGCCGCCGCACGAGCGGCCAAGGTGGGAGTTACGATCGAGCAGGCACTGGCCCAGGTCGAGGCCAGGGGCGACAGGGCCGCCTCGTGGCGGCCGTTCCAGCTCGCCTTCATCCTCATGCAGCTGCCGGCGCTGGTGGACCCGACCGATCCCTATCGGAGCGGCGACGACTCCCGCGTCGAACTGCTCTTCTTCCCCACTGGTGGCGGCAAGACCGAGGCCTACCTCGGCCTAGCAGCCTTCACCTTCGCGATCCGGCGTCTCCAGGGAACTGTCCAGGGCGAGGACGGGGAGCTGGACGGCGGCGACGGGGTCGCCGTCCTCATGCGCTACACGCTGCGTCTGCTGACCTCCCAACAGTTCCAGCGCGCGGCCGCGCTCGTGTGCGCGGCGGAGCTGATCCGCCGGGAGGACGAGATCACCTGGGGCACCGAGCCCTTCCGCATCGGGCTCTGGGTCGGCAGCAGCGTCAGCCCCAAGCGCTACGCCGAGGCCGAGGCGCAGGTGAAGCTGGCCAAGTCCGAGGACGGTCGCGCCCACGGCCTCACAGTCCTGCAGATCAAGCGCTGTCCGTGGTGCGGGACGCCGATCGACCCGAAGCGCGACGTCGACGCCGTGGCCACCACCCAGCGGATCCACGTCCACTGCGGCGACCGCGACGAGGAGTGCCCCTTCTCCACACGCGGGCCTGACGACGAGGGCCTGCCCATCCTCACCGTCGACGAGGAGATCTACCGGCACCCGCCGACGTTCCTGCTCGCCACCGTCGACAAGTTCGCCCGGCTGGCGCGTGAGGGCGAGGCGGCGAGCCTCTTCGGCTACGTCGCCGAGCGCTGCCCCCGCCACGGCTACCGCCACCCCGACGCGCGCGGCGACTCCTGCAAGGGCCAGAAGCACAACGCCGTCACCAAGGGCGGCATCACCTACCCGGCCGTCGACGTCGAGCCGGTGTCACGCCTCCGCCCGCCGGACCTGATCATCCAGGACGAGCTGCACCTCATCACCGGAGCACTCGGCACCGCGGTCGGCGTCTTCGAGAACGTCGTCGACGTGCTCTGTTCCTGGTCCAGGGACGGCGATGCCGTCCTTCCGCTGATCATCGCCTCCACGGCGACCGTCCGGAAGGCCGAGGACCAGGTCCGCAACCTGTACGGACGAGGCGTCGATGTCTTCCCGCCGCAGGTGCTCGACGTCCGGCAGACCTTCTTCTCGAGGGAGCTGGTGGTCACCGAGGACGACCCGGGGCGGAAGTACCTCGGCGTCTGCGCGCACGGCATCCGGCTGACCCTCGCCGAGATCCGCATCGCCGAGGTGCTCCTGCTCGCCGGGCAGATGCTGCTCGACGAGCACGGCAAGGCGGCCGACCCGTACTTGACGTCGGTCGCCTACTTCAGCGCGACGCGAGAGCTCGCCGGCATGCGGCGCTACCTCGACGACGACGTCACCACCCGCGTGTCCGGCAGGACTGAGCCGTTCCCGCGCCGCACCACGGACTTCTCCCGCCTGGCGATCGGGGAACTGACCTCGCGCATCTCGGCGTCGGAGATCGGGGCCACGCTGGACAAGCTCTCTCTGGAGTTCAACCCGGAACGCTGGAGCACGAACGGCAAGAAAGCGTTCGCCGAGGCCATGCAGGCCGGCAAGGTCAAGGGCGGGTACGACGAGCGGCCGTACGACTTCGTGCTGGCCACGTCGATGCTGCAGGTCGGTGTCGACGTCCCCCGCCTGGGCCTGATGCTCGTCGTCGGCCAGCCCAAGAACACCGCCGAGTACATCCAGGCGTCGTCCCGCGTCGGTCGTGATCCGTCCCGCCCCGGGCTGGTCGTGTCGCTGGCCAACTGGTCGAGGCCGCGGGACATGGCGCACTTCGAACAGTTCCGGCACTACCACGAGACGTTCTACGCGCAGGTGGAGGCGCTCAGCGTCACCCCGTTCTCCGAGGCCGCTCTCGAGCGAGGGCTCATGGGTGTGCTCGTGAGCGCGGCCCGGGTGATGGACGTCGGCCGGCCGAAGTCGCTGTCCCCCGAGCTCGGCGCCGGCCGGATCATCGACAGCGCGCAGCGCCTGGACGAGGTCATCGAGCGGCTCACCGAACGGGCAGCACGTGCCTACACCGAGCCGGACTTCGACGAGCGGGTACGTGCCAAGCTGATCCAGCGCAAAGACCGCTGGCTCGAACGTGCGATCGAGGAAGGCGGCGGCCTCGTCTACGAGCGTTCGACGGACAAGACCCAGGTGACCAGCCCGCTGCTGATCAGCCCCGAGGTACGGACCACCACGGCCTCCGAGAAAGTCTTCGTCGTCGCCAACTCGATGCGCGAAGTGCAGCCGGAGATCAATCTACTGGTCAGCCCGAGCCCGAGTCATCTCGCTGCCAAGGAGCCCGTCGACGCTCCCGGTTGGACCTTCCATCCCCCCGCCGAGGAGGACGCATGACCACCGTGTCGGACGACCCGACCGCCGTTGACGACTCCCCCTCTCCCGACGCCCCCGAGGCGGCGGTGGCCACCGTCGAGCAGGAGCTCGACCCGATTGCCGACGTCGAGACCAACAAGCCGAAGAACCGGGCAAAGGTGGGCGCCGTCCGGCCCTCTGCACTGCTCTACACGCAGGGCATCGGCTCGACGGTCGACCTGCCGCACCTGTCGGTCATGCCGCACGGACTCGACGACTGGGAGCGCATCTACCGCCGTCGACCCACCCCACCGGAGACCATCGTCGAGCCCCGCCTGCTCCAGGTCGTCCAGGCGCACCTGGGCAAGACCATGCACGAGCTGCGCAAGCCCCCGTGGGCGTCCGCCGAGATCGGCCAGAAGGACTCGGCGACCGACCTGGGGATTCCCGGGCGCGTCTTCCCCCAGTGGCTGCGGTGCACCGGCTGCGGACTGCTCGGGCAGGTGTCGGACGGTGCCAGCTTCGAGTACCGGAACACCAACCCGTTCCGGCCGGACCAGGCGGAGTTCCTGCACCTCAAGTGCACTGGCTGGTCCAAGGGCGGCACGGTGAAGCGCAAGCCGCGAGACCGCACCGCAGTGCCTGCCCGCTATCTCATCGCGTGTCAGAAGGGGCACCTCGACGAATTCCCCTACGTCGCCTGGGTGCACCGGGGAGCGGCGTGCCCGTCCGCTCCCCGACCGCGGCTCCGCATGCAGGAGTGGAAGAGCAACCTCGGTCCGGATGTCCGGATCACCTGCCAAGCGTGCAAGGCCTACCGCGGCATGCTGGACGCGACCACTCGCGCAGCCGCCGCGAATCTGCCTCGCTGCCGCGGGCGACACCCACACCTCGACGCCTTCTTCAAGTGCCAGGAGCAAGGAAGGCTCATGCTGCTTGGCGCCGCCAACCAGTGGTTCTCGAACACGGTGAGCGCCCTGGCCCTGCCGCGCGAGGACGAGGCGTCGGCATCCGAACTGGCCCCGGCCATCGCCTCCCTGCCCAAGAAGGTGCTGGACGGCGTCCATGGTCCCGAGAGCCTGGACCTGTTCAAGCAGCTCGCGGCCATGAATGGCCTCGTCGGCCTGGACGACGTCGACGACGCCGTCCTCTGGGAGGCCTTCCAACTCGCGACCGGACAATCGACGACCGCGGACGACGCCGAGCATGCGGCCGCCCGACGCGATCCGCGGACTCTGCTGGCGCCCGAGTGGACCGTGCTCAGCGACCCGTCGAAGTTCACCAAGTACAGCGGCTCCCCTGACTTCAAGGCCGCGTCTCGCGACGTGGCTGCCGAGCTGGACCCGCTCGTCACCGGCGTCGTCGCCGTCGAGCGGCTCAAGAAGGTCAACGCCTTCATCGGGTTCACCCGGATCGACGCCTTCGACCGCATCGACGACGCCTCCGACCGCGTTGCCCCTCTCACCCGCACTGGCCAGCCGTCGTGGGTGCCGGCCACAGAGGACCGTGGGGAGGGCGTGTTCATCCAGTTCGACGAGGCGCGCGTCGCCAGCTGGGAAGCCGACGTGCTGGGCCGTCCAGTCTGGCAGCGCTACCGAGAAGCGCACCGGCTCAACTTCCTGCGCCGGACCAGCAAGACCGCAGCGGAGATCGATCCGGACGGCCGCTTCCCGTCCCCGCGCTACTGGGCCATCCACACGCTCTCGCACCTGCTGATCCGCGAGATGGCGATGTCCAGCGGGTACGGCTCGGCCAGCCTGACCGAACGTGTCTTCGCGTGGCCCGGCAACGACGACGCCCCACCGGCGGCTGGAGTGCTCGTCAGCACGACGTCCTCGGACAGCGAAGGCACGCTTGGCGGCCTCGTCGAGCTGGCCAAGCCGGCGAAGCTGCAGAAGGTCGTCCTGGACGCCCTCCGCCGCGGTACCCGCTGCTCGTCGGACCCGATCTGTTCGCACCGAGCGCCAGGCGGCAAGGAGGACTTCCTGCACGGGGCGGCTTGCCACTTCTGCCTGTTCGTCAGCGAGACCAGCTGCGAGCGGACGAACCGCTTCCTGGACCGACGGATGGTCCTCGACCTGGTCGCCGACCCGAGCACCTGGACGTCCGGGCTGTTCGCCGAGCTGTGCGAGGAGGACGCCGGATGACGGCCGCCGCCGACCTGGGCGCCTTCCTGACCAAGGACGAGGCGAGGCGGATCGGCGGATCTCTCGACCTCGGCCACGGACTCCTCCACCAGGCCGTCAAGAGCGTCCACGCGGATCGTCGTGAGCACGCGCTCGAGCTTCTCCACGCCGCGCTCGGAAATCTCGCAGGGGACGTCCGCGCCCTGTCAGTTGTGCTGACGGCCTTGAGCGGGGTCCCGCGCGCCGCTCGACCGCAACTGGTGTGGACGTCCCCGAGCCTGCCGCACAGTGAAGGCCGCACGACCTTGGCCGCGTCGCAATTGATCAACGAAGCACAGTCCTACGTCTACGCCGCCACCTATTCGGCGACCATGGGTTCGTCGTACGTGGCGGCGCTCCGGGAGGCGGTCGGCCGCGGCGTCGCGGTGACCCTGGTCGTCGACCAGGCGCGGCAAGCGAAGACAGCCACCGCACTCGCCGGAAAGCTGTCAGGCGCCCGCATCTGGACGATGGCACCGCCTGAGGTGGGTGTGTACGCCATACAGCACGCGAAGATCGTGATGGTCGACGGGCTCGCGGCACTCATCACCAGCGCGAACTTCTCGTCCGCCGCGGCGGAGGCGAACCTGGAGTGTGGCGTCCTGTTGCGCGACGCCTCCGTGGCTTCGTCGATCAAGATTCACCTCGACCAGCTGCGCGAGAGCCACTTCTTGGTGGACTACACAGCCTGACCCAGGTGGGGACGCGCCGTCGACCGAGCCTCCGCCGTGGAACGCTGTGATCGTGATGGCGAGGACCCCCCAGCCCGGCCCGCACCCCGGGTCCTCCAGTGCCGAGATGTCTCGGCGTATGAGTGCTGTCAAGAAGCGCGATAACGGGCCCGAGATGGCCGTCCGTCGATTGCTTCACGCTGCCGGTCTTCGCTACCGAGTGACTTGGCCGGTTCCGGGCCAACGCCGGAGAACGATCGACATCGCCTTCACCCGCGCACGGCTCGCCGTCTTCATCGACGGATGCTTCTGGCACGGGTGCCCCTTGCACGCGACCTCGCCGAAGGCCAACGCAGCCTGGTGGGCCGAGAAGATCTCGACCAACCGAACCCGTGACGCGGACGTGACCTCGCAACTGGAGGACATGGGCTGGACAGTGCTGCGCTTCTGGGAGCACGAGGTGCCGGAGGACGTCGCGTCGGCCATAGTCGGGCGGCTCACAGCCCCCGATGGGGCGGCGAGATCAGGGGGCTGAGAGCACCACGTGCTCGTCGAGTGCCGACATGAAGTCCCCCGAGTAGCGAAGACTGCTGCGCAGGAGCCGGTCGCGGAAGCCCTTGGTCGCTCTGTGCGACAGGGGCTCTTGACCGTGAGTTCGGAGGACGTCGGCCAGGTGCTGGTAGCCAGCCAGCGGCGATCGTGGCCACTCGGAGACCCGGACGTCCCATCTCTGCTCTGCGTGACTGCACGCGGCCTTCGGCCAGACAGTCCCGTCGACGTGTGGCTTCCTGTCCGGACTGGCGGCCGACCCACCGGCCTCGAGCATGCCTTCCCCGATCCATCGCGCTACCGGGACGCTGACGGCGTTGCCCACCAGCTTCCACCGGTCGCGGGTCGGCGCGTTCGCGGTCCACCCGGCGGGAAACCCTTGGAGTACCTCCGCGGCCTCGATCGACGGGCGCACGATGCACGTTCCCGGCTCGCTGTCGCACATCCACACCGCTGGCGGGCTGGGGATGCTGACGGTCGTAGATCCCTTCAACGTCGGCACGGCGTCGATCGCCCACCCGACGCCGCGATTGCCCTCGGTCCAGTAGAAGCCGTATGCACTGTCCCGCGCGGCTCCGGAGGCTGCGCCGTCCGGATCCTCGGACGGCACGTCGTCGCGGAAGAGGACCGCCGCCGGGTCGTGTATGCGGGATGCGAGCAAGTACACGCGCTTGCGGCGCTGCGGCAGCCCGAAGGAGCGGGAGTCGATGGTGCGGTAGGCCCATGCGTAGCCAGCGGCCTCCAGAGAAGCGGTGATCTCTTGGATCGCCGCGCCCCGGCCGAGGCGGAGCATGTTCGGAACGTTCTCGATCAACACCCACTCGGGGCTGGCCTTACGGAGAAGCTGGAGCACGTGACGGATCAGGCCGGAGGCCAGGCCTTCCAGACCTGACATACGGCCTGCTTGCGACAAGTCGGTGCAGGGGAAGCCGGCGGTGACGATCGTGGCGTCGCGCAGGTCCCGCAGTCCGACGACGTCGCCGTTCAGATCGGCATCCGCGAAGTGGTGAGCCAGGACGGACCTCGCGGAGGGCCACCACTCGAAGAGATCGGACGGCTCGTCGATGCCCGCCTGCTGGAGCCCGAGCTCCATGCCGCCGACCCCGGCGAACAGTCCGAGGATCGAGTGAGCCACGACGTGCACCCTCCCACGGCGAGCCCGAGCCGCGCTGCTTCGCCACATGCGACACGGCTGCTCCAGCCTCCGTGTCGCAGAGTCCCCCCGTGCTTGCTGAACAGCTCGGATCAGTAGAGGCTCCGCCCGTGACCGGATCAGTATCGGAGCGGTACGTCAGGGCAGCCGCTCTCGACTGGCTGAGGGATGTGACCCTCGACGGCACCATCCCGGTCACCCGCGCTCAGCTGCGGGACGACTTCCGCATCGCCGGCGACCGGTTCCCGCTGGTGGACGCTGGGCGTGGAATCCGGCGCCCGAGAGGGTGGTCGTCGGCACTGAGCATCCTGACGGCGGCGCCGGAGGGTGCGCCGTCCCGCCCGTACGACGACTCGGAGGGCGCGGACGGGCTGCATCGGTACAAGCTCCGCCGGGATCAGCGAGGCGCTGCGGAGAACGAGGGACTGCGTCGCGCGATGCTCGAGCAAGCGCCGCTGCTGTGGTTCTACGGCATCCGGCCTGGCATCTTCCAAGCCATCTTCCCGGTCTACCTGATCGGTGAGGAGCAGGAGTTGTCGCAGTTCGTCATGGCGCTGACGGAGGAACAGCGCCAGGTGCAGCCGGGCAGTCGCGTCGAGGAGGCGCTGCGGAAGTACCTGATGACGATGACGCGCAGACGCCTGCACCAACCGGTGTTCGCCAGCCAGGTGATGGTCGCCTACGAGACTCGGTGCGCCGTCTGCTCGCTGAACCATCGGGAGCTGCTCGACGCTGCTCACATCATCCCCGACTCGCAACCCGGCGGGGACGCCGTCCTCCCGAACGGTCTGGCGCTCTGCAAGCTCCATCACGCCGCCTACGACCGGAACATCCTCGGTATCCGTCCTGACTACACGGTCGAGATCCACCGTCGACTGCTCGACGAGGTCGACGGCCCGATGCTGCGCCACGGTCTCCAGGAACATCATGAGCGGCCGCTGATGACGCTGCCGTCAGCCAGACGGGAACGGCCAGACACGGACCGGTTGATGGAGCGCTATGCACAGTTCCGCGCGGCTTGACCTGGGAGGGCGTTGCCCAGCCACCGACCTCATCGGTTCGGAGCGTCTGCTGACTCCCTGACGCCCAATCGCGTCTGCAGGCGACTGCGCAGGAGACCCTTTCGGATCTCGTAGAAGTCCATGAACCCGGTGACGTCTTCCGGGAGGGACCCGAGATCGTTCTGCTCGACATAGGCCGCCCTCTTCTCCGCAGACTCGAATGCATGATCGAGCCAGGCCGCCGGCAGGACGGCTTGCTTCTCGATGTTCGCCAACCCCTGGAGCAACTGCAGGTTGGGCAGACGGTCGACCGCATCCATGAAGACGTCGAGATGCTGTGGAGTTACCCCTGCTTCGGCAAGCCGCTTGCGGGTGAACCTCGACCGGGGGAAGACATGATCCTCGTGGAAGACCTTGCTGAGGTCGAGGCCCGGGTACAGCATCGCGAGCACCGGGAAGGTCCTCTGGCCGCCGTACTTCAGCTCGAGCAGCTCGTCGATCTCCGTGGCCTCGAACTCCAGAGACTTCCCGATAGCAGCCATCTCGGCCTGGATCGACGCAACGGGGAAGGTCCCGCCGTCGTGGGCATCTATTGCCTGCCGTATCCGGGTCAAGGTCGTGTCGAGGCCCGATCCCCAAATTCCCCGCTTCATGAGCGATCTGTTGATCCAGGCTTGCAGACGGGCTCGATCCTCTGCGCTCGCCGTCGAGTCGAGGTAGGCGTCATCGAGGTTCTTCGACGCGATGAAGTAGGCCACCGGGATCACGACGCTGTGCGCGGTGAGGCTCCGCGTGGACAAGCCGAGGCGACTCAGCAGCGTCGCCGCCCGCAGGAGCGCGGCCCTGGTGGTACCCCAGGCGGCCTCGACCTTCTGCATGTTCTCCCGCGTGAAGTTGGAGACACGGAAGCGCAGATCAACCCCTGCGACCATCAGAGCGGTCTTGAGGACGACGTCCTTAGAGAAGGAAAACTCGCGAGATCCGCCAGTGTTCAGTTCCTGCACCAGCGCGCGGACCTCTTCGCGAGCGTCGTGTTCTTCCCACTGGTTCGTCGCCATGGACAACAAGAGGTCCGAGTAGGAAAGAGTCGTGCCGCCGCTGTTGACCCTGACGAAGATGTCCAGGACCTTGTCTGCGTCCTGAGACCCTTCCAGGTAGTAGTTGATAGGTTGCTTGACCCGCAACGCCTCGTAGAGCTCGTACAACCGGTTGTAGGCACCGGTTCCGTTGAGGTCGATTCCCCGTGCGGCCAGGGCATTCATCAGCGCGGGCCCAGCGTCCCCGAGGCTGAACACGTCGCCGACCCTGAACCACTTGGCCGGCTCCCCGTCGAGCGGCTTCGCCTCTTGGTCGGCGAGGAACCGCAGGTCGTAGCGAAGCGACAGGTCGCCGTGGTCTGGGTCTTCGAGGAGGTTCAGGTAGAGCCGCTTCTTCGGGAAGGCGTCGGGGCTGTTCCACCAGGCGTACTTCTTCTTCTCCGCGTGGCTCCCGTAGACAGCGATGTTGAGCGCTGTGAGCCGCTGCTGGCCGTCAAGGATCGCTACCGTCGGCCGTCCTGAAGGGACCGTCGCCTTCGATGCGAACGGGTGGTCCCGTTCGTGGAAGTCGGTCAGGAAATCGTAGAACACGTAGTCCGAAGCGGTAGTGGCCTCGACCTCCCAGAACAGGAAGGACCCGATCGGATAACCACGCATCAGGCTGTCCATCAGCTGACGGATCTGGTCCGGTCCCCAGACGAACTCCCGCTGGATAGCCGGCAGCAGGTACCGCTTCTCATGGATGCCCGAGAGCACGTCCTGAACGGTCACTGGTGTCTGGAAGGCCATTGGTTCCCCCGGTTTGATCGGAGCGTTCGACCTACGCCGTCGTCCGCGCTCATCTCGTTCGCTGATGTAGTCGAAGTCGACCATAGGGGACTCCGCCTCGGGACTCAGGCTGAACGCTCAACGCTTGTTCCGGCCCGAAAAACCGACCATCGCTCGCCCCTGCGGGCAGTGCTCAGCAGCCGCGCTTCGAGCGCAGCGGGGCAGGGCGGGCTGAGCTTGACGCCGCGCGACCGGGCGTGCGCATGTCGGCGCCCTGACGCCTCGACGCCTCGACGCCTGGACGCCTGGACGCCTGGATCTAGGCAAGTTGACAGCAGCACTATCGATAGTAAGATTATCGATTATGCGGATTGCAGAGCTGGCGGGGGCGAGCGGGGTGAGTGCCACCTCGATCAAGTGGTACGTCAGCGAGGGCCTGCTGCCCGCCGGCGAGCGCACCGGCTACAACCAGACCGAGTACACCGAGGACCACCTCACCCGCCTGCACCTGATCCGCAGCCTCATCGAGGTCGGCGGGCTCAGCGTCGCGGCGGTGAAGGACGTCCTGGCCGCCACGGACGACCCCGACCACCCCTTCGGCAACACCCTGGGCATCGCGCAGGCCTCGCTCCCCCGGGTCGCGACGCCGCCGTCCGAGGAGTCCCTGCACCAGATCCGCGAAGCGGCGGACGCGATGGGCTGGCAGGTGCACGACGGCAACCCCGGACTGCCCGCGGCAGCCGCCGTCCTCGACCGGTACAGCGCCCTGGGTCGCGGCGACCTCGCCGCCACCTTGCCGAACTACCTCCGCGCCGCCGAGATGGTCGCCGAGGCCGACCTCGACGCCGTCACCAAGAACCTCGACCAGGGGCCGGCGGTGGCGGCGCAGACCGTCGTTGTCGGCACCGTGCTCGGGGACGCCCTGTTCGCTGGACTCCGCCGCATGGCGCAGGAGAACGAGTCCGTCCGCCGGTTCGCACCCACCCCCGGGAGCCCCACATGACCGCCGTTCTCGATCGCCCCGCCGTCCGGACCCTCAACCGGCCACTGTTCGGGCTGGCTGCCCTCATGGCGGCCACCGCCGTCGTCACCGCCGCGCTGGCGGTGGTCGACCCGGTGCAGATCACCGGCAGCAACGGCTGGTTCAAGCCGCTGAAGTTCTCGGTCTCCATCGCCGTCTACGCCCTCACCCTGGCCTGGCTGCTGAGCCTGCTGCCCGAGCGCCGTCAGCGGCTGGGCCGGCTCGGTGCGTGGGTCGTCGTCGTCGCCATGGTCGTGGAGATGCTGGTCATCACCGGCGCCGTCGCGGCCGGCACGACCAGCCACTTCAACATCTCCTCCCCCACCGCGACCGCCCTCTGGGCAGCCATGGGGACGGCGATCGCCGCCGTCTGGCTGGTCACCCTCGTCGTCGCGGCCCTGCTCTGGCGACTGCCCGACGCCGACCCCGCCCGGCGGCTCGCCATCCGGGCCGGGCTGGTCATCGGACTGGCCGGCATGGCGGTGGCCTTCTTCATGACCTCGCTGACCAGCGCCCAGCTCGACGACTTCGCCGGGGTGGCCGGCGCGCACGCCGTCGGGGTCGCCGACGGCGGGCCGGGCCTGCCGTTCCTCGGCTGGTCGACCGTGGGCGGGGACCTGCGGGTGCCGCACTTCGTCGGCATGCACGCCCTGCAGGTGCTGCCGCTGCTCGCCCTGGGGCTGGAGCTGCTGTCCCGTCGGATCCCCGCGCTGCAGGCTCCCGACGCTCGCTACCGCGTCGTCGCGATCGCCTCGGTCGGGTTCGCCGTCCTCGTCGTCCTGCTGACCCTGCAGGCGCTCGCCGGCATCCCGGTCACCGAGCCGCTGGGGTTCCTCGGCTGACGGGTCGTCAGCGGCCGGCTGCCTTCGCGGCCTCGCGCCAGCGCCGGCGTGCGTCGCTCACGTAGCCGTGCAGCGGGTGGGCGGTGTTGTCGGCCAGGTTGAGCGGCGGCTCCAGCTCGGCGATGACTGCGGCCTCCACCGTCCACGGCTCTGGGTGCTCGGCCCAGGTCAGCTGCAGCGTCTGGGCCATCCACTCCGACAGCGCCAGCTCGTCCCGGTTCACCAGCACCGGCCGCGAGGTCCAGCGGCTGCGCCAGCCCTGCTGCTCGCTCAGCAGCGCCGCCAGCGACCGGCGGAGCGTCGAGGAACCCGTCGTCCCGCGGATGTGGTTGCCCACCACCCGCGAGCGCAGCGTCGCCTGCGAGGTCGGCCCGCTCGGCGCGATGCCGATGTACAGCAGCTGCACCGGGGCGCTCGGGTGCTTGGGTCCGGAGACCCCGGGCAGCGCACCGAACCGGCCCCACCAGGCGTAGAGGCCGGGGACGGCCGGCACGGCGGTCGGCGCCTCCGTGACCGGTACGGGCTGTGCGTGCAGAGCTCTGACGACGGCGTCCACGGCGTCAGTCAACCCGGCCCGCCGGGAGCACCGCCGACTCGACTGCTCCTAGGCTCCGTGCATGGCCACACCGCAGCAGCCCCGCCCCCTGCCCGTCCGGGTGCTCGGCGGCCTCGGCGTGCTCGGCATGGCCAGCCCGCTGGTCTGGGTGGTCGTCCTCGCGGTGCTGTGGCTCGTCGCGCGTGACCGGCTCAACGGGGGCCTGGTCTTCTACGTCTTCGGCTCGACCCTGCTGGCGATGATCGTCGGGGTGCTGCTGTTCGCCTGGGCCGACCGGCTCGACCAGCGGCGCCTCCACCCGGACGGTGGAGCTCGCGCGGACGACAGCGAGGTCGACGGGCAGTCCTGAGCAGCACCGCTCCTCGGGCAGCGGGACCGTGGGGGTGTCCCCGCGGGGACACCCCCACCCCCGTCAGCGGTAGACCAGCGACCCGTCGTCCAGGTCTGCGCCCGGCAGATCGTCCTTCTCCACCGCGTGCTCCTGCAGGCCCAGCCACGGCTCGTGGTCACCCTGCTTGGGCATCAGCTGCATCGACCGCGCCAGGTAGCCGGGGTTGAAGTTCGCCGGGTCCACCCACGGGCCGAGCGTCATGTCGCCGTCCTCGGGCCGGAGCTCGGGGACGACGGTGCTCGCACCGTGCGTGCTCATCTCGCCGAGCAGCCGGCAGACGACGTCGCTGATCATGTCCGCCCGCAGCGTCCAGCTGTGCCGGAAGTAGCCGAACACGTAGACCAGGTTCGGGATGCCGGTGAACATCATCCCGCGCCAGGTGACGGTGTCGGCGAAGTCGACGGGCTTGCCGTCGACGGCGAAGGCGATGTCGCCGAACACCGACAGGTCGAAGCCGGTCGCGGTGACCACGATGTCGGCCTCGAGCGTCTCGCCGGAGCTGAGCTTGATGCCGTCGCGGGTGAAGGTCTCGATGGTGTCGGTGACCACCGAGGCGCTGCCGTCCTTCAGCGCGTCGAACATGTCCCCGTCGGGCAGGACGGCGATGCGCTGTTGCCACGGCCGGTAGGTCGGGTTGAAGTGCTTGTCGATGTCCATCCCCTCGGGCAGCAGCGGGCGCATCGACTCGATGAGGAACGTCCGCAGCTCCTCGGGCTCCTCGAACGACATCCGGGTCAGCTCGTTCATCTCGGTGATGTAGGCCCGCCGGAGGATCTCGTGCGTCCACTCCTCGGGGGTGTCCAGCCCGCGCAGCGTCGTCGCCAGCTCGTGGGTCTTGGGCCGGGCATAGAAGAACGTGGGCGAGCGCTGCAGCATCGTCACGTGCTTCGCGGTCTTCGCGATCGCCGGGATGAGCGTCGCCGCCGTCGCCCCGGAGCCGATGACGACCACTTGCTTGCCGGTGTGGTCGAGGTCCTCGGGCCAGGTCTGCGGGTGCACCACCTGCCCCTGGTAGTCGTCGATGCCGGGCCACTGCGGTGTATAGCCCTGATCGTGCTTGTAGTAGCCCGGGCACATCCACAGGAAGTCCGTGGTCAGCCGGCTCTCGACACCGCTCGCGACGTCGGTGACGTCGACGGTCCACCGCGCCTCGGACGACGACCACTGCGCCGCGGTCACCCTGTGCTCGTAGGAGATCTTCGAACCGAGCTTGTTCTCCTCCACCACCTCGTCGAGGTAGGCGAGGATCTCTGTTGCCGTCGCGATCGAGGGCCCGCGCCAGGGCTTGAAGCGGTAGCCGAAGGTGAACAGGTCGCTGTCGGAGCGGGCGCCGGGGTAGCGGTGCGTCCACCACGTGCCGCCCTTGTCCGGCAGCGCGTCGAGCACCCGGAAGCTGCGGTCGGGGAACCGCTCCTGCAGGTGGTAGGCGGCCCCGATGCCGGAGATCCCCGCCCCCACCACCAGGACGTCGACGTGCTCGGTGGCCGTGCTCTGCTCGATGGTCGTCACGTGCGGTTCCCCCTCGGCTGTGGCCCTGCCCCGCCGCCAGGCCCGGTTGTGATCCAGGTCTCACGCTCCACTTCCGAGACCCGCTTGTCCACCCCCTGTCGGCGCGTCAGCGCAGCCGGGCCGCCTGCCGGGCCAGGTGATCCCGCTCGGCGGTGTTCGTCGCGACCCGGACCGCCTCCGCGTACAGCTCCGCTGCCCGGACACGGTCGCCGTCCGCCTCGTGCAGGTGCGCGGCCACCGCGGCATACCGCGGCAGGGCGGGGTCCAGGGGCGCCAGCGCCGCGAGCCCGGCCCGCGGCCCGTCGGCCTCGCCGACCGCGACCGCCCGGTTGAGCCGGGCGACCGGGTTGCCGGTCAGCGCGACCAGCTCGTCGTACCACTCGACCACCTGCACCCAGTCGGTCTCCGCGGTCGAGGGGGCGTCGGCGTGCAGCGCCGCGATCGCGGCTTGCGCCTGGTACTCCCCCAGCCGGTCCCGGGCCAACGCGCCCTGCAGCAGGGCGACCCCCTCGGCGATGAGGACCGTGTCCCACAACGACCGGTCCTGATCAGCCAGCGGCACCAACGACCCGTCTGCGACGAACCTCGCCGGGCGCCGAGCGGTATGCAGCAGCATCAGCGCCAGCAGCCCGGCCACCTCGGGGTGGTCGATTGCCGCGTGCAGCTGCCGGGTGAGCCGCACCGCCTCGGCGGCCAGGTCGACGTCCCCGGAGTGGCCTTCGGTGAACACCAGGTACAGCACCCGCAGCACGGTCCCGACGTCGCCCGGGGTGTCCAGCCGGGCGCCGTTGATGGTCCGCTTCGCCCGGCTGATCCGCTGCGCCATCGTCGCCTCTGGCACCAGGAACGCCGCCGCGATCTGCCTCGTCGTCAGCCCGCCGACCGCGCGCAGGGTCAGCGCCACCGCCGAGGACGACGACAGCGACGGGTGCGCGCTGAGGAAGTAGAGCTACAGGGAGTCGTCGGTACCGGGCACCTCGCCCGGCTCGACGTCCACCGTCTCCTCCCGGCGCCGGCGGGCCGTCTCCCAGCGCTGGGCGTCCAGGAACCGCCGCCAGGCGACGGTGACGAGCCATGCGCGCGGGTCGCGCGGCGGGTCGTGGGGCCAGGTGCGCAGCGCCTCGACCAGCGCGTCCTGCACGGCGTCCTCGGCCGTCGCGAAGTCCAGTCCGCGGCGGATGAGGACGCCGAGCACCTGCGGCACCAGCGCCCGCAGGTCCGGGCTCACTCGGTGACGGTCGGCGCCTCGGACATGAACGGGCGCAGCTCGAGCCACTCGTGGATCGGCTTCCCCCCGGCACCAGGCGCCGCCGACAGCTCCGCGGCCAGCTCCAGCGCGCGGTCGTAGGAGTCCACGTCGATCGCCATCCAGCCGGCGATGAGGTCCTTGGTCTCGGCGAACGGGCCGTCAGTGACCGGCGGCTTGCCCTCCCCGTCGAACCGCACCCAGGTGCCCTCCTGGGCGAGCGCCTGCGCATCGACGAACTCGCCGTTCTCCTGCAGCCGGGCGGCGAAGTCGTTCATGTACTGGATGTGCGCGGTGACCTCGTCGGTCGTCCACTCCCCCATCGGGACGTCGTTGCTGGGAGCCGGGGCGCCGCGGTAGTGCTTGAGCAGCAGGTACTTGGCCATGAGGTGTCCTCCTCGGTCGCGTGCGGCCCATCCTGGTCGCCTCCACCCCTGGGACGGAACCGATGGGCCATCCTCGACACGCAGGCTCCCGCCGACACCGAGGACGTGCCCGTGCCCACGGTCGACCAGCACCTCGCCGAGCTCCAGCACCCCCGGGCGGACGACGTCCGGGCGCTGCGGACGGCGGTGCTCGCGCTCAGCCCGGACATCACCGAGCAGGTGAAGTGGAACGCGCCGAGCTTCGTCGTCGACGGGGTGGACCGGGTGACCTTCCGGCTGGCGCCTCGCGACCTCTTCCAGGTCGTCCTGCACCGGGGCACCGCGATGCGGGACGACGCCGCGACGTTCGTCTTCCACGACCCGACAGGGCTCGTGCGGTGGGCCGCACCCGACCGCGGGGTCCTCGACCTGACCGCCCCGGGTGCGTACGCCGAGCGCCGGGACGCCGTCCTCGGGCTGATCGGGCGCTGGATCCGGGCCTGAACCCAGCGGCTCCCGCACCGGGGCCGTCTACTGGACCCCATGCCCTCCCGCAGCGTCCTCGTCTCCGGCGCCAGCGTCGCCGGCCCCACCGCAGCGTTCTGGCTCGCCCGCGCCGGGTTCGACGTCACCGTCGTCGAGCGCACCGACGCCCTGCGCGAGGAGGGCCAGAACGTCGACGTCCGCGGCGCCGCCCGCGAGGTGCTGCGCCGGATGGGCCTGGAGGACGCCGCCCTCGCCGCCACCACCGGCGAGCAGGGCACCGCGTTCGTCGACGACCAGGGCCGCGACGTCGCCGCCTTCCCCGCGGGCACCGACGACACCAGCGGGCCCACCGCCGAGCTCGAGATCCTCCGCGGCCGGCTCAGCGAACTGCTGTACGAGCACACCAAGGCTGACGTCACCTACCTGTTCGGCGACCAGATCGCGAGCCTCCAGCAGGACGCCGACGGGGTGGACGTCGTCTTCGCCTCGGGCCGCGAGGAGCGCTTCGACCTCGTCGTCCTCGCCGAAGGCGTCAACTCCCGCAGCCGCCGGCTGGTCTTCCCCGACGCCCGCAAGGACCACCTCGGCATGGTCATCGCCTACCTCACGATCCCGCGCCAGGACGACGATACCGACTGGTGGCGCTGGTACGTCGCCGGCAAGGGCCGCGGGGTCAACCTGCGCCCGGACGACGTGGGCAGCATCCGCGCCTCGGTGAACCTGATGACCGACGTCCGCGGCCTGGACGAGCTCGACCGGGACGGCCAGGTCACCGTGCTGCGCCGCGCCTTCGAGGACGCCGGGTGGGCCGCGCCGCGCATCCTGGCCGCCCTGGACGACGGTGCACCGTTCTACTTCGAGGACCTCGGCCAGATGCACCTGCCCAGCTGGACGGCGGGCCGGGTCACCCTGCTCGGCGACGCCGCCTGGTGCGCCACCCCGGTCAGCGGCATCGGCACGACGCTCGCGCTCACCGGCGCCTACGTCCTCGCCGCCTCGCTCGCCGCGACCGAGGACCACCGCGCCGCACTGGCCGACTACGAGGCGACGATGCGGCCGTTCGTGGACAAGGGCCAGTCGCTCCCGCCGGGCACCCCGGGCCTGGCCAACCCGCAGTCCCTCGCCGCCCGCCGGGTGCTGTGGACCGTGCTGCGCGCCGTCGCCAGCCGCCCCGCCCAGCGCCTCGGCGCCCTGGCCGGCCGCTTCTCCCCGCCGGCCGACGAGTTCGAGCTGCCCCCGATGCCCGCCCGGTGACGCCCGTGGTCAGCCGGCGAGCTCCGCTCGACGGGTACGCAACAGGTCGGCCAGCCGGGCCGTCGCGGCGTCGTCGAAGCCGATCTCCCCGACCCGGTCGATCCACGGCTCGACGGCGGTGACGATCCGGTCGAGCGACCGGTGCACCACCCGCTCGGGCAGCCCCCAGCGCTGTGCGGCGTCCAGCCACCACCGGCGGCCCAGCCGGTTGGCCCGCCCGTACAGCGGGACGGCCATCGGGTCGGTCCAGCCCGTGTAGGGCTGGGTGCAGAGCAGGTCGTAGGCCGGGGTCACCTCCCACAGCCCGTCGGGCGCGGCCCGCATGGACAGGTTCTTGCCGTGCAGGTCCCCGTTGCCGATGAGATAGCTGACCGCGGCGGTCTCCAGCACCCGGCGCAGCGCCAGGGGGCGGGAACCGCCGGCCTGCTCGACGGCGTCGGCGAGAGCGAGCGCGGCCTCCTGCAGGGTGATCCGGTACTTCGCGGCCGGGTAGCGGCCGAGCACCTGGCAGGCGTCCTCCTGGGGCAACCGCCGGACCGGTGCACCGGGGACGACGACCCGGTCGAACCGCTCCACCAGCAGCCCGGAGCGCCCGGCCGCGTCGGTGAGCAGCCGGTGCGCCGGCACGGGCAGCCCGCAGGCTGCCGCCAGGGACAGGAAGAAGTGCTCGTTGGCGACCAGCTGCGGCCAGCCTGGCGGGTCGAGCTTGAGGATGGCCGGCCCGGCCGTCGTCCCCAGCGGTGTCGACATCACCGCCGCCGACACCTTGACCTGCACCCCGGGCAGCGCGACCCGGTCCAGCGCGGCGGGGTCGGCGGAGGTGGCCCGGGCGAACAGCGCGGTGAAGTCCACGTCGGGGGCGGCGGTGTCCAGCAGGGGCTCGGGGTCGACCGGGGCCGCGCCGTGCGGCAGGACCCGGACGTCGCCGATCGCATCGGCCCCGACGAGGAGCAGCAGGGTGAGGTGGTCGTCGGCCGACGTCCGCGCGCCGCTGGTCAGTGCCTGCAGTCGGGCACCCTCGGGCAGCAGACCGGCGAAGAAGGGCGGGACCGATCCAGATCCGGCGCGGACGGGTTCCCCGGTCAGCGGCAGGGAGAAGGCCACGGGGCGGGCGTCGGGGTCAGCGAGGTGGGCGGCGTCGTAGCTGAAGACGACGTCGTCGCCGTCCCGGCGCAGCTGCCCGACGAGCCGGCCGCCCTGCAGGACGTCGGCCACCTCGACCTCACGGGGGTCGCTCACCGGGGCGCCACCGTCGGGTCGAGCAGCAGGACCTCGCGGGCCGACCGCAGTGCCGGGCGGGGTCCGACGCCCAGCCCCAGCCCGAGGGCCTCCAGGACGGCGAGCGCCACCACGAGGGTGACCGTCTCCCGCCCGGCTTCGAGCCCGCGGACGGAGGAGACCCCGACACCGGAGAGGTCGGCCAGGTCGAGCTGGGTGAGGCCGAGCTGCAGCCGCCGGTCCCGGACCAGCTCGCCGGCCTCGGCCAGACCGCCGGTGGTCAGCCGCTGACGACGACGGGGAACGGACACGAGGCTCCTGTCGTCGGTAGAGCAGCGATAGCGGGCCAAAGGGCCCACGGGGGATATCGGCATCACCTTATCGCTGCTTTAGCAACGAACAACGACCATCCAGCTCGATCACGCTCCGATCACGACCTTGTCGTTGCTCCAGCAACGCCGGAACCACCGACGCGCCCGGGTCGTCCTCACCGCATGCGCACCCGCCTGCTCGCCGCCGTCCTCGGAGCGGGGCTCGTGCTCACCGCCTGCGCCGAGCAGAGCAGCGGCAGCCCGGCTCCCCGGGTCCAACTGCCCACCGGCGCCGACGACCTGGTGCTGCGGATCGCCTACACCGGCGGCTACGTCACGCCGACCACGACGGTGAGCCGGTTGCCCCTGGTCGCGGTCTACCGGGACGGCCGGGTGTTCAGCGAGGGCCCGGTGACGGCCATCTACCCCGGCCCGGCGTGGCCCAACGTCCAGGTCGGCCAGCTCGACGAGGCCCAGGTGCAGCGGATCGCCGAGGCCGCGATGGACGCCGGGGTGGCCGACACCGCCGACCTGGGCTCCCCCGGCATCGCCGATGCCCCGACCACGGTGTTCACCCTGGCCACGGCCGAGGAGACGTTCACCCGCGAGGTGTACGCGCTCCGGGAGGGGACCTCGGGCCCCGGTGTCACCCCCGAGCAGCAGGACGCCCGCGCCGCCCTCACCGAACTGCTCGACGAGCTGACCAGCTCGCAGGACCCGACCACCGCCTACGAGCCCGCCGCCGTGGCCGCGATCGCCGAGCCGTACCTCCCGCCCGAGGACGCCACGCTCACCCGCGACCCGGCGGCCTGGCCCGGCCCGACGCTGCCCGGCGACCCGGTCGGCCCCGGCATCGGCTGCGTCGTCGCCGGCAGCGAGGTCACCGCCGCCGCGCAGGCCGCCGACACCCTGACCCCCTGGACCAGCGAGGGGCAGACCTGGACCGTCACCTTCCGGCCGCTGCTGCCCGGCGAGACCGGCTGCGCCGACCTGGGCTGAGGCGTGGCGCCCGGGCGGCGACCGTCCTACGGTCCACGGGCATGGCGACCGAGCTGACCCCCGAGGTCCGGGACTGGCTGCTGGACGGCGACCCGGCCATCCGCTGGCAGGTGCACCGCGACCTGCTCCGCTCCCCCGCCGAGGTGGTCGACGCCGAGCGCGCCCGCGTCGCGACCGAGGGCTGGGGCGCCCGACTGCTCGCCCTGCAGGGGGACGACGGCCAGTGGGCCGGCGGCGCCTACTTCCCGGACGACGCCACCGCGGCGACCGAGCCGGGCCAGCCGTGGACGTCGACCGCGCACGTCCTGGAGCTGCTCCGCCGCTTCGGGCTGCCCCCGGAGGCCGCGCGGGAGGCCCTGGCCGCGGTGGCCGAGCACTGCCGCTGGGAGCACGACGGGCAGCGCTTCTTCGACGGCGAGGTCGAGCCCTGCATCAACGGCATGACCCTCGCCGTGGGCGCGTACTTCGAGCAGGACGTCACCGGGATCGCCGCCCGGCTCGTGGCCGAGCAGCTGGCCGACGGCGGGTGGAACTGCGCGGTGGAGACCGGGTCGACGCGGTCGTCGTTCCACACCACGATCGCCGTCCTCGAGGGGCTGCTGGAGTTCGAGCGCCGCACCGGTGACGCGGGAGCGAGGGAGGCACGGCTGCGCGGGCAGGACTACCTGCTGCAGCGCCGGCTGCTGCGCAAGGCCTCGACCGGCGAGCTCATCGACCCGGACTTCACCACCCTGGCGTTCCCGCCGCGCTGGTACTTCGACGTCCTGCGGGCCCTGGACCACCTGCGCGACGCCGGCACGTTCCTCGACGAGCACTGCCGGGAGGCCGTGGAGGCGGTCGCGGCCCAGCAGGGGGACGACGGCCGCTGGCTGTTGGCCCACGCCCACCCCGGCCGGGTGCCGTTCGAGCTGGAGCCCGTCGGAGCGCCCAGCCGGTGGAACACCCTGCGGGCGCTGCGGGTGCTCGCCTGGTGGGAGGGCCGCTAGACGCCGATGTCCTCGTTCCACAGCGCGGGCTCCCGGGCGATGAAGTCGGTCATCAGCGCGATGCACTCGGCGTCGTCGAGCACCACGACGTCGACCCCGCGCGAGCGGAGCAGGTCCTCCCCGCCGATGAACGTGCGGTTCTCCCCGATCACCACCCGCGGGATGCCGTAGAGCAGCACCGCGCCGGTGCACATGTCGCACGGCGAGAGCGTGGTGACCATCGTGGCGCGGGCGTAGACCGAGGCCGGGAGCCGGCCGGCGATCTCCAGGCAGTCGGTCTCCCCGTGCCGGATCGCGCTGCCCAGCTGCACCCGCCGGTTGCGGCCGACGGCGAGCACCTCGCCGTCCACCACCAGGGCTGCGCCGATCGGCACCCCGCCCTCGTCCCGGCCCAGCCGGGCCTGGGCCAGAGCCGGTGCGAGGAGCTCGCTCACACGCCCAGGTGGGCCAGCGCCTGCTGGAGCAGCACACTCTGCCCGTTGGCCAGCTCGGACATCACGGTGGGCTCGCGGACCTCCTCCGGGGAGAACCAGGTGAGCTCCAGGGCGTCCTGCTGCGGCGAGCAGTCACCCTCCACCGGCACCACGTAGGCCAGCGACACCGCGTGCTGGCGCGGGTCGTGGAACGGGGTGACGCCGGGGGTCGGGAAGTACTCGGCGATGGTGAACGGCTGCGGCGCCGGGGGCACCCGCGGCAGCGCGAGGGGGCCCAGGTCCTTCTCCAGGTGCCGGATCAGCGCCGTCCGCACCCGCTCGTGGTAGAGCACCCGGCCCGAGACCAGCGCCCGCTTGATCTGCCCGTCCTCCCCCGCGCGCAGCAGCAGGCCGACGCCGGTGACCACGCCGTGGTCGTCCACCCGCACCGGCACCGCGTCGACGTAGAGGATCGGCAGCCGCTCGCGTGCGGCGTCCATCTCCTCGCGGGAGAGCCAGCCGGCCTGCGTCGCGGTCGTCACGTCGGTCATGGCCACTGTCTATCCGATGCGCACGCCGACGGGGCGTCGGGGCTGTGTGACGCTCGACGACACGACTCGTCGGACGCCCGCGTACCGGTTCTCGGCGTCTCCCGTGTCAGGATCCCCGCCGTCGCCGTCCACGGGGGAAGGCGACGACCAACGGGGGAACCACCATGCGCCGCACCGTCCTGCCTGCCCTGCTCGCGCTCGCCGTCCTGGCGGGGTGCTCCAGCGACCCGGAGCCGGCGGCCGCACCGGCCAGCACCCCTGCGGCAGCCACGACCACCGAGGCCCCGGCACCGGCGCCCGCTCCCGCCCCGGCGCCCGCCCCGGTGACGACGACCGCGGCACCCACCACGGTGGCCGCCCCCACCGTCGACTTCGCCATGCCCTCCCTCGTCGGCCTGGACCTGCAGACCGCCCAGGACACCATCCAGACCTTCGGCGTCTTCCTCTCCGTGTCCCACGACCTGCTCGGGTCGCGGAACCAGGTGCTGGACTCGAACTGGATCGTCTGTGACCAGAACGTCGCACCCGGCCAGCAGGTCACCGGGGACGTCGAGGGCGGGATCGACCTGGGCGTGGTCAAGCGCGAGGAGACCTGCCCCTGACGGGACGGCGCGGCCTGCCAGGATCTCCAGCCATGACCGGCGACGACGAGCTCCACCGGCTGTCCATGACCGTGCTGATGACCCCGGACATGAGCAACTTCTCCGGCAACGTCCACGGCGGGCAGCTGCTCAAGCTGCTGGACCAGGTGGCCTACACCTGTGCCAGCCGGTACAGCCGGAACTACGCGGTCACCCTCAGCGTCGACCAGGTCGTCTTCCGAGAGCCCATCGCGGTCGGCGAGCTGGTCACCTTCCAGGCCAGCGTCAACTACACCGGCCGGACGTCGATGGAGATCGGCATCCGGGTCACCACCGAGGACCTGCGCGCCGGGCAGGTGCGGCACACCAACAGCTGCTACTTCACGATGGTCGCCCTCGACGGGGACCGGAAACCCGTCGAGGTCCCCCCGCTCGTGCCGGCCACCGACGACCAGCACCGCCGGCACGCCGCCGCGCTGGCCCGTCGGGAGCTGCGCCGGGAGATCGAGCGCCGCGGGCAGGAGATCCGCCGCACCGGCTGACCACCCGACCGGGTGGTCCCGGCCGTGCGGGGTGCAGGACGACGTCCCGGCTGCCGAGGACCTCAGGGTGACCGCCCCCCGCACCCACCGCGCGCGGGCACTGCTCCCCGTCGCCCTGGCCGGGGCCTCCCTCGCCGCCACGGCGGTGTCGCTGTACACCCCGGCCCGACCGGCCGCGATGCTCACCGCCTGCGGGCTGGCCACCGTCGCGCCGCTGGTCGGGATCGCGCTGCACCGACCCGCCCGGCGGGTGCCCTGGCTGCTGATGAGCCTCATGCTCGGCACCTGGACGGTCTCCTTCGCCGCCACCTCGGTCCAGCTCGCCCTGGACACCCAGCTCGCCGGCACAGTGCTCGCCCTCGTGGTGGTCGGGCTGATGTTCGACGTGCACCGCCGGTCCCCCCGCTCCCCCCGCCCGGTCAGCCGCCGCGAGACCTGGGGACGACGGGCCGACCTGGTCGCGGTGATCACCGTGATGGGCCTGGCCGCGGCGCAGGCCGTACGGGCCGCGACCGCCGTGGACGCCCCGCCCAGCGCCTGGTGGTCGCCGGTCGACGTCGTCCTGGCCTGCCTGCTGTTGCGCTTCCTGGCCTCCCGCGCGGAGCTCGGCCCCAGCACCAAGCTCTTCGTGCTCGCCGGGGTCATCGCCTGCGTCTACGACGCGGTCGTGGCCAACACCGGCACGCACCTCGTGCTGCTGCCGCACCCGCTGAACAGCCTGTGGGCCTTCGCCTCGACGGTCTTCGTGGCCGCCGCGGTGCACCCCAGCATGCGGACGGCGTACGCCACCAGCCGGATGCCGCGGATGCGGCCGGAGTCCGGTCGGGTGCTCGGGCTGGTGCCGCTGGTCGTGGTGCCGTGCGTGCTGGCCAGCTTCGACCCCGCGGGCCGGCTGCCCACCTGGGTCTACCTGGTCAGCGGCGCGTTCCTGGCCGGTGTCGCCCTCGCCCGTGGCGCCCAGGCGCTGCACACCAGCGAGCAGCGCGCCCGGCACGACCCGCTCACCGGGCTGGCCAACCGCCGCGGGCTGCAGGACGCCTTCGACGCCCTCGTGCTGACCCCCGTCGCGGCGGGCGCGGTCGTCGGCCGGCTCGCCGTGCTCGACGTCGACGACTTCAAGCACGTCAACGACACGTTCGGTCACGAGACCGGTGACCGGCTGCTGGTCGCCGTCGGCCGCCGGCTCGCCGAGGCCGTCGCCGGCCACGGGACGGTCGCCCGCTCCGGCGGCGACGAGTTCGTGCTGCTCCTCGCACCCGGGGCACCCCTGCCCGAGGACCTGCTCGAGCGGGCGTTCCTGCAGTCCTTCGTCCTGGACAACGGGTTGCGCGACCAGGCGTTCACGGTCCGGGCGAGCTCGGGGTGGGTCGACGTGCGCACCGACAGCGAGCTCACCCACGCCCTCGCCGACGCCGACGTCGCCCTCTACACCAGCAAGGACACCGCCCGGGGGACGACGACGCGCTTCGCCCCGCTGCAGCGCACCGCCGTCCTCGGGCAGCTGGCCCTGGCCGAGGACCTCCGCGCCCTGGTGCGCGGCGACCCCGCCGCCGGGGAGCTGGTCCTGCACTTCCAGCCGCTGGTCGCACTGCCCGACCGCACGGTCCTCGGCCACGAGGCGCTGCTCCGCTGGGCGCACCCCACCCTCGGGGTGCTGGGCCCCGACGCGTTCCTGCCCCTCGCGGAGTCCCAGGGCCAGGGCGCGGCCCTGGACAGCTGGGTGCTGCAGCGGGCCTGTGCCGCGGCCGCCGGGTGGGCCACCGCCGGGTCGGACTGGACGGTCAGCGTCAACCTGGGCCGCTCGTCGATGGTCGACCCCGACCTCGCCCGCCGGGTGCAGACCGCCCTGGACGCCACCGGCCTCGCCCCGGAACGGCTGCACGTGGAGATCACCGAACACGACCAGTTGCCCGCCGAGGCCGGGGTCGGACCGCTGAGGGTGCTCGCCGACGCCGGCGTCGGCGTGCACCTGGACGACTTCGGCACCGGCTACACCTCGCTGGCCTACCTGCAGCGCTACCCGGTGTCAGTGCTCAAGCTCGACCGCTCGGTGACCGGCCTGGACGCCTCGCACGGCCTGCTCGCCGGGGTCGTCGCGCTCGCCGACGCCCTGGGCATCACCGTGCTCGCCGAGGGCGTGGAGACCGACGCGCAGTGCGCCCGGCTGGCCTCGCTGGGGATCGACCGTGGGCAGGGCTGGCTGTTCGGCCGGCCGGTGCCGCACCCGCAGCGGGTCGCGGCTGCGGTCTAGCGGTCCCGCGGCACCCGACGGTCCCTCCGGCGGTCACCGACGAGGAACGCCACCACCACCAGCTCGAGGACGACGACCACCCAGCCGGTCGTCACGGCCCGGTCGGGCGTGCGCGGCCACTTCGTGCCCCCGTCCGGGTCGGCCACCAGCTCGGGGGCCAGCACGCCGAGCGGGCCGATGACGAACAGCCCGACCACCAGCGGCGCCGTCACCAGGACCGCGCTGGCCTTCCACCACCGGTCGTGCGTGCGCGGGTCCGCGAGCGGGAACAGGAGCCCGGCCAGCCCCCAGCACAGGAAGAGGCCGCGGACGAGCACGTCGGACAACCGCTCGGCGGGCTCGGCCAGGGTGAGCCACCCGCCGGCACCGAGGAGCACCATCCCGACGACGGCGCACACCAGCCGCCCGCGCAGGCCCATCGGCTCGGGGCTGGGGCGACGCACCGGTCCATCCTGGCCCGGCGTGGGTGAGGATGCCGGGCATGGACGCCTTCTACCTCCCGCTGGGCGGGAACCGGTTCGCCCCGACGGTGGCCACCGAGAGCCCGTGGGACGGCGAGGCCCAGCACGGCGGCCCGCCCTCGGCGCTGCTCGCCCACCTCGCCGGTGCGGCGAACGGCGGCCAGCAGGTCGCCCGGGTGTCGGTGGACTTCTTCGGCGCCATCCCCCGTCGCGAGCTGACCGTCGGGGTCTCCCCCGTGCGGCCCGGTCGGCGGATCGACCTCACCGAGGCGGTGATGACCGTGGAGGGCCGGACCGTGGCCGTCGCCCGGGTGTGGTCACTGGCCCCGGGCCCCACCCCGCCCGTGGTCACGTCGCTGACCCCACCCCCGCCGGTGCCGTCCGAGGGGTCCCAGGTGCTGCCGCAGCTCACCGACTGGGGCTACGGGCGGGCGCTGGACTGGCGGTACACGGCAGGGGCGGCCACCGAGCCGGGTGCTGCCGACGTGTGGACCCGGGTGCGCATCCCCCTGATCGACGGGCAGGAGCTGACCGGCACCGACCGGGTGCTCATCGCCGCCGATGCCGCCAACGGCATCTCCGCAGAGCTGCCCATCGACTCGTGGCTGTCCATCCCGCCGGGGATGACCGCCCACCTCGTCCGCGAGGCCGAGGGCGAGTGGGTGCACCTGTCCTGCCGCACCTCGATCTCCGCCACCGGCCTGGGCCTGTGCACCGGCGTCCTCGCCGATGCCCGCGGCGTACTCGGCGAGGTCTCCCAGCCCCTGCTGGTCCGCGCTCGGTAGCGCTGCGTGGCGGTCCTCCCCCGGCTGTCGTGACCCTGTGTGTGACCTGAACGACATGTGCCGAACAGCGGACCCACAGGTGTCGGAAACAGGCGCGCGGCACGCGGGCCGTTCCGAGACCCAGCGGTCAGGGTGACGGAGAACGTCCACCACCTCACGGGGAGCAACCCACATGCGCACTCGCACCCTCGCCGCCGGCGTCCTCGCCGCCGCCACGATCTCCATCGGCTTCACCGGCACCGCGTCCGCGGCAGCTGACCGGGACTGCCCCGACTTCGCCAGCCAGGCCGACGCCCAGGCTGCCTTCGACGCCGTCCCCGGCGACCCCGAGCGCCTCGACGCGAACAACAACGGCGTGGCCTGCGAGAGCCAGGTCTACCCGGCCGGCACGGCGCGCTCGGCCGGTGCCGGCACGGCCCCCCAGGTCACCGTCGTCCCCTCCGGTGGCGTCGCCGCCGGTGACGGGTCGTCGTCGGACGCCTCTGCGCTGCCCTACGTCCTCGGCGGCTTGGCCTTCGTCGGTGCCGGTGGCGCCGCGTTCGCGTCCAAGCGCACCTCCCGCGCCACCGCCTGAGCACCCCGCACCTCCTCGTGCGGCACCGCGCACCCGCGAGCGACCGGCCGGACCCGATCGAGGTCCGGCCGGTCTCTCCCGTGCGCATCGTCGGGCTGTACCCCCCACCCCTGGTCCCGGTGGAGGTCGAAGCCCCCCACGTCACCCGGTACGGACGACGGCGGACCAGCAGCTCCAGTGCCTGGGCCGGCGCCTCGGCGCTGCTCGCCGCCGCCGGGGTGGCCGCCGTCGTCGTCCTGCCCTCGTCGGGAGACCCGGCGCCGGCGCGGCTCGACCAGCCGGTCGCCGTCGTCGCCGCCCCGGCCCCGGTGGCCCAAGCGCCTGCTCCCGTCGTCCCGGCGCCGGTCGTCGAGACGGCTGCGCCGATCGCCCTGCAGCTGACCCCCAGCACGCCCACCCGGGTGCAGATCCCGGCTCTCGGGGTGACCTCGTCGGTCATCGACCTGGGCCTGGAGCGGGACGGGTCGATGGAGGTGCCCGGCGGCGCCTACCCGGTCGGCTGGTTCGACGGCAGCCCGACCCCGGGCGAGCTCGGGCCCTCCGTGCTGGCCGGGCACGTCGACTGGTCCGGTGAGCCCGGCGCGTTCTACGGCCTGCGCGAGCTGCTGCCCGGTGACGAGGTCGTCGTGGACCGCGCCGACGGCACCCGGGCGGTCTTCGTCGTCGACGCCGTCGAGGAGCACCCCAAGGACGAGTTCCCCTCCGACGCGGTCTACGGCGACATCGACCACGCCGGGCTGCGCCTGATCACCTGCGGCGGCTCCTTCGACGAGGACACCGGCGACTACCTGGACAACGTCGTCGTCTTCGCCTCGCTCGTCAGCGGCGGCTGAGCGGGGCGGCGATCTCCCAGAGGTGACCCGACGGGTCGGCGAAGGCCGCCGTCCGGATGCCCCAGGGGCGGTCCTGCGGGCCGTTGGTCAGGGCGACGCCCAGCTCGGCGAGGGTCACGCAGACGGCGTCGACGTCCTCGACGCCGACGGTGAGCAGGAACCGGTGCCCAGACGGCGGGGCCACCTCGCCCGGCGTCACCAGCTCGGGGGCCTCGGTCGACTGCAGCAGGTTGACGATCACGTTGCCGAGGTCGAAGGCGGTCGAGACGTCGTCCTCGTGCACCACGGGGCGGTCGAAGACGGCGGCGTAGAAGGCGCGCGAGGCGGCCAGGTCCTCGGTGAACAGGGTGATCGCGTCCAGGTCCTGCAGCGGCACGGGTGCTCCTCGGGGGTGGGACGGCGGGGTGTCGGAGGGGTGACCGGGTCACGGGGCGGGACTCATCGCCGAGGGGGCACTAAACTCGGTTGCACACCGAGCCATTCGTGTTCGAACGACCGTGAAGGCTCTCTCCTTGGCCCTGATCGCCTGCCCGGAATGCTCCTCCGAGGACATCACCGGCACCCCCCAGCCCGACAGCCGTCTGCTGATCCACTGCGCCGACTGCGGCCACGAGTGGCTGCGCGGCGAAGCCCGCCGCGACCCGGCCCGTCCGCACGTGCGTTCCGTCGACACGCTGCAGGGTGAGTTCCCCTCGGCAGCCGACGTCCGGCCCGACGTCCGGGAGCGGATCACCGCCCTCGAGGCCGAGTACATCGCCCAGAAGCCCGACGCCGACCCCGACGTCGAGGGCTTCGCCAGCCGCTACCGCGAGCTGTTCCAGAAGGAGAACCTCTCCTCGGCCAGCCCCGAGGCGCTGCTGCACTTCGCCACGTCCACCACGCTGGCCAACCCGGGCAACACCTCCGGGTTCACCCGCGCCTGGAAGACCGCCGGGGACGACAAGGCCGCCGACGGCGTCCGCGCCTCGATCGACCACCTGCTGTACGGGCCGGAGAGCCTGCGCGTGGAGGACCGGCTCACCCAGCTCGTCGAGGGCAAGAAGGGCCTGGGCTTCCCCTCCTTCAAGGAGCCGATGCTGACCAAGGTCCTGGCCGTCGTCGAGCCCGAGCGCTTCCTGCCGCTGCTGCGCTACAGCGCCGCCGCCGACGGCAAGAAGGAGATCGCCAAGGACGTCTTCGGCCTCGACCTGCCCCCGGTCGACAAGTCCTCCTTCACCGCCGGCCGCGTCGCGGTGTGGAGCAACGACCTGCTCCGCTCGCTGGTCGGTCTGGAGAGCCCGCAGGAGGCCGCGGCGTTCCTGCGCTGGGCCAAGGTCCGCCCGACCGGCTGACCCCCCGCCCCGGCCGGACCCTCAGCGGTCCGGCCGGGCGAGCACCAGCACGCGCTCCACGAGGACGGCGGCGATCTCCGCCGGGTCGGGATCGGGTCCGAACACTCCCCAGAGGTCCGACAGCACGCCCCCGGCCGACGACCGGGCCAGCTCGCCGGACACGGCCTGCTCGACGCGAGCGCGGCCGAACAGCCCGCCCAGGAACACCACCGGGCGCAGCACCCCCCGCCCGGTGACCCGCACCCGGGCACGCAGCCGCCAACGGTCGCCCTCGGGCTCGACCCAGAGCCGCAGACTGCCGGCGCCCCGGCGGAACGACCCCGATGCCGTCACCTGGGGACGGCGGTCCTGCCGCGGCGGGAGCCGGTCGAGCTGGACCGCGGCCTCGCCGTCGACCGGGCCGTCGGCGAACCGACGGCCCGCAGCGACCACCCCGGACGCCCGCACCACCACCGCCCGGGCACTGCCCGGGTCGGCCAGCTCGACCTCGACCTGCACCCCGTCGAGGTGCACGACCACGGCCACCTCGGCCCGGGTGTCGGTGCGCAGCTCCACGACCACCGGTGTCGCACCGGTCGCGGCCCGGGCGGGCAGCCAGCGCCGGTACCAGGCGTTCACCGCGGCGCGGTCCCCCCGCCGGCGCAGCCCGAGGAGCTCCCGCTCGGCCTCGACCGGGATCTCGGTCGCCTCGGCCTCGGCCCGGGTGGGCGCCGGGGGCACCGTCAGGGCGTAGCGGGTGCCCGGCCGCGGGTGCACGCCGGTCACCTGCACCCCGGTGCAGCGCCGGCCCCAGGCGTCCACCGGCGCACCGTCGACGACCGGCACCGCCCGGACAGCGGTCAGCAGGTGCGGCACCACCCGGCGCAGCAGGTCGACGTCGGTCAGCGGCAGGACGGTCGCGGTGGCCTCGAGTCGCATCGGGCCACCCTGCCAGTCAGCGCGGGACGGGGATCCAGTCGGTCGCCGTCCGCAGCGGGCCCTTGAGCACCTTGCCGCCGGCGTTGCGGGGCAGCGGGCCGTCCAGCACCCGCAGGAACTGGGGCACCTTGAAGTCGGCCAGCCGCTCCCGGGCGAACGCGGCCAGCTCGGGGGCGTGCAGCGTCGTCCCCGGGCGGGCCAGGACCACCGCCCCGACCTTCTCCCCCATCACCGGGTCGGGGACGCCGACCACGGCGACCTCCAGCACGTCGGGGTGCTCGGCGAGGGCGTTCTCCACCTCGACGGAGTACACGTTCTCCCCACCGCGGTTGATCATGTCCTTGGCCCGGTCGACGATCCGGACCAGGCCCTCGGCGTCGATCGAAGCGAGATCACCGGTGTGCAGCCACCCGTCGACGAAGGTCTCCGCCGTCCGGGCCGGGTCGCCCCAGTAGCCGACCGCGACGTTCTGGCCGCGCACCAGCAGCTCGCCCACCCCGGTGTCGGGGTCGGGCCGGTCGACGGCGACGTCGACCACCGGCGCCGGGAAGCCCACCGAATCGGCGTGCGCGTCGGTCCAGGCGTCGGGCAGGAAGGTCGCGAGCGCGCTGGTCTCGGAGAGGCCGAACCCGTTGCCCAGCCGGACGCCGGGGAGCGTCGTCCGCAGCCGGTGCACGAGCTCGGGGGCCATCGGGGCGCCGCCGTAGGACAGCGCGCGCACGCTGGACAGGTCGGCGGTGCCCACGTCGGGGTGCCGGAGCACCAGCTCGTAGATCGTCGGCACGCTGGTGAGCAGGGTGACCCGGTGCTCGGCGACCGCGGCCAGGAAGGTCTCGGGCCGGAAGCGCGGCATCAGCACGGTCGTGCCGGCCATCAGCACCTGGGTGACCATCTGCGAGCAGCAGCCGGTGACGTGGAAGAGCGGCACCGAGATCAGCGAGACGTTGACGACGTCCGGGTCGAGCTCGCGGCAGCGCTCCACGTTCTCCGCCGAGGACAGGAAGCACTCCTGGGTGAGCATCGCGCCCTTGGGCCGCCCGGTGGTGCCCGAGGTGTAGAACAGCGCCGCCAGGTCGGTCGCGGCGGGGTCGGCCGGCTCGACCGGCTCGCCGTCGGGCAGTTCGCCGATCGTGACGACGGCGCCGGAGTCGGTCTCGATGAACGCGCGCTCGGCCGGTGCCAGCCGGGTGTTCAGCGGGACGACGACGGCCCCGGCCAGCTGGGCGCCCCAGAAGCCGAGCATCCAGGTCAGCCCGTTGGGGTGGGCGATCGCCACCCGGTCCCCGGGCTGCACACCCTGCGCGTCCAGGCCCCCGGCCACCCGGGCGGCGCCGTCCCACAGCTCGCGGTAGGTGACGGTGGGACCGTCCAGCTCGATGACGGCCGTCCGGTCGGGGTGGGCCGCCACGGTGCGGGCGAACCCGCGCACCAGGTTCTGCTCCAGCCCGGTGTAGCGGGCGATGCCGTCGGCACCGCGCTCGATGCCGCTGTCGTCGAAGACCACGTCGCTCCCGTTCCCGGTGGCGCCGTCGCCACCTCGTTGCATCCTGCACCCGCCCCCTGTGAGCTCAGCGGAGAGCCAGCACCCACTGGCTTTCACGTGTCCTGTTTGACAAGATTCCGGTATCGGAAACGGGGGCTGAGACCGATGACCGTTCTCTATCGGGCCATGTGGACCGACGACCGGGTCGACGCGTCGGACGAGCTGTTGGCGGCGTTTCAGGCTTGGTTCACCAAGAAGACCCGCGGGCTGCGTCTCGAAGACTCCGCAACCGTCTCAGCAGCACTCCAAAAGCCCGAACTACACGTTGAGGGAACCCTCCGGCGCGCGCGATACGACTCCTCGATAGCGGTGAAAGCTGCTCTCGTTGAGATCAACCCTGCCGGGGAAAGATGGCAGACGACGCTAAACTGTTGGACCGCGGACTCTGAGGCAGGACGGACGACCTGGGCATGGGTTGACGTCGAAGCCGAAGGTCCATCGGGAATGGCGCACGTGACCATTGCTGCCCCAACGGTTGTTAACGAAATGCTGGGCGATGGGTTCAACACCCGATGCGGCCCGGTACCGCTCCTGGCTCTGCCCCGGTATTTCGTCGGCTCACAAGGCGGCGAAGCGCTCGCGGAAATACTGAGCGATCAGGAACGCAGCATCCCCGCCCTGGTCATGAGTCTGTACCCGCCGGTAGCCAGCCGCTTCACGCCGGCGTCCCGCTTCCAATTCGAGGACGTCGCGCTTTTCACGGCTCGCCGATTAGCGGGCGCGGTGCCCGTCTTTGTGGTTGATGAGGCCGCATCCGATGCGCTCTCTTCTGCATTGGGTCGAGATCACGGCGTCTGGGGGGCGAGTTGCCGGGTCTATCAACCCCTCTTGGATCCCGCACGCGGCACCCCGTGGCTCCATCCGCTCGTCAAGCCAGATCGGTATCTCACCGACCGGGCCCGAGCCAGCAAGATTGTGATGGCTGCTGTCGGAGCCAGCATCACGACACGGAGGCCTCCAGCGTCTTACGTGGGTGCTAAGAGCCTGCTGGATGCCGATAGATCAGAGGGTGAGAGCTCTGAATGGGTACGCATCTTGGAGGAGGAGAATACCGCGCTTCTGGGGCGCATGAATGAGGTACAAGCCTCGCTGCGCGCCGCTGAAGATGGGCATCTTGGAGCAACTGCAGACTTTGAAGCGGAGGTAGAGCGCACCACTTCGCTCACGGAACGGTTGGATGCAGCCGTTCGCACGGTCAGCCTTCTGCGGTCGCGGCTAACAGAACTCGCCGAGGACGATTCTGCTTCTCTGACAGCCCCCCTCTCATCGCTTCCGGACAAGGCAGGAAGCTCTCAAGAAGCAGTGGATCTTGCGCGCGCCCATCTGTGGGCAACTCTTGTCGTACATCCCGACGCTTGCCGCGACTTAGACCACCTGGACACAGCAGTCGAGGGTCCCTCCTGGGGTCAAAAGGCGTGGGATGGTTTTCGCGCCTTAGCCGCTTACGGAGAGCACCTAGCGTCCGCCGAAACATCGATGGACTTTTGGAATTGGTGCTTGCGTTCTCAGCACCCAAGAGTATGGCCGGCGACCGACAAGCATCTGGCAATGGTCGAGTCGCAATCCGTACGGCAGAACAAGAGGATGGCCTCACAACGCATGCTGCCCGTCCACCGCGACGTGTCTCCATCGGGAGTGGTGAGCATGGAGGCACATCTCAAGATTTCTACCGGGGGCGGCATGCTCGCTCCTCGGATCTACTTCAAGGCTTCACAAGAACTTGGAAAAGTGTTCGTCGGCTACTTCGGCCCGCACAAACACATGTCCAACACGAAGACCTGAGGCCCAGTTCTCATCCGTCGGATAGCACCGCCCAGCCGTGCGCGGGCAGCCTGCCGCCGTCGATCCGTCCGGCGAGCACCGCACCGGCGGCCGGGACGGTGGCGGGCTCGTCGGCCAGGTTGAGCGCGACGATCAGGGCCTTGCCGTCGGCCTCGGTGCGGTAGACCAGCTGCAGGTTGGTCAGGTGCTCGGTCGTCGTCCGGGCGTGGTGCAGCCAGCGGTGCCGACGGCGCAGCCCGATCAGCTCCTGGTGCAGCGCGAACACCGCGCCGCCCTCGACGGACAGCGGGTCGGCGGGGAACTCGGGGCGGATCGCGTCGTCGCCACCGACCCGGTCCTCCTTGATCCCGTGCCAGCCGAACTCGTCGCCGGACCACACGGCGGGGGTGCCGCCGACGGTCGCCCAGACCACCAGCGCGTGCGGCAGGTGCTGCTCACCGACCTGGTCGACGATGCGGGTGACGTCGTGGTTGCCCACGAACGTCCACGGCACGAACGCGTCGAGGAACCCGTCGTGGCGCTGCAGGGCGTGGTCGAGCTCGAACAGGTTGCCCTCGGCGATGCCGTGCCAGAGGCCCTGCCACAGCTCGTACTGGGTGACCGCGTCCATCGTCGACGCCTCGATGATGCCGGCGTAGTCGCCGTGGATGACCTCACCGACCACGTAGACGTCGGGGAACCGCTCCCGGACGGCGGGCAGCACCTGCGCCCAGAACTCCGGCGGGACGGCGTAGGCCGCGTCCAACCGCCACCCGTCGATGCCGCGCTCGAGCCAGTGGATCATCACGTCGACGACGAACTGCACGACGTCGGGCTGGGCGTGGTCGAGGGCGACGAGCTGCCCGTGGCCCTCGAACACCTCGGGCTCGCCGTCGGGACCGCGGCGGATCCAGTGCTGCTTCGTCGGGTCGGTGAAGGCGGCGTGGCTGCGGCCGACGTGGTTGAACACGCCGTCCAGCAGCACCCGGACGCCCTTGGCGTGCGCAGCGTCGACCAGGTCGCGGAGGTCCTGCTCGTCGCCGAGCCGACCGTCGATGCGCAGGTGGTCGGTGGTGTCGTAGCCGTGCGTCTCCGCGGCGAAGACCGGGCCCAGGGCCAGCCCGTTGGCCCCGAGCGCGACGGCGTGGTCGAGCCAGCCGGCGATCCGGGACAGCCGGTGCGTGGTGGCCTGCTGCGCGTCCCGTTCGGCGCCGACGAACCCCAGCGGGTGCACCTGCCACCAGATCGCGTCCTGCACCCAGTCGGGCACCCGTGCCTCCTCGATCGCCGTCAGTGAGTTCGACTCAGTAGGATACGCCCCGTGCCCCGGACCGACCGCCGACCCCGGACCCGGCAGGACCCCGCCGTCCGCCGGGCCGAGATCCTCGCCGTCGCCACGGTCCTGTTCGGCGTCCGCCCGTACCCGGACGTCGCGGTCACCGCGATCGCCGAGCGGGTGGGGGTCTCCGAGGCGCTCGTGCTGCGCTACTTCGGCACGAAGGGCGAGCTGTACACCGCCGTCGTCGAAGCAGCCCTGGCCCGGCTGCAGGCCGAGCACGAGGCCGCCGACGCCGCCCTGCCGGCCGGCACTCCCCCGATGTCCCGGGTCGCCCGCTCGATCGAGGTCTACCTGGACGTCGTCGCCGCGGCCCCGGTGGGCTGGTCCGCCCCGCTGCGCGGAGAGGGCGTCCCGGCCGCCGACCGGCTCCGGGCACAGGCGCTGACCGGCTACGTCGACCGGCTCGCCGACGTCCTGTCCGTGGACCCCGCCGGCCCGGCCGGCCTGGCCCTGCGCGGCTACCTGGGCTTCCTGGAGTCCGCCTGCCTGGCCTGGGCCGACCGCGGTTGCCCGGCGTCGTCCCGCCCCGCCCTGCTCGCGATGTCCCTCGACGCCCTCCAGGCCGCCCTGGAGGCCGCCCTCTGACGACGAGAAGCGCGGCGGTCTCAACGGGTGTGTGCAACGGCCTCGTTGAATGCTTCGGCGGGAGTCTTCCAGTCCAGGGTCTGTCGGGGTCGGCCGTTGAGTCGTGCGGCGATGGCGTCGAGGTCGTGCTGGGTGAAGGCCGTGAGGTCGGCGCCCTTGGGCAGGTACTGGCGGAGGAGGCCGTTGGTGTTCTCGTTGCTGCCCCGCTGCCAGGGGCTCTTGGGGTCGCAGAAATAGACGTCGACGCCGGTGGCCACGGTGAACTGTGCGTGGGCGGCCATCTCCTTGCCCTGGTCCCAGGTCAGGGACCGGCGCAGCTGGGCTGGCACCCGCCTGATCGCTGCGGCCAGAGCCGGGTGGACCTGCTCGGCCTTCTTGCCTTCCGGTAGCGCCACCAACGCCACGAACCGGGTGGTGCGCTCCACCAGGGTGGCCACTGCACTGGGCAGCTTGCCCAAGACGAGGTCGCCCTCCCAGTGCCCGGGGACCGCCCGGTCGGTGGCCTCGGCGGGTCGTTCGGAGATCGGGACCATCCCGCGCAGCTGCCCACGCCCGGAAGGCAACTTGGCCCCGCGCGGGTGCCGGGTCGCCCGACCGGTGCGCAACGACCGGGTCAACTCACGGGCCAACCCGCCCCTGGCCTGCACGAACAAGGTCAGGTAGATCGTCTCGTGGGAGACCCGCATCGCCTCATCGTCGGGGAAGTCCACGACCAAGCGTGACGCGATCTGCTGCGGTGACCACTCCAGGGCCAGCCCACGCTGCACCTCCGCGCGAAGCCGCCCGTCGATCGCCAGCTTCGCCGGCTTGGGTCGCAGCGCCCGACGATCGGCCGCGGCATCGGCTGCTGCGGCCCGGTAGGCCTCCCGCCCGCCGTTGCGGGCCAGCTCCCGGCTGATCGTGGAGGGCTCCCGCCCCAACACACGCGCGATCGCCCGCACCGACGCCTCGGCGGCGATCCCGCGGCTGATCTCCTCCCGCTCGACCACGCTCAACGCCAGCGGCCCCCGCCGCCGCGCTACCGGCCGTCTGCCACCACACGCCGTGACATGCCGGTGCACCGTGGCATGCGACAGCCCCAATGACCGGCCGATGCCACGCAGTGACTCACCGGCCCGCCATCGCGCCCACAACTGATCCTGCTGCTCCACCGACAACCCCGACGACCTCACCGGACCACCCCTCAGACCACGACACCGTGATCATCTGCAGAGGCTGTTGCATCCACCCGTTGAGACCGCCGCCCTTTTCGTCAGCTCGGCTGACGGGAAGGGCGCTTCTCGTGCGGGGTGGTCAGAGGCCGACCGAGTCGGCCCCGAAGGCGGCCTGCTCCGGGGTGTAGCCCTCGAAGACCAGCTGGTCGATGAGCCCGGACCGGGAGAACGAGGTGAACTCCAGGTAGCTCTCCGCCGACCCGGCCGCCTGGGCGTTCCAGTCGACCGTGACGGTGTCGGCCGCCCAGGTGGCGTCAGCGGTCGAGTACCCCTCGTACTCGAGCTGGCCGATCAGGCCCGTGCGGGAGAAGTTGGTGAAGTCCAGGTAGCTGTTCGCCGCGCGGAGTGCGTTGGACTGGCTCACGGACACGTCCGGCACCGGTGCCGGGGCCGGCGCGGGAGCGACCGTGGTCGTGGGCGCAGGCGCCGGCGCGACCGTGGTGGTCACCGGTGCCGGAGCGGCCTCGACGACATCGGTGACCGGCGGCGGCGGGACCACCGAGGAGATCGGCGCCGAGGACGACGAGGACGTCGCTGCGGAGGCCGTCGAGGACGGACTGGTCTCGGTCGGTCCGTTCACCGCCGAACCGATGATGCCCAGGCCCAGGACCACGGCAGGGATCACGACCCGCTTGCGCTTGAACCACGGCTTGGCACCCGGCACCTGCGGTGCAGCGGGAGGCTGCCCGGGACCCGTGTACTGCCCCGGGGGCGGGAACTGCGGGGGCGGAAACTGCGGGGGCGGGAACTGCTGCCACGGGACACCGTTCTGCCCGTAGGCCGCCGTGGGGAAGTCCCCGGTCGGAACCGGCCCGTGGTACGGACGTCCCGGGTCCGGCTGTCCGGACGGCTGGTGGAACGGCGGCTGCGTCATTCTCGGTTCTCCCCGTGGCTGAGCCGTCGCTCACCGACGGCTGCCGAACCGTAACGTCACGTATCCGAAACCCAAACAGGCCAGAAGTGACGAAGCGCGGGCCCTGTGTTGGGTGATCGTCCAGTACCGGGTTGTCCCCTAGCGCGAGCTCCCCCACGACGAGAAGCGCCCTTCTCGTCAGAAGTCCTGACGAGAAGGGCGCTTCTCGTGCGGTGCCGGGTCAGACGGCGGAGGTGAGGGCGGCCCAGGGGTCGTCGCCGGCGACGGCGGCGCCGAGGACGCGGGCCCAGGTGAGCTCGTTGCCGGCCTCGTCGCGCCAGGACCACATGCGCTTGGTGAGGTGGTGCAGCCGGTGCTCCTCGGTGAACCCGATGGCGCCGTGCACCTGGTGGGCCTGCCGGGCGACCACCTCGACGGCGGCCCCCGCGCGCACCTTGGCCGCGGCGGCTGCGAGCTCGAGGGGCTCGCCCCGGTCCAGGCGCTGGACGGCGGCGTCCACCAGCGCCGACACCGCTGTCACCTCGCCGGCCATCTCGGCCAGCTGCATCTGGATGCCCTGGAACTTGGCCAGCGGGCGGCCGAACTGCACCCGCTCCCCCGCGTACTGGCCTGTCCAGGCCAGCACGGTCTCGGCGGCGGCGGACAGCTGCACCGCCCGGGCCAGGGCGTACCGGGCCCGGACGTCGTCGGCGAGCGGCCCGACCTGCGCCTGCACCCCGTCGAACACGTAGGACCCGCGGGGCTCCCCGGCCAGGTTCGCCGCGTCCGTGGCGTCGAGCCCGGAGACGTCGACCAGCGCGAGGACGTCGCCGTCCGGCCCGGCGGCGACCACGGCGAGCCAGTGCGCGACCCCGGCCCAGGCGACGTCCGTGGCGGTGCCCGTGAGCAGGCCGGAGCCGTCCACCTGCACGGCCCCGGAGACGGCGATCGTCAGCGGCTGCGACGGGTCGGGCAGCGCGAGGCCGGCGGCGAGCACCGCGGGGCCGGCGACCAGCAGCTGCTCGGCGACCGGCACCGCCCCGGCGCCCGCGGCCAGGGTGGCGACGACGGCGACCGCGTCGGCCAGCTCACCGCCGGAGCCGCCGGCCTCCTCGGGCAGACCGACCCCGGTCAACCCGGCCTCGGCCAGGTCGGACCACAGGTCGGCGCCCCAGCGACGGTCGGGGGTCAGCTGGGTGGGCTCGTGGCCGGTGAGGATCTCCCGGACGGTCTGGACGACCAGGTCCTGGTCGGAGCTCATCGCAGACCCAGCCCGCGAGCCACGATCCCGCGGAGGATCTCATTGGTGCCCCCGCGCAGCGTGTAGCCCGGGGAGTGCAGCTGGGCCTCGGCCAACGCCCTCGCGAGCGGGTCGGGTGAGTCCAGCGACGCGGGCACGTCGACCACCTTCCGGATCTCCTCGGCGACGTCGCCCTCGAACGTCGTCCCGACGTCCTTGACCAGGGCGGCGGGGATGTCGGGCAGCTCGCCGCGGTCCAGCGCGGCGGCGATCCGCAGCGACAGCTGGCGCAGCGACAGCAGCCGGGCCGAGAGCCGGCCCACCGTCGCGAGCTCGGCCGGGGACGACGCCCGGCGGGCGAACTCGGCGAACAGCGGGAAGGTGGACAGGAAGCGCTCGGGCCCGCTGCGCTCGAAGGCGAGCTCGGCGGTCACCTGGTTCCAGCCGGCGCCCTCCTCCCCCAGCAGCATGTCGCCGGGGATGACGACGTCCTCGAAGACGACCTCGTTGAAGTGGTGGCCGCCGTCCAGGATGCGGATCGGGTTGATCGTGATGCCCGGGGTGGAGAGGTCGACCAGCAGCTGGCTCATGCCGGCGTGCCGGTTGGCCGAGTCGGCGGGCGCGGTACGGACGAGGGTGATGGCGTAGTGGCTGTGGTGGGCGTTCGACGTCCACACCTTGGCGCCGTTGACCACCCAGTCGCCGTCGGCGTTGCGCTCGGCCTTGGTGCGGATCGACGCCAGGTCGGAGCCGGAGTCGGGCTCGCTCATGCCGATGACGAAGAAGCACTCACCGGCGGCGATCTTCGGCAGGATCTCCCGGCGCTGGGCCTCGGTGCCGTAGCGCAGCAGGTTGGGGCCGGACTGCCGGTCGGCGATCCAGTGCGCGGCCACCGGGGCACCGGCGGCCAGCAGCTCCTCGGTGACGGCGTAGCGCTCCATCGCGGTGCGCTCGTGACCGCCGTACTCCTTCGGCCAGGTCATCCCCAGCCAGCCCTGCTCGCCGAGCTTCTTGGAGAAGTCCGGGTCGACACCGGACAGCCAGGTGTCCACGTGGGTCTCGAAGGAACCGGCGGCGAGCTCCTTGGCCAGGAACTCGCGCACCTCCAGGCGGACCCGTTCGGCGGCCTCGGAGGTGGGCGCGGGGGCGAGCGTCAGTGTCGACGGCATGTCGCCGATGGAACCACGCTGGCACTCACCGCACCGTGAGCAGCATCGGCCCCTTCGGCTTGGGGATCGGGATCGGGGAGATGACGACGCCCGCGGCCGGGTCGGCCGACACCCGCCGGGTGGCCAGCAGCCGGGCGACGATCGCCTTCACCATCACCTCGGCGACGTGGTTGCCGATGCACAGGTGCGCGCCGCCGCCGAAGGGCACGAAGAGGTGGCTGTGCTGCTTGTGCTCCTCCCGTCCGGGGGCGAAGCGGTCGGGGTCGAAGGCGGCCGGGCGGGTCCACCAGTCGGGGTGCCGGTGCAGCGCGAGGCTGGAGACGCTGACCCCGGTGCCCGCGGGCACCGCCACCCCGTCGATCTCGACGTCGGCCAGCGCGCGGCGCGGGGAGAACGGCACCGGCGGGCTCAGCCGCAGCGCCTCCGAC
Organism: Geodermatophilaceae bacterium NBWT11; assembly: GCA_014218215.1. NCBI lineage: Bacteria > Bacillati > Actinomycetota > Actinomycetes > Geodermatophilales > Geodermatophilaceae > Geodermatophilaceae bacterium NBWT11. The sequence goes on from CP043652.1 coordinate 501,084, forward strand.
ATCGCCCGGGAGGTGTGCACGAGCCGGCCGTGGTCCGCGGGAGTGACCGGGGCGCCGTCCAGCGCGCGCACCTCCTCGGCGACCCTGTCCTGCTCGACCGGGTGCAGGGCCAGCTGCCAGAGCAGCACCGCCAACGTCGAGGTGGTGGTGTCGTGCGCGGCGAGCATCAGGAACACCACGTGGTCCACCACGTCGTCGACCGGCAGCAGCGCGCCGTCGTCGGTGGGTGGCGTGGGCCAGCCGGGAGAGCAGGTCGCCGCGGGGCTCCTCCCGGCGCCGGGCGGCCACCAGCTCGCCGAACACCCGGGTCAGCTCGGCCCGGCCCTGCAGCCCGCGCCGGTACGGGGTGCCCGGCAGCGGCACCCGCAGCGGGGTGACCGCCGCAGCCACGGCAGCCTGGAACGCCCGGTTGACCCGCTCGGACTGCTTCCCCAGCGACACCCCGACGAACACCTCGGCTGCGATGTCCAGGGTCAGCCGCTTCATGAACAGGTAGACGTCGACCTCACCGTCCGGGAGGGCGCGCAGGTGCCGGTCGGTGACGTCGTGGATGGCGTCGACGTAGCCGGTCAACGCGGCCCGGCTGAAGGCCTGCTGCATCACCCGGCGGTGCCGGTGGTGGTCGTCGAAGTCGCGCAGCATGAGCCCGTTGCGGAAGAGCTCCCCGATGGTGTTCGACCAGCCGCCCTCGCTGGAGAGCACCTTCCCGGGGTCGAGGTAGATCTCCCGGGTGGCCTGCGGCGTCAGGAAGGTGACGCCCTCGCGGCCCAGCACCCGGGTGCGGAAGACGTCGCCGTGCCGCAGCCGGTTGCGCTCGGTGAAGCCGGTGGCGTCCCGGACGAAGGACAACGTGTGGCCGACCAGCGGCCACCCCCGGTCACCGGGGACGTGCGCGAGCGGGTCGACCACGGAGCACCTCCAGCACGCCGCGTCGTTGCGACGTGCCCCGGACCCTAGGGCCGGCGCAGGACGGCGTCGACCAGGTGCGGGCCCGGCTCGGCGAACGCGTGCCGCAGCGCCTCGGCCAGCTCGGGGCCGGTGGTCACCCGCACCCCGGGCACGCCCATCCCGGCGGCCAGGGACACGAAGTCCAGCGCCGGTGAGCCCAGGTCGAGCAGCCGCCCGGCCCGCTCCCCGCCGGCGGTCGCCCCGACGTTCTCCAGCTCGCCGGCCAGGATCGCGTAGGCCCCGTTGTCGCAGACCAGCACGGTGACGTCGAGCTGCTCACGGGCCATCGTCCACAGCGCCTGCAGGGTGTACATCGCCGAGCCGTCGGCCTGAACGGCGAGCACCGGCCGGTCGGGGCAGGCGACCGCGGCACCGACGGCCATCGGCAGACCGTCGCCGATCGCCCCGCCGGTCAACGACAGCACGTCGTGCCGGGGTGCGCCCGCGGTGGCCGGGAAGAGACCGAACCCGCTGGTCAGCGACTCGTCGACCACGATGGCCCGCTCGGGCAGCACGGCCCCGACGACCGCGGCGAGCACCTGCGGGTCCAGCGCCCGGTCCGGGACCGTCGGCACCGACGCCGGCGCCAGCACCGGGTCGGCCCCGACCCGGTCGGCCAGCTCGGTGAGCGCCGCGAGGGAGGACTCCCCCGGCTCGGTCAGCACGTGCACGGCGCAGCCCTCCGGCACGAAGGAGCCCGGGGTGTCGGGGTAGGCGAAGAACGCCACCGGCGCCGGCGCCCCGACCAGCACCAGGTGCGCCACGTCGGCCAGTGCCGCGAGCGCCGGGCCCGGTGGGTAGGGCAGCTTCGGCACGTCGGGCAGACCGGCGCCGCGGGCCATCCGGGCCGGGAAGGTCTCCGCCATCAAGCGGGCGCCGGTGCCGGCCGCGACCCGGGCCGCGGCGTTCAGAGCCTCGGCGTCCAGTGCGTCCCCACCCAGGAAGAGCACGGTGTCCGGGCCCAGCGGCAGGTCGGGGACGGCGACCGAGCGGGCCGGCCGGTCGGGTGCGGCCACGCCGACGGCACCGCCCTCGGACCAGGAGACGTCGGCGGGCAGCACCAGGGTGGCGACCTGGCCGCGGCGAGCCGCGGCGACCGCGTCGGCGACGTCGTCCCCCACGTGGGCGGTGGTCAGCGACCGGCGCCACCAGCCGACCGCGCCGGCGAGGGCGTCGAGGTCGGACTCCAGCGGGGCGTCGAGCCGCTTGTGGGTCCGCGCGTGGTCGCCCACCACGTTCACCAGCGGGGCCCGGCCGCGACGGGCGTTGTGCAGGTTGGCCCAGCCGTTGCCCAGCCCCGGTCCCAGGTGCAGCAGGGTCGCCGCGGGCTTCCCGGCCATCCGGGCGTAGCCGTCGGCGGCACCGGTGGCCACGCCCTCGAACAGCGTGAGGACGGCGCGCATCTGCGGCACGTCGTCCAGTGCGGCCACGAAGTGCATCTCCGAGGTGCCGGGGTTGGCGAAGCAGACCTCCACCCCGGCGTCGACGAGCGTGCGGATGACTGCCCGGGCTCCGTTCACGCCCGCACCCTGGCACCTCGCACCGTCGTCCGCCCAGTGGTGGGATGAGCGCGACGCCCGGGCACCGCCGCCCGGACGCAGATCCCCGGAGGTACCCCGTGACCCACCGCCTCGTCGTGACCTACGGCCAGCCCACCGACCCCGCCGCCTTCGACGCGCACTACCGCGACGTGCACGCCGGACTGGCCCAGGCCATCCCGGGCCTGCAGCGCTTCACCATCGGGCACGCCGAGACCATGGACGGCACCCCGTCGCCGGCCTACCTGGTCGCCGAGCTGGACTTCGAGTCCGCCGAGGCGATGGCCGCCGGGATGTCCTCGGAGGCCGGCACCGCCGCGGGGGCCGACGTCGGGACCTTCGCCACCGGCGGGGCGACGATGGTGCACTTCGACGTGCAGGACCGCACCGGCTCCTGACCTGCGGGCGGCGGCGGGCAGTGGTCCTGCCGCCGCTCCGGTCGGCGCACGGGGCCGCGGGCGCGCACACTCGGGCGACCCCGAGGAGCCCCATGAGCGACACCCGTACGGAGCTCGGCGACGGGGACGCACCCGTCGAGGACGAGGTCGGCGAGGCCTTCGAGCGGATCGTCAGCGAGGGCGCCCAGCGCCTGCACCGCAGCTGGCGCGAGGTGCTCACCACCGGCCTGGCCGGCGGCCTGGAGGTCGGGGTCGGCGTGCTGGCCTACCTGGCCGTGCTGGCCGAGACCGACAGCCACCTGCTGGCCGGCATCGCCTTCGGCATCGGCTTCATCGCGCTCCTGCTGGCCCGCAGCGAGCTGTTCACCGAGGGCTTCCTGGTCCCGGTCACCGCCGTGGTCGCCAAGCGGGCCAGCGTGCGCCAGCTGCTGCTGTTCTGGGGCGGCACGTTCGCGGCCAACCTGGTGGGCGGCTGGATCATCGCCTGGCTGGTGGTGCAGGCGCTGCCCGACCTGCGGGCCACCGCGATCGAGTCCGCGGTGCACTTCGTGGACGCCCCGCTGACCCTGCAGTCGGTGTGCCTGGGCGTCCTGGCCGGCAGCGTGCTGACGCTCATGACCCGGATGCAGCACGGCACCGACTCCGACGGCGCCAAGATCGTCGCCGCCGTCGCCGGGGCGTTCCTGCTGGCCGGGCTGCAGCTGTTCCACTCGGTGCTGGACTCGCTGCTGGTCTTCGCCGCCCTGCACGCCGGGGCACCGTTCGGCTACGCCGATTGGCTGGCCTGGCTCTGGTACACCGTGCTGGCCAACATGGCCGGCGGCCTGCTGGTGGTCACCCTGCTCCGGCTGGTGCGCAGCAAGGACCTCATCGTCGACGAGCGCGCCGAGGTCGACGCCGGGCGGTGATGATGGGCCGGTGGCCCAGCCGTTCGTCCTGCCCAGCGCCGGGCCCCATCCGCTCCCGGCCGACGTCGCCCTCGCCGCCGTCCGCGGGTACCAGCAGGGGCTGCGCCCGCTGCGCTTCCGCCCGCCCGGTGACCGCGGTGGGCGGTGGGTGGAGGTACCGGCGTTCGGCTGGGCCCGCTGCGACCTGCTGCCCACCGGCACCGACGACGCCGACCTGCTCGCCGCGGAGGGTCTGCACGGCCGGCTCGACCCGGCCGGCTGGGCCGCCGCCGCGGACGCGCTCACCCGCCTGCGCCCGGTCGTCGACGCCGCCGTCGACCGGGCCGCCGGACGGGCGTTCGGGGACCTCCCGGACGACGAGGTGTCGGTGCTGGGGGAACCCGGCACGGTCGGCGCCGCCCTCCGCGCGGTCCAGCAGGAGCCGCTCTTCCCCCACGTGAGCGCCGCACTGCACCACCGGCACCCCGACCTGGTGCCGCACGTCGACCGGGTCACCCGGCTGCAGCTGCTGCCGCACCTCGAGGAGGGCGACAGCGACCTGCACGCCGTCGTCCACCGGGAGCTGCGCGTCAACGCGGGTCCCTTCGCCGACCTCGCCGCCGCGACCGGGGCGACCCCGCTGCGGCTGCACGACGTGCTGGTCTGGCTGTCGGGCTCCCTGCGGCTGACCCACGCCGTCGCGCTCGGCCGACGAGGGGCACAGTGGTGACCATGCCCCTGATCACCACCCGCTTCACCGCCACCAGCACCGCCGACGACGTCGTCGAGGGCCTGGACCTCACCGGCACCCGTGTCGTCGTCACCGGCGGGGCGTCGGGCATCGGCCTGGAGACCGTCCGCTCGCTGGCCAAGGCCGGCGCCGAGGTCACCCTCGCCGTCCGCGACACCGAGGCCGGCGGCCGCGCCGCCCAGGACGTCGTGGGGACGACGGGCAACACCACGCTGCGCGTCGCCCGCCTCGACCTGGTCGACCTGGACTCCGTCGCGGCCTTCGTCGCCGACTGGGACGGCCCGCTCGACCTGCTGATCAACAACGCCGGCGTGATGGCGCTCCCCCAGCTGACGCTGACCGACCGCGCCTGGGAGACCCAGTTCGCGACCAACCACCTCGGGCACTTCGCGCTCACCGTGGGCCTGCACGACGCGCTCGCCGCCGCCCCGGACGGCGCCCGGATCGTGTCGGTGTCCAGCACCGGACACCTGCGCTCCCCCGTCGTCTTCGACGACCTGCACTTCGCCGAGCGCGAGTACGACCCGTGGTCGGCGTACGGGCAGTCCAAGACCGCGAACGTGCTGCTGGCCGTCGAGGCCACCCGCCGCTGGGCCGACGACGGCATCGTGGCCAACGCGCTGATGCCCGGCGGGATCATGACCAACCTGCAGCGGCACGTCTCCCAGGACGTCCTGGACGGGTGGGAGAAGGCCCAGCGCGAGGGCACGGTGACCTTCAAGACCCCGCAGCAGGGCGCGTCCACCACCCTGGTCGCCGCACTCGCCCCGGAGTTCGCCACCGGCGGGCACTACCTGGAGGACGGCAACGAGTCCCCCACGGTGGCCGACGACGCCGAGGCCCGCAGCGGGGTGCGGGAGTACGCGCTGGACCCGGCGAACGCCGAGCGCCTCTGGGAGGTCAGCACCGAGCTGGTGCAGGAGCGTCCCGCCGACGAGTGATCCGCGGCGTTCGGGCTGCGCACCCACTGCGCAGCCCGCACGCTCGTCGGGTGAGCAACGAGAACGGTTACGTCGAGCCCGGCAAGTCCTTCGAGCGGGACACCAACTACATCGAGGACCGGATCCTGGCCGACGGGTCCCAGGGCTGGCCGGTCGAGGCCGACCGCTACCGCCTCGTCGTCGCCCGGGCGTGCCCCTGGGCCAACCGCGCCACCATCGTGCGGCGGCTGCTCGGTCTGGAGTCCGCCTTCTCGATGGGCATCACCGGGCCCACCCACGACAAGAACAGCTGGACCTTCGACCTCGACCCCGGCGGCCGCGACCCGGTGCTGGGCTACGAGCGGCTCCAGGAGGCGTTCTTCGCCCGCGACCCGGAGTACCCGCGCGGCATCACCGTGCCGGCGATGGTCGACCTGCCGACCAAGGCCGTGGTCACCAACGACTTCGCCCAGATGACGCTGGACTTCTCCACCGAGTGGACCGCGTTCCACCGCGACGGCGCGCCCGACCTCTACCCCGAGCACCTGCGGGACGAGATGGACGACGTCATGAAGCGGGTCTTCACCGAGATCAACAACGGCGTCTACCGCTGCGGGTTCGCCGGCTCCCAGGAGTCCTACGCCAGCGCCTACGACCGGCTGTTCACCGCCCTGGACTGGGTGAGCGAGCGGCTGGAGACCCGTCGCTACCTGATGGGCGACACGATCACCGAGGCCGACGTCCGGCTGTTCACCACGCTGGCCCGCTTCGACGCCGTCTACCACGGGCACTTCAAGTGCAACCGGCAGAAGCTGGCCGAGATGCCGGTGCTGTGGGGCTACGCCCGGGACCTGTTCCAGACCCCCGGGTTCGGCGACACCACCGACTTCCCGCAGATCAAGCGGCACTACTACGTCGTGCACGCCGACATCAACCCCACGCAGATCGTGCCGGTCGGCCCGGACACCTCGAACTGGCTCACCGCGCACGGCCGCGAGGAGCTCGGCGGCTCCCCGTTCGGCGACGGCACCCCGCCCGGCCCGGTCGCCGCCGGCGAGGAGGTCCCGGCGTCCGAGGGCGCTGGAGGCTCGACCTCGTACTGAGCCACCCGACGCTCTGACCCTCCAGAGCGGGGTCAGAGCGCCGGGGCGGGGCTCAGGCCCGGCTGCGCCGACCGGCGGCGACGGCTCCACCACCGGCGAGCAGCAGCAGCGCCGCGACGGCGCCCAGGCCGCCGACGGAGGCACCCGTGTCGGCCAGCTGCGGCGGGGCCGCGGGACCGCCGGCGACCGGGCCGGGTGCGGGCGAGGACGTGGGTGTGGGCGCCGGAGCAGGGGCCGCGGACGGGAAGACCTCGGCCGCCGCACCCAGCCGCAGGAACACCGTCTCCCCGGTCGCGTCGGACACCCCGTCGTTGTCGGTGACGGCGTACAGCTGCCCGTCCCCGCCGATCGCCAGGCCCTCGACCTTCTCCTGCACCCACCCGTTGCCCGCGGCCAGCAGCGGCAGCAGGTCCACCGCCAGCGTCTTGGGCGCGATCGGCAGCGGGGCACCGGTCGCCGCGGGGGTCACGCCGGCCAGCTCCACGGTGTAGACCCGCTTGACCGCGGCGAACACTCCGGGCCGGTCGTCCCGCTCGACCACCGCCAGGGTGTCGGCGTCCACCGCGACCACCTCGGAGACGCCCTCGGCGGAGCCCGCCGGCGGGGTCTCCTGCCGGTACCCGACCCAGCTCCAGGTGCCGGTCGCGGTGTCGTAGCGGCCCAGCCGGCTGACACCCTCCGGGTCGCCGGTCGCCGTCGTCTGCAGCGCGACCCACAGCACCTCCGGTCCGCCGCCGGGCACGACCGTCACGCCCTCGAGGCCCCGGTTGCCCAGCTGCACCTCGGCCGGCAGGGCCACCCGCTCGGCGACGACGCCCGCGGCGTCGAGCCGGACCAGCTCGTTGGGCAGCTCGTCGTCGGCGTTGCCCTCGCTGACCACCCACCAGCCACCGTCGGCCCGGGCGGCGATGCCCTCCAGGTCCAGCGGGGTGTCGGAGGTGACCGGGAGGGAGGCCCGGACCGTCGCCGGGGTGGTCGTGGTGTCGATGGTGGTGATCGTGGCCGGGGCGTAGGCGGAGTCGCTGACCCCGTTCAGCAGGCCGGGCGAGCCGGGCACCGCGGTCAGCCCGGACAGCGCGCCCCAGGCGACCGGCGGGTCACCGGGCAGCGAGGCGATCGTCGGGAACGACGCGGGCCCCGCGCCCAGGGAGTACAGCTGCACCGAGGCCCGGACGTCGTCCTCGGGCACGTCGGTCTCGCTGGAGACGACGAACAGCCCGCGCGCGGGGATCGGCAGCAGCCCCTCGGGGCCGTTGGTGGTCGGCAGGGTCTGCCGGTACGCGGGCTCGGTCGGGTCGCTCATGTCGTACACCGCGACGAAGTTGCCGCGCTCGCTGCCGACGAAGGCGTACGGGACGCCGCCGTAGGTGCCGAAGGACAGCCCCTCGGGCTCGACGCCCTTGGCGTCCGACCGGCTGTCCGGGTAGAGGCCGAGCTGGATCGCCAGCCGGTCGAGCTCGTTGCCCGAGTCGTGCACGACGTCCCCGGTCGCCGTGTCGAACACCGTCCAACCGCGTGTGCCGCCGACCAGGTCGCCCTCGTTGGCGGTGGCGAGCAGCCCGTCGCCGACCCAGGCGATCGCGTCGGGCTCGCGGGGGGCGTCGACCACGGTGCCGGTGGGGTCGATCGAGTCGTCGTCCTTGGTGTCCACGCCGGTGACGGTGACGGTGCCGGCGTCGAAGGCCCGTACGGTGCTCGCCGCCAGGTCGGTGGCCGGAGTGATGACGGCGAGGGCGTTGTTCTCCTGCAGGCTCAGGGCCAGCGTGCCGTCGGGGGCGAACGCGACGTACTCCGGCTCGGGGTCCGTCGCGCCGTAGGCCCCGATGTCGGTCAACGCGTCCACCAGGTCCACCGTCGCCGGCGTCCAGCCGGCCACCGGGCCGGTGACGTCGAGCAGGGTCAGCGTGCCGGCGGGGAGCTGCGGCAGCTCACCGTCGGCGACGTCCTCGTCGCGCTGGTTCTCCATCGCGATGGCGACCAGACCGCCGTCGGCGCGCAGCGCGATCGAGTCCGGCTGCCCGCCGAGGTCGATCTCCCGGACGACGGTGCGCGTGGCCGCGTCGAGCACCACGAGCCGGCCGGAGGGGGTGGCGAACGCACCGTCGGTGTCGTCCACGCAGACCAGCACCAGGCCACCGCGGTACACCACCGAGGTGGGCTCGCCGCCGACGTCGACCACGCCCCGGCCGACCGGGGCCGACGGGTCGCTGACGTCGAGGAACCCGACGAAGCCGTTGGCCGCGTCGGTGTAGGCCACCGTCCGCCCGTCCGGGCTGGCCGCGGAGATCTCGGCGACCGCCTCGGCGTCCGGTCCGAGGCCGGAGTTCTGGAAGACCGGGTAGGTGGCCGTGCGGGTGAACAGGTCACCGGGGCGGCGCCGGCCGACGGCGCGGTGAGCGCGGCCGTGCACGCGGCCAGGGCGGTGAGGGTGAGGAGGGCGCCGCAGCGGCGGCGGGGGGAGGTCACGCCGGGCGACGCTGTCAGCGGGAGGTGACCCGGCGGTGGCCGACAGGTGGCCGGGAGTCAGCGGCTGTGCGTCCGCTGAGGGGTCAGTCGCTCCCACCGCCGCCCCCGCCGCCGTCCGAGCCGCCACCGCCACCGTCGGACCCGCTGCTGCTCCCGCCGTCCGAGGCGAAGGACCCGCCGCTGCTGAAGTCGTGGCCGCCGTGCCCGCTCGACCCGCCGTCGTGCCGGCCGTCCGCACCGCCGTCCCCGCCCCACACCCCGCCGACGTAGCCGTAGGACACCGACGTGTCGCCGTAGTACAGCCCCTGGTCCCGTCGTCCCGTGCGCCGCCGGCGGCCACCCGCCGAGCGCTTCCCGGCCCCGGCTGACGTGCGCACGAGCAGCACCGCGGCCAGCAGCGTGATGGCGAGGAAGACCGCGGCCAGCGCCCCCGACCCGGTGCTCCCGTCGACGAACAGGCTGATCGTGACCACGGCCATCAGGGCCGCCACCACGAACAGGACGACGGCGACGACGATCCCCAGCACGCGCATGCCCGCACCCTGCCGGGTACGGCTCAGTCCAGCAACGGCGCGAGCACCGCCGCACACTCCCGGGTGGCGTCCAGGTACTCCACCGGGACCACCCCGCGCGTCGAGGTGACCGCGACGGCGGCGACCAGCAGTCCCCCAGCCCCCCGCACCGGCACGGCCAGGCAGCCCACCCCGGCGTGCAGCTGACCGACCTGACCGGCGAAGCCGTGCGCCCGCACCTGCGCCAGGCAGGCCTCGACGTCGGCCGGCCGGGTGGGGGTGGCGTCGGTCAGCGCCTCCAGCCGCCCCGGGTGGTGCACGGCCTCGCGCCAGTCGTCGGCCTCGGCGAGCACGAGGTGGCCCACCGCGCTGGCGTGCAGGTGCCCCTCCACCAGGGCCGGGGAGGCCAACGGCAGGTCGGGGTCGACGTCGGCGCAGCGCACCGTGGGCCCGGCGACCAGCACCAGGTGCACCCCCGCACGCACCCGGCCGCGGAGGTCGGCCACCGCCCGGCGGGCCGCGGTCGGCACCCGGGCCGGCGCGATCACCCCGGCCAGGCCGGCGACCTTGGCGCCGAGGGCGAAGCCGTGCAGGTCGGGCAGGCGGACCAGGTACTCCTCCCCCACCAGCAGGTTCAGCAGCCGGTACGTGGTGGCCGGGGGCAGCCCGAGGCCCTCGGCCACCTCCTTGGCGGTCACCCCCGCGCCGGCCCGGGCCACCTCCTCCAGCACCGCCAGCGCCGAACGCACCGCCTGCGGTTGCCGCCCGGTGACCCCGCGGTCGACCGCGGTCACCGGCGCACCCCCTGCCCGGGCAGGAGGGAGGACGCGGTGGCCTGGTCGTAGACGCCGACCCGGGCCAGCCGCCCCGGTGCCCGCACGCGCAGCACCGCCCAGAGCAGTGGCCCCGGGAGCCAGGCCAGCACGAACACCAGCACCGTCAGCCCGCCACCGGACCACGACGCCCCCGCCACCGCGAGCACCAGCACCCCGGTGGACAACGCCGTGGCCGTGGCGGCCCCCACCAGGACCGGGCGGGTGAGCTCGCCGATCCGGCGCAGGAACAGCGGCACCGCTGCGGCGGCGAGGGCGTAGGCCACCACGTACCCCAGCGCGCTGACCGTCAGGGAGGCGGCCAGCACGTCCCGCGGCCGCGCCCCGCTCGCCAGGGCCACCGCCGGCACCCCGACCAGCACCGGCAGCACCACGGCCAGGGCGACCGCGGGGGTGTCGAACCGCCGGTGGGTGCGGCCCAGCGGGGCGGGCAGCACGCCCTCGCGCGACATGGAGAACAGCACCCGGCTCAGCGCGTTGGTCGACCCGGTGACGCAGGCGAAGAAGGACGCGGCGATGCCGGCGTCCAGCAGCCGGGACAACGCGCCCAGACCCTCGGCGTCGGCCAGCTGGGCGACCGGGACGTCGCTGGTCAGCACCTCCACCGGCGCCGCCCGCAGCAGCACCACCTGGGCGGCCCCCGCGGCCAGGAACAGGACCCCGGCGGCGACCGGGGTCCACAGCACCGCCCGGGGGACGGCGACCAGCGGCCGGCGGGCCTCCACGCCCAGCGTCGCCGCGCTCTCGAACCCCATGAACGCCGCCACCGCCAGGACCACCCCGGTGGCGACCCCTCCGGGGCTGACCGGTCCGTCGACCACGGCGGCACCGGTGCCGGTGCCGCCGGGCCCCGACAAGTGCGCCACGAGCAGCACGCCGAGGACGACGACGACGACCGCGATCGACACCACCTCGATCGCCAGCGCGACCCGGGCCGAGAGCTGGATCCCGCGGACCGTGGTGAGGGTGGCCAGCGCACCGATCGCCACCGCGAGCAGCGCCAGCACCCACCCGGCCGGCCGGAGCCCGGTGAAGGACGTCAGGTAGGCCACCGACCCGACCAGGGCCGACATCGCGACCGCGGCGTACCCGACCACCAGCCCCCACCCGCCCAGCAGCGCCCCGGCCGGGCCGAGCCCCTTGGCGGTGTAGCTGTAGACCCCGCCGACCGCGGCCATCCGGCGCGCGACGTGGGTGAGGCACCAGCCCACGAGCACCACCAGGGCGGTGCCGGCCAGCAGCACCGGCAGCGTGGCCGCCCCGGCCTGCACCATGACGATCGAGGGCACCGCGACGACCGCCGCCGAGGGGGCGAGAGCGCTCACCGACTGGGCGAGCACCTCGACGAAGCTCAGCCCGCGGCGGCGCAGACCCGCTACGGGTGACCGGTCGGGCAGTCCGTCGAGCGTGGCACGCTGGGACACGGTCCTCCTCGGGCGGTGCGCAGGCGAGCCGGGCGAGGCCGGACTGGGGGCGCAGCGTAGTCAGCCGCGAAGCCGGTCGGGTGTCCACCAGCGTGTCCCCGAATGAGAATCGGGGACGACCGGTGTCCCGTTCGGTGTCACGGGGATGTTGCGCACAGATGACGGGCGTGTAACCGGCATCACGGTCGGGCGGGCCAGTCTCGGCAGCCACACCCGCCGTCGACCCCCAGGAGCCCCCCGTGGCCACCGTCTCGGACCCCGCACCACCCGGAAGCACCGCGACACCCGACGGGCACCGGCTCTCCGGGAAGCTCGGGGTCGGTGCCATCGTGTTCATGGTCGTCGCCGCCGCCGCGCCGCTCACCGTCGTCGCCGGCACCGTCCCGATCGGCATCGCCGCCGGCAACGGCCCCGGCTTCCCCGCCACCTACCTGGTGTCGGCGATCGTGCTGGCGTTCTTCGCCGTCGGCTTCACCGCGATGACCAGGCACGTGCCGAACGCCGGGGCCTTCTACTCCTACATCGGCGTGGGCCTGGGCCGCGGCTGGGGGCTGGGCAGCGCGCTGGTCGCGCTGGTCAGCTACGTGACGGTGCAGGGCGCCGTCTACGGCTACATCGGCTTCGCCCTCGGTGGGCTGGTCGAGTCCTACGGCGGTCCGTCGCTGCCGTGGTGGCTGTGGACCTTCGTCGTCCTGGGCATCACCGGGCTGCTGGGCTTCCGGCACATCGAGCTGTCCTCCAAGGTGCTCGGGGTGCTGCTGGTCGCCGAGGTGGCCATCGTGCTGCTGCTCGATGCCGTCGTGGTCGGGAAGGGCGGCACCGACGAGGGCCTGTCGACGGCGTTCCTCAACCCGTCCGAGGTGCTCTCCGGGGCACCGGGCCTCGGGTTGATGTTCGCCATCGCCGGGTTCATCGGCTTCGAGGCGACGGCGATCTTCCGGGACGAGGCCCGCGACCCCGACCGCACCATCCCGCGCGCCACCTACGCAGCGCTGGCGATCATCGGCGTCTTCTACACCCTGAGCGCCTGGGCCGTGGTCAGTGCCTGGGGCGACAGCGGGGTCGTCGCGGTGGCCGCCGCCGACCCCGGCAACATGCTCGTCATCACCGCCCAGGAGTACCTGGGGACGGCGGCCGGCGACGTCCTGCAGGTCCTGTTCATCACCAGCCTGTTCGCCGCGGTGCTGAGCTTCCACAACGTGCTCAGCCGCTACTTCTTCTCCCTGGGCAACACCGGCGTCGTCCCGGCCTCGTTCGGCCGCAGCCACGGCAAGCACTCCTCGCCGCACGTCGCCTCGCTGGTGACCAGCGTGGTGGGCGCCGTCCTCATGGCGGTCAGCGCGATCGCCGGGCTGGACCCGGTGCTGGAGGTCTTCACCTGGCTGGCCGGCATCGCCAGCGTCGGCATCGTCGGGCTGATGCTGCTGGCCTGCATCGCCGTCCTGGTCTTCTTCCGCCGCACCGGGGTCGACCGCCGTCCCTGGCAGACGCTCGTCGCACCCGCCCTCGGCGTGCTCGGGCTCATCGCGATCCTCGTGCTCCTGGTGGAGAACCTCCCGCTGCTGATGGGCGGCTCGACCGCCCTCGGCGTCGGCGCCGGGGTGCTCCTGCTCGTCGCCCTGGCCGGCGGGTTCGTCCTGGCCAAGGCCCGCCCGTCCGCCGCCCGCGACCTCGTCCGCGCCACCCGCCCCGACGCCCCCCAGATCTGAGGAGACCGACCATGACCACCACGGAGAACCGCACCACCGCCACCCACCCGCTCTCCCGGATGTCGGCCGAGGAGGTCGACACCGCCCGCTCGATCGTCACCGACGCCGGCCTGGTGCAGCCCAGCACCGTGTTCGTCTACGTCGGGCTGGAGGAGCCGCACAAGCGCGACGTGCTGGAGTTCGTCCCGGGCGCGCAGGTCGAGCGTCGGCTGCGCCTGCTGCTGTTGGACCGGGCCACCGGCTCCGGGCGCGACGTGCTCGTCTCGGTCACCGCGGGCACCGTCGTCCGGGACACCGAGATCGACGGCGTCGCCGACGGCCAGGTGCCGATCACCGACGCCGAGTTCGAGGCCATCGAGCCGATCCTGGCCACCGACGAGGGCTGGCTGGCCGCGATGGCCAAGCGCGGGCTGGACGTCGCCGACGTGCGCGCGGTGCCGCTGTCGGCCGGGTCCTACTTCCCCGAGGAGCACGGCCACCGCGTCGTCCGGGTGCTCGGCTTCCACCAGGCCGACCCGCAGGACCTGCCGTGGGCGCACCCGGTGGACGGCGTCGTCGCCTACGTCGACATCACCCGCGGTGTGACCACGGCGGTGCACGACCACTTCGACCTGCCGGTGCCCGCCGAGCGGGCGTCGCTGGAGGGCACGCCGCGCGACCTGAAGCCGATCGAGATCACCCAGCCCGAGGGCCGCTCGTTCACCGTCGAGGACGACGTCGTCCGCTGGGCCGGCTGGGAGTTCCGGGTCGGCTTCGACGTGCGCGAGGGCCTGACGCTCAACCAGCTGTCCATCGACGGCCGCTCGGTGGTGCACCGCGCATCGATCGCCGAGATGGTCGTGCCCTACGCCGACCCCTCACCGGTGCGGTTCTGGCAGAACTACTTCGACACCGGCGAGTACCTCTTCGCCCGGTACACCAACTCCCTCGAGCTGGGCTGCGACTGCCTGGGCGACATCCAGTACTTCGACGCCACCATCGCCGACGAGACCGGGGCGCCCCGGGTGATGCGCAACGCCATCTGCCTGCACGAGGAGGACTACGGCGTCGGGTGGAAGCACACCGACATGTTCACCGGGATGGCCGAGACGCGGCGCTCGCGCCGGCTGGTGATCAGCTTCTTCACCACGATCGGCAACTACGACTACGGCTTCTACTGGTACCTCTACACCGACGGCACGATCCAGCTGGAGTCCAAGGCCACCGGCGTCGTCTTCACCTCGGCCTACCGCGGCGAGGAGCACCCCTACGCCACCGAGATCGCCCCCGGGCTGGGCGCCCCGTTCCACCAGCACCTGTTCTCCGCCCGGCTGGACATGGCCGTGGACGCCGCCGACGGCTCGGGCAACACCGTGCACGAGGTGGACGCCGTCCGGGTGCCGGTGAGCGACACCAACCCCTACGGCAACGCCTTCACCCGCTCGCTCACCCCGGTCACCCGGGAGTCCGAGGGCGGCCGGAGCACCGACGCCACGAAGGGCCGCACCTGGCACGTGGTCAACCCGAACAAGACCAACCGGCTGGGCCAGCCGGTCGGGTACGCGCTGCACCCGGAGAACGCCCCGGTCCTGCTCGCCGACGACAGCTCCTCGATCCACCAGCGGGCGACGTTCGCCACGAAGTCGCTGTGGGTGACCGAGTACGACCCGGCCGAGCGTTATCCCGCCGGGGACTTCGTCAACCAGCACCCCGGTGCCGCCGGCCTGCCGGCGTTCATCGAGGGCGACGCCCCGCTGGAGGACGCCGACGTCGTCCTGTGGCACACGTTCGGGCTGACCCACTTCCCGCGCCCGGAGGACTGGCCGGTCATGCCCACCGACTACGCCGGGTTCGTGCTCAAGCCGGTCGGGTTCTTCGACGCCAACCCCGCGCTGGGGGTCCCGGCCTCGACGTCCGCGCACTGCCAGGGCAAGGGGTGACGGCGACCCTGCCCCTGACCGGGTCCACCCGGGCCATCGCCCTCGGCCGGGCCGCCGCGGTGCTCGCGGTCGGCTCGGCCGGGGTGCACCTGCTGCTCGCCGCGAGCGGGGAGCTCTCCGCCGTCGCCATGGCGGTGATGGCGCTGGCGTGTCTGCCGTGCGCCTGGCACCTGTGGCGGGCGCCGTCGGGGCAGGTGTGGGCGCTGAGCGCCCTGGTGGACGCCGGGATGCTGGCCGTGCACGCCCCGATGGTGGCCGGCGGTGGTCACGACGGGATGGCGCACGGTCCCTCGTCGACGGTGGTGGCCGGGCTGGCCCTGGTCACCGTGCAGCTGGTCCTGGCCGCGGTGGCGCTGCTGCGCCGCTGAGCCGGCGTCAGTGCCGGGTCGTGCCGCAGTCGGTGCAGCGCTTGCGGTGGGACTCGTTGGTGGTGGGGCAGTTGGCGCAGGTCCAGGCGCCGCGTTCGAGAGTGCGCACGGGGTCCCCCAGCGGGTGGTCGAGGTGTGACGTGCACGACGGTAGGCACACGTCATGACGAATCGGTGAACCGACGGTTGCGATCCCGCACCGATCCACCCCGGTGTCACACCTCGACGACCCGACAGCGGCGAGGATGAGCCGGTGACCCGCACGCGACTGATCCCCCTGGCCGGCCTCCTGTGCCTGAGCGCCGGCTGCACCTCCTTCGCCGACCGGGACACTGCCGACCCGACGAGCACCCCCTCCTCGTCCGCGCCGACCACCACCACGTCGGCCCCCTCGACCGGCCTCGCGGTCACCGAGGAGACCGACCTGGCCGTCGACGCCGACACGGTCACCGGCGCCCGCGTGGTGCTGGACCCCGACGGGTCGCCCGTGACGCTGGTGCTGACCTCGACGGGGGCCACCGTGGTGGCGTCCGGCGGCACGACGTCGGTCACCGGCACCGTCGTCGGCGACCTGGTGACCACCGACGACGGGCCCGTGGGCGTGACGCTCACCGCCGACCCGGTCAGCCCCGACCCGGTCCTGGGCCTCTACCCGTTCGACGACGGTCAGGTGCCCAACGGCAACGGCCCGGCCGCCCAGCCCGTCCCCCTGCAGCCCGGGGAGACCGCCCCCCGCGGCGTTCCGCTGTTCGCGGCCGCCAGCACGGACGGCGCGACGCTCTACGTCCTCGTCGAGGACACCGACGCGGTCGGGGCCACCGTGTTCGCCCTGGACCCGGGCACCGGGGAGGTCCTCGACACCGCCGAGGTCGACCCGGGCGTCGCCGACCCGACCGCGCTGGAGCTGGCCGGCCTGGCGTCCACCGGCGACGGCGGCCTCGTCCTCGGCCTCACCGTGGACGCCGCCGAGGGGTCGGCGTCGGTGCTGGTCGGGCTGGACGCCGACCTGGAGCCCGTCGGCGACCCGGTGGACGTGCAGCCCGGGGACGACCGTGCCCCGCTGGTCGCCGTCACCACCGACGCCGACGGCGCGCCGGTCGCCCTGCTCGACGACCCGGCGCAGGGCCTGGCCCTCGTGCAGCCCGACCTGGCCACCGGCGGACAGGAGTCCCGTCCGCTCACCACCGACCCCGGGGGCCGCGCCGCCGGTCTGGCCGTCGGAGAGTCCGGGGTGCTCGTCGCCCTGCTGGACCAGGGCTCGCCCACCGTGGTGCTCACCCCGCCCGGCGACGCGGACCCGACCACCCTGGAGCTGTGCAGCGGCACCGGCGACGCGCTGGCCGTGACGGCCGACCCCGACGGCGGCTTCCTGGTCGCCGGCACCTGCGACGGGGAGAGCCTGCTGTGGACCCTCGGCTGAGTCGGACCTGACCGTGCGCCGGGTCTTGGCCCTCGCGGCGGCTCTGCTCCTGGTCGGCTGCACCGGGCCGGCCGGGGACGACGCCGCGCCGCGGGCCCCCCGGCTGCTGGTGCTGCCCGGTTCGCTGCCGGTCGCGGACCTGGCGCTGGTCGAGGGGCAGGTGCACGCCCTGACCGGGAACGACGCGGGCCTGCTGCTGGTGGTGCTGGACCGCGACCCGCTCGCCGCGGGGGTGGCCGCCCCGGTCGCCGGCCGGCCCACCGAGCTGCTGGAGGTCCGCGGCACGCTCCTGGCCGCCACCCAGGCGCCCGACACCGTGCTGGGCATGGACCGGGACACCGGACAGGTCCGGGTGCTCGCCGAGCTCGCCGCCGCCGGCGGCGGCCCCCAGCTGGGCACCGACGGGGGCGACAGCTTCGCTGTCAGCGGCCCGGCCGCCCCGGGCGGACCGGTGACGCTCGCCGTGCTCAGCGGGGACGTCGTGGCCACCGACGTCCCGCTGCCGTTCCCGGCGACCGCGACCGGGCCGCCCGTCACGGTCGCCGACCTCGCCGTGCTGCGCACCGGGTCGAGGACGGCGCTGGTCGTCGCCACCGTCGACGGGGCCGGTGCGACCACGCTGACCTGGCTGGACGTCACCGTGCCCGGCGCGGTGACCGTGCCGCGCACCCACCCCCTGGCCGGCGCGGTCGCGAGCCTGGGCCTGCGGGACGACACGGTGCTGGCTGCGACCACCCGCGACGAGCGGGCCTGGCTGGAGACGACGGACGGGGAACCGGTGGACCTCGGCCCCGGTCGGGCGGTGGACCTCGCCGTGGCCGGGGAGGCGGTCGCCGTGGCGGTCCAGGACGCCGGCACCGCACGGGTGGTGGTCGGCGACGGGCAGCAGCGCTCGGCGTTCGTGCTCGGCAACGGGGTGGCGGTGACCTCGCTGGTCGCCGACGGCTCCGGCGGCTGGGTGGCCGGCGGCGCCCGGGGCGACTCGCCGGTGGTGTGGCTGCTGGGCTGAGTGGGGGCGGCGGGTCAGCCGCGCTGCAGGCCCCCGCAGCCACCGGCGCCGCACGCGCAGCCGCCGCACCCGGCCGGAGCGACCGGCTCCGGGGTCGCGGCGACGCGGCGCACCGCGAGGGCGGCCAGCCCGGTGAGCACACCGAGCACGGCGGCGGCCACGCCCACCGCGACGACGGCCGACGCGGTCAGCCAGGCGGGGCCGGCGAGCACGGTGCCGACCGCGAGGGCGGCGACGGCGAGCCCGGAGACGAGCAGGGCACGGGTGCGGCGGGCGGCGTCGGCCCGGGCCACCAGGGCGCCGAGGGCGAGGACGAGCAGGGCCACGCAGGCCCACCCGGCGACCGGGGACGGGAACAGCGCCAGGCCGATGCCGACCAGCCCGGCCCAGGCCGCGCCGGCGCCGACGACGGCGGCCTGCCGGTCGACCAGGCCGGCGCGACCGGCCCGCAGCGCGGTCACCCCGCGGACCACGCCGAGCGCACCGACCCCGGCCAGCAGCACCCGGGCGCCACCGCCGGCCCACAGGACCGCGGTCAGCCCGAGCAGGACGAGGAGGCCGCCCTGGGCCACCAGCCACGGCCAGGACCGGCGGGCCTGGGCCGGGGAGTCCGTCGCCGCGGGGGTGGCGGCAGGGGTGGGGCGCTGGGCAGACGTCGTCACCGCTCCAGTGTCCCCCATCCGACGGCGCGGCCGGGCCGGGGCAGACTCGACGGCGATGCCCGACCCCGAGAGCGCCCCCGTGCCCGACGTCCGCAACCGGCACGCCCAGCAGGCCCTGGCCGCCTTCGAGGCCTCCCGGGACCGGCAGCACTGGGTGCTCGCCGTCCGCACCCTGCTGCAGGGGCGGCTGCTCACCGACGTCACGCGCGCCGTCCGCGACCCCGACGACGGGGCACCGTTCTCCATCAGCGGCGGGCAGACCACCGACGGCTCCCCGGTGGCCTTCGCCTACACCGACCTGGCCGCGGTGGTCGCCCACACCGGGGTGGCCGCGCCCGAGGTCGTGGCCCCCACCGCGGTCGGTGTGCTGGACCTGGTCACCCGCGCACCCGGCACCGGCCTGGCCGTCGACCCGGCCGGGGCGTGCCTGGTCCTGCGGCCCGCCGAGCTGGCGGCGGTGCTGCGCGGACGACGCAACACACCGGTCAAGGAGGCGCTGGTGGTCGGCGACCACGAGCTGCTGCTGCGCGTGCTGGGCCACCAGCTCGACGACGACGCGTTGCTCCTGGAGGCCGTCACCGCCCCCCGCGAGGGCTCCCCGGTGCTGACGGCCCGGCTGCCCGACGGGCGGGCCGCGGCGCTGGCGTTCACCTCGTCCCTGGAGGTCGAGGCGGTCCTCCCCGGGTCGGCGTCCGCGGTCCGACCCCTCCGGGCGTTCCTGCAGCGGGTGCTCGACGACGGCCGTCCCGGCCTGGTGCTGGACCCGGCCGGCCCCTCGGCGACGCTCACCCCCGCTGAGCTGCGCCGCGTCCTGGGCGGTTGAGCGGGACTCAGCCGCGCCGGGGACGCCCCGCGGTGCGCACGGCCTGCTCGGCGGTGGGCACGTCCCCGTGCCGGGTGCAGGTCGCCAGCGCGTCGAGCTCGTTGGCGTCGTCGCGCCGGCCGCTGCTGTGCAGCCACCGGCGCCCTGCGCCGTCACCCCGGACCTCCACGGCGATCGGGCCCTGCGACCACGGGACGGCGTAGTGCACCCCGGTCTCGATGTCCGCCGCGACGTCGGCCACCTCGCGCGGCGACCAGTCCTGGTGTGCCCCGCCGCACACCGCCGTCAGCGCCCCACCGGCGTCGCGGTGGCAGCTGAAGACGAACCTGGTCGTGCGCACGGGCGTGCTCCGGCCTGCCGGGGAGCGGACGCCCGACCGGGAACCCGAGGGCACAGCGTCCCACGGCCCGGCGGGGGTGATGCCCGTGTGCCACGCTCCAGCGGCACCGGGGGAACGACGAGGAGGAGCCACCATGACCGCCCAGCAGAAGGCCCGGCAGGCCGGTGACTCCGACGCCCTCCAGCACCTGGCCCGGGTCGGGCTGCTCGCCTACGGCCTGGTCCACCTGCTCATCGCCTGGCTGGCACTGCAGCTGGCCTGGGGCGGCGGGGGCGGGTCGGCCGACCAGTCCGGCGCGCTGCAGACCCTGGCCGAAGAGCCGTTCGGCACCCCGCTGCTGTGGGTGCTCGGCCTCGGACTGATCGCCCTGGCGCTCTGGCAGGCCGCCTCCGTGCTGCCCTTCCTCGGCCGGCTCGGCGGCGCGGGAGACGCGAGGAAGGAGGCCGTCGTCGGCATCGTGAAGTGCGTGGCCAAGGTGGTCGTCTACGGCTTCCTGGCCGTCAGCGCGCTGCGGTTCGCCACCGGCAGCGGGTCCTCGAGCTCCGGGGACCAGCAGCAGGCCACCGCCGGGGTCTTCGGGCTGCCCGGCGGGCGGTACCTGGTCGGGCTCGGTGCGCTCGTCGTCATCGGCGTGGGTGTCTACCAGGTGGTCAAGGGCCTGAAGGGCTCCTTCATGAAGGAGATCGACACCGCCGACGCCCCCGCGCAGCAGGTCCGCGTGGTCGAGCGGCTCGGTCGGGTCGGCTACGTCGCCAAGGGCATCGCGTTCGTCGTGGTCGGCGGGCTGCTCGGCTACGCCGCGGTCACGGTCGACCCGTCGCAGTCCACCGGCCTGGACGGCGCGATGCACACCGTGCTGGAGGCCCCCTTCGGGCAGGGGCTGCTGACCCTGGTGGCGCTGGGCATCGCCGCGTTCGGTGTCTTCTGCTTCTTCCGCGCCCGGTACCCGCAGCGGTCGTGACCGGCACCGCTCCCCCGCTCCGCCGGGTGCTCAGCACGGTCCTGCGGGCCGTCCGGCACGCCCGCGAGGTCACCGACCACCCGTGGCTCGAGCGCCTGGCCCGGGTCGGGCTGATCGCGTACGCCCTCATGCACTTCACCATCGGCTGGCTGGCGTTCACCGTGGCCTGGCGGATCAACCCCGATGCCGCCGACGCCGACCAGGCCGGGGCGCTGCGCACCCTGGGCTCGAGCCCCGGCGGGCTGGTGCTGCTCTGGGTGCTCGGCCTGGGCCTGCTGAGCCTGGCGGTCTGGCAGGCCGGGGAGGTGCTCCGCTGGTGGACCGGGCTGCTGGACCCCGAGCACCGCGCGAAGGCCGCCTTCGTCTGCGCGAAGTGCCTGGCCAAGGCCGGGGTGTACGGGTTCTTCGCCGTCCTCGCGCTGGTCTTCGCCGTCGGCGCCGAGTACGACGCCGCGGAGAACACCCAGGACCTCACCGACGACGTGCTGGGCGTGCCGCTGGGCAACTGGCTGGTGGGCGCCATCGGCCTCGTCGTCATCGGCGTGGGCGGGTACCTGGTGCTGCGCGGGATCACCGGCGGCTTCATGAAGGACGTCGACCTCGACGCCGCCCCCGATCGCTACGAGCCGACCATCGAGGGCCTGGGCCGGGTCGGCTACGTGGCCAAGGGGGTCGCCTTCGGCGTCGCCGGCGGGCTGGTGGTCTTCGCCGCGGTCACCTCCGACGTGTCCACCGCGACCGGGCTGGACGGCGCGATCAACGCCATCGGCTCGGTCCCCACCGGACAGTGGCTGCTCACCGCGGTCGCCCTGGGCTTCGCCGCCTTCGGCGTCTACGCCCTGGCCCGGGCCCGCTACCCCGACCGCGACCCCTCCAGCTGACAGCACTGCGGCCGGCCTCCCGAGGGAGACCGGCCGCAGCAGGGGGTGCCGGTGGATCAGCCGAGGTCGATCGCCTCGTAGCAGGGCTCGGTGAACTCGTAGCCCTCGGCGGTCGAGCCCTCCAGGTCGGCCTCGGCCACCGTGACGCCGGTGGAGGCGTCCGCGCTGACGTCGGAGAGCTGGGTGGTGCGGACCGCAGCGGCGTCCCCGCCGTTGGCGTAGTTGCCCGACCCCTCGGGGAGGATGCCCTCGTAGTCGACCGACTCGAGCGCGGCCGACGCGGTGGCCAGACCCTCACGGGTCAGGTCGCCGGAGTCCGCAGCAGCCTCGAGGGCGGCCTTCATCGGGTAGGACCAGACCCAGCCGGACAGGAAGAACTCGTTGGGCGTGGTGTCGCCGGCAGCCTCACGCATGGCCTCGTGGCCGGGGCTGTCGGTGTCCCAGGGGCCCCACGGCCCGAGCAGCTGGTAGCTGGCGGTCAGCGCCGGCGCGGCCGGGCTCTGCAGCAGGGCGACGTTCCAGGTGGGCGAGGAGCCCAGAAAGCGGCCCTGGAAGCCGGCGGCGACGGACTGGCCGACGATCGTGGCCATGTCGGCGGGGCCGGTGGACACCACGACGACGTCGGGCTGCTGGTCGACGATGGCGGCCACGGCGGCGGACTGGTTGTCGGTGCCGGCGGTGGTCTCCACGTTGGCGAAGTCCAGACCGTTGGCCTCGGCGGCGACCGACGCTCCGGCGGCGGCGTCCCCGCCGTAGTCACCGGCGTAGTGCACGGCCATCACCGACTCCGCGGAGTAGGTCTCGGCCGCGTAGTCCACGCCGTTCATGGCCTCGGCGCAGTAGGTCGGGCCGGACTCCAGGATGACGTCCTGGAAGAGGTACAGCGAGGTCCAGCCGGCGGGTGCCGCGACGATGTCCTCGGCGGCCAGGTCCTCCACGATCGAGGCGGTGGGGGGCGACCCGAGGGTCTGCGCCAGGCCCAGGATGTCGGGCTTGATCTCCTGGTAGACCTGGTTGGTGACCTGCGGGTTGTACTGGTTGTCCCGCACGTACTCGCTGACGTTGACGTCGTAGCCGCCGATGCCGCCGTCCTCGTTGACCCGGTTCCAGAACGCCTCCTGGCCGGCGACGATCGTCGGGCCGGCAGCGGCGAACGGGCCGACGGTGAGGTCGGAGAGCGTGCCGAGGTAGATGCACCCGTTGTCCGGGTTCACCGCCTCCGGGCAGGGGTCGCTGGTGACGCCGACGTCGGTGGCGATGCTGCCGCCCTCGCCGCCCCCGCCGTCCGCAGGGTCCTCGCTGCCGCCGCGGCAACCCGCGGCGAAGACCGCGAGGCCGGCCAGGGAGGCCGCCGCCACCCGCCGGCGTGTGGTGGTGCTGCTCATCTGTCGTGCTCCCTTCGTGCCGGCGTCGGTGCCGGTCGGGTGACCCACCCGTCGTCGTCGACGGGCGGGAGTGCGTGGGCCTCTCAGTAGGAGAAGGGCCAGGACTTCCAGTAGTTCCGGGCGCGGACCCACACGCCGAACAGGCCGCGGGGCTCGAAGATCAGGAAGGCCACGATGAGCAACCCGTAGAGCAGCGTCTCCACCTGGAAGACGTTGGGGAACTCGGTGGCCGAGGAGGAGAGGAAGGGCAGGTACTCGGGCAGCTCGCGGGTCAGCCGGGGCAGGATCGCGATGAAGAAGGCGCCCATGATCGAGCCGGAGATCGTCGCGACACCGCCGATCAACACCATGGCCACGAACTGCACGCTGACCAGCAGCCCGAACGAGCTGGGGTCCAGGTAGCCCGAGATCGAGTACAGCAGCGCCCCGGCGCACCCGGCGTAGAAGCCGGAGATCACGAACGCCAGCCGCTTGGCCTTGCGGACGTCGACCCCGGTCACCTCCGCGGCGATGTCCCGGTCGCGGACGGCGGCGAAGCTGCGGCCGATCGCCGAGCGGGCGATGTTGCGGCCCAGCAGCGCGAAGAGCACCAGCAGCGCCGTCATCAGCAGGTACATCTGCTGGTCGGCGCTGAACGCGTCGGTGGACCGGGAGAGGTCCACCCCGAACAGCACCGGGTCCGCGGCCGGCCGGCCCACGCCGACACCGCCGGTGACCGCGTCCCACTCGCGGAACACGTGCTCACCGAGGAAGACCAGACCCAGGGTCACGATGGCCAGGTAGAGCCCCCGCAGCCGGGAGGCCAGCGGTGCGACGACCAGCCCGACCAGCGCCGCCATCGCGCCACCGGCCAGCAGCCACACCGGGATGAACGTGATGCCGAACCCGTAGAGGTCCTCGTCGCCGGTCTCCCCGCTGACCACGGCCGCGGTGTAGGCACCGATGCCGAGGAAGAAGGCGTGCCCGAGGCTGACCTGCCCGGCGTACCCGGTGACCAGGTTGAGCCCGATCGCCCCGATGGCCAGGACCGCACCGGTGGCCAGCAGCCGCAGCAGCTCGTCCTCCAGCACGAAGGGCAGCAGCAGGGCCACGACCAGCAGGACGGCCAGTGCGGCCTTCTTGGCGCCGGTGTTGAGCAGTGCCATGTCCTGGCCGTAGCCGGTGTACATGGCCGGGCGGCCCCAGGGGCGCCGCCCCTTGGCCGGGGCGGGCGTCGCACGCTCCGCCGGACGGTTCTCGAGCGCGGTCACACGCGTTCCACCTCTCGGGTGCCGAACAGCCCGTAGGGCTTCACCAGCAGGACGACCAGCAGCAGGACGTACGGGGAGACCAGCGAGAAGTTCTGCCCGAGCCAGGGCAGGTACTCCCCCTGGTAGCTGGCGAAGAAGGACTCCACGATCCCGACGAGCAGGCCGCCCACGACGGCGCCCTCGATGGAGTCCAGGCCGCCGATGATGATCGCCGGCAACGCCTTGAGCGCGATGACCCAGGTGGACTGGTCCACCCCGCCGCCGGCGCCCACGAAGGCCCCGGCGACCGCGGCGAGACCACCGGCCATCGCCCAGGCCAGTGCGGTCATCGCACCGACCGAGACCCCCTGCACCAGTGCGGTCTCCTGGTCCAGCGAGGCCGCCCGCATGGCCAGCCCGTAGCGGCTGTAGCGGAAGAAGGCGAACAGCGCCCCGACCACCACGACCAGCACCACCACCATCGCGATGTAGCGCTCCTGCACCGGGAGGCCGGCGACGTCGACGGTGTTCAGGCCCCACGGGTCACCGACGTTGCGCACGTCGGGGCCGATGAAGACGTTCACCACGACCCGGATCGCGATGTCCAGGCCCAGCGTGATGATCGCGACGACGAAGACCGGCCGGCCGATCATCGGGCGGATGGTGGTCCGCTCCAGCCCGAGGCCGAGCGCGGCGATGCCGATCGCGGCCAGCGGCACCGCGAGGTAGAAGCCGACCGGGCCGGCCAGGTAGCTGACCAGCACCGCCCCGGCGAGCATCAGCGCCGGCTGGGCGAAGCTGATCACCTTGGACGACTTGTAGATGATCACGAAGCTGACGGCGAGCATCGCGTAGATCGAGCCGAAGCCCAGTCCGCGGATGGTGGTCAGCAGGACGTCCCTCATCGGGCGGAACCTCTCGAGTACATCCCCTCGACGAGGGGACCGAAGCGCTCGGCGAGCGCGGAACGGCGGACCTTCTGGGTCGCGGTGAGCTCGCCGTCCTCGTGGTCGAGCAGCTTGGGCAGCAGCCGGAAGGCCTTGATCTGCTCGACGGTCGCGAGGTTCGCGTTCACCTCGTCGACCTGGGCCTGGACCAGCGCGACGACCTCGGGCTTCTCGGTCAGGTCGCGGTAGGTGGTGAAGGAGATCTTGTTGCGCTGGGCCCAGTCGGAGACGGTGTCGGGCTCGATCCCGATCAGCGCCACGAGGTAGGGCCGGCGGTCGCCGATGACCACGGCCTCCTTGATCATCGGGCTCACCTTGACGGCGTTCTCGATCTCCGAGGGCGCGATGTTCTTGCCCCCGGCGGTGATCAGGATGTCCTTCATCCGGTCGGTGATCCGCAGCCGCCCGTCCTCGAGCACCCCGACGTCGCCGGTGTGCAGCCAGCCGTCGGCGTCGACGGCCTCGGCGGTGGCGTCCGGGCGCTTCCAGTAGCCGAGGAAGGTGGCCGGCCCGCGGGTCAGCACCTCCCCGGTGGTCTCGTCGATGCGCAGCTCCACCGCGTCGTGCGGTTCGCCGACCGTGCCCAGCCGGATCCGGCCGGGGCGGTTGGCGGTGGCCGAGGCGGTGTTCTCGGTCATCCCGTAGACCTCGTGCACCGGCACGCCCAGGCCCATGAAGAACTGGAGGACGTCGGTGGCCACCGGGGCGGCACCGCACCCGGCCCAGCGCACCCGGCGCAGGCCCAGCCGGTCGCGCAGGGCCCGGACGACGAGCACCCAGGCGATCGCGTGCTGCACCCGGCTGGAGACCGTGTGCTTCCCCCCGGTGCGGGCCAGGGTCTCCCCCACCCGTCGCGCCAGGGCGAGCCCGGCGTTGCCGACGTTGCGCTTGAGCGGGCTGGCCGAGGCCTGCCGCACCTGCACGGTGGCCAGCAGCTTCTCCCAGATCCGCGGGACGGCGAAGAAGAAGGTCGGCTGGATCTCCCGGAGGTTCTCCGGGACGGTGTCGATCGACTCGGCGAAGTTCACCTGGATGCCGGTGGCGGCGTTGTTCCAGGTGGTGAAGATCCGCTCGGCGACGTGGCACAGCGGCAGGTAGCTCAGCGCCAGGTCGGCAGGACCCGCGGGCGGGTCGAGCAGGCCGCCGTCCCCGGTGAAGGAGGCGATCGTGGCCTCGGCGTTGGCCACCGAGAGCATCGCGCCCTTGGGCAGCCCGGTGGTGCCCGAGGTGTAGATCAGCGTCATCAGGTCCTCGGGCCGGGTGGCGGCCAGCGAGGCGTCGACGGCGTCGGGGTGCGCGGCCCGGTGCTCCCGGCCCAGGGCCAGGAAGTCCTCCCAGTGCAGCAGCCGCGGGTCGGTGTACCGGCCGCGGATGCCGCGGGGGTCGAGGTAGACCAGGTGCTGCAGGTCCGGGGTGCGGTCGGCGACCTCGAGGGCCTTGTCCAGCTGCTCCTGGTCCTCGGCGACGAGCACCCGCGCACCGGAGTCGGCGAGCACGTGCACGACCTCGGCGGCGGGGTTGGTGGGGTAGAGCCCGACCGTGACCGCGCCGGCGGCGAGGGTGCCCAGGTCGGTCGACAGCCACTCGCGCCGGTTCTCCGACTGGATGGCCACGCGGTCCCCGCGCTCGACGCCCAGGGCCATCAGCCCGTGGGCCACGTCCTGCACGTCGTCCCAGTACTCCGCCCAGGAGGTCTCCCGCCACAGGCCCAGCTGCTTGCTGCGCATGGCGACCCCGCGCGGGGTCTCCCGGGCGCGGTCGCGGACCCGGGTGACGATGCTCGTCGTCGTCCCGGTCCGGCCGGTCGTCGTGGTGTCGACGGCGGTGGTCACGAGACCTCCTCGGTCACGGCCGACTCGTCGGCGGTCTTCTTGCGGCGTCCGCCGGTGTCGTGGTCCTCACCGAGGTAGGCCTTGATCACGTCAGGATCGCGCTGCACCTCGCGCGGGGTGCCGGTGGTGATCGGGACGCCGAAGTCCACGACCATGATCCGGTCGGCCAGGTCCATGACCAGGCCCATGTCGTGCTCGACCATGACCATCGAGATGGCCAGCTCGTCGCGGATGTCGAGGATGAACCGGGCCATGTCCTCGGTCTCCTCCAGGTTCATCCCGGCGACCGGCTCGTCCAGCAGGAGCAGGGTCGGCTCCATGGCCAGGGCACGGCCGAGCTCGACCCGCTTCTGGATCCCGTAGGGCAGCAGCCCGACCGGCATCCGGCGGTAGGAGGCGAGCTCCAGGAAGTCCACGATCTCCTCGACCGCGGCGCGGTCGCGCATCTCGCTCCTGCGGGCACGGCCGAACCACGCCGCGGCGCTGAAGACGCCGTAGGACACCTGGTGGGCCCGGCCCAGCATCAGGTTGTCCACCACGGTGAGGTTCTCGAAGAGCTCGATGTTCTGGAACGTGCGCGCCAGGCCCTTGCCGGCCAGCACGTGCGGGCGCTGGCCGAGCACCTCCTCGCCGCGGAACCGCACCGAGCCCTCCTGGGGCCGGTACACCCCGGACAGGACGTTGAAGATCGAGGTCTTGCCCGCGCCGTTGGGGCCGATCACCGCGAACAGCTCCTGCTGCCCGACGGTGAAGGACACCCCGTTGATCGCCGTCACGCCCTTGAACCGCAGGGTGACGTCGCTGACCTCGAGCACGTTCTCGCTGACCGCGTGGGTCATGACAGCCACCGCTTCCGACGTCGGTAGTGCTTCACGTCGCGGAAGCTGCGTTCGGCGCCCTCGGCCCCCAGGCCGAGGTAGAACTCCTTGATGTCGTCGTCGTCGAGGAGCTCGGCGGCCGGCTTGTCCATCACGACCCGGCCGTTCTCCAGCACGTAGCCGTGCTCGGAGATCGACAGCGCCATCGAGGCGTTCTGCTCGACCAGCAGGACCGTCGTCCCTTGCTCGTTGATCGTGGTGATCAGGTCGCGGATGTTGGCCACCAGCTGCGGGGCCAGGCCCAGGCTCGGCTCGTCCAGGAGCAGGTAGCGCGGGTTGCTCATCAGCGCCCGGCCCATGGCCAGCATCTGCTGCTCGCCGCCGGAGAGGTAGCCCGCGGCCTGGGTGCGCCGCTCGAGCAGCCGGGGGAACAGCCCGTAGACCCGCTCCAGGTTCCCGGCGCGGTCCTTGGGCTTGGTGTGGGCGCCCACCCGGAGGTTCTCCTCGACGGAGAACTCCCCGAAGACACGGCGGCCCTCGAGCACCTGGCTGACACCGCGGGCCACGACCTGCTGGGGGTCCAGGTGGTCGATGCGCTCGCCGTCGAGGGTGATCTGGCCGCGGGTGACCGCGCCGTGGTGGATGTCCAGGAGGCCGGACAGCGCCCGGAGCAGGGTCGTCTTGCCGGCGCCGTTGGCGCCCAGGAGGCCCACGACCTGTCCCTCCGGGACCTCGAGGCTCACCCCCCGGAGCACCAGCACGACGTCGTCGTAGACGACCTCGAGGTTGCTGACTGCGAGCACGTGCCGCCCTTCGTCGATGGAGGTCGCACGCACCGACGACGTGGTCTGCCTCACGTCCGTGGTGTGAGGCCGGACACTAGGTGGCAGCTGTGAACCAGCGGAAGGGTCGACGCGCCGTTCGGCATCCGGAGGGGTGTTTCGTTATCCGCCCGTTACCGACGGCCTGTCACCGGAGGGGCGGGAGCCGCCGGGCGGCTGTGGACACCTGCTCCAGGGCGTCCGCGCAGCCGGCGTCCAGGGCGACCAGGTGGGCGAACCCGTGCGGCACCCCGGCCAGGTCCAGGCGCGCCACCGGCACCCCGGCGTCGGCGAGCCCGGCGGCGTATGCGCCACCGGAGTCGCGCAGCGCATCGAGCTCGGCGGTGACCACCAGGGCCGGCGGGAGGCCGGCCAGCCCGCCCTCCAGCGGGCTGATCCGCGGGTCGGTCAGCGGGGTGCCCCGCGGCACGTAGCCGCGGGTGTAGAAGCCCATGTCGGCCAGGGAGAGGAACGGCGAGGTCCCGTGTGCGGCCACCGAGGGCCAGTCGACGCCGGCGGCGACGGAGGGGTAGAGCAGCAACTGGGCGGCCGGCTGCGGCCCCCCGGCGTCGCGCAGCTGCTGGCAGGCCACCGCGGCGAGGTTGCCGCCGCCGCTGTCCCCGGCCACGACCACCCGGTCGGGGTCCCCGCCCAGCTCGGCGGCGTGGGCGAGCGCCCAGCGCACCCCGGCGACGGCGTCCTCCACCGCGGCCGGGAACGGGTGCTCGGGCGCACGGCGGAACTCCACCGAGACCACGACGGCGTCCAGCGCCTGTGCCAGTCGCGCGGTCAGCCCGGCGTACTCCCCCGCCGTGCCCACCGTCCAGCCGCCGCCGTGGCAGAACACCACGGTCGCACCGCCCGGTGCGGTCGGCCGCTGGCACAGCGCGGTCAGGCCGCCCCCGAGGGCGAGCTCCTCGGTCGCGACGTCCGGGGCCCCGGCGGTCCCGAGCGCCAGCAGCTCGGCGAACCGGGCCCGCGCGGCGTCCAGCCCGACCTCGCGGGCCGGCGGGGTGAGCAGGTGCCCGAACCGGGCGGCGAGGTCCTGCAGGGACGGGGGGAGGTCGGAGGTCACCGGCGCATCGTGGCGCACCGCGCCCGGCGTCAGTCGGGGGTGCGGGCCAGCGCGTCCCACAGACCGGTCATCTGCAGCGGCCGGACCACGGCCCGGGTGTCACCGACCCGCAGCAGCACCACCCGACCGCAGCGCAGGGCCTCCCGGTGCGCACGGGCCAGGGCGCAGAGACCCGCGGAGTCCAGGAAGGTCACCCGGCGCAGGTCGACGACGACCTCGGCGACACCGGGCCGGGCCAGCGCCTCGGACACCGCGCCGGTCAGGCCGGGCGCGGTGGAGGAGTCGACGTCGCCGGAGACGACCACCAGCACCGAGGAGGTCGTCGGGGTCTCGACGTGCACGCGCATCGGCGGCGCTGGAGCGGGGACGGTCATGTGTCGGCCTTCGGGGTGCGGGTCCCGTGGAGTGCCGGCTGTGGTCTCAACCGTTGGCGCAGAGGCTAGGTCGCGCTCACACCCCGTGTCCAGGCCCGCACGACCGGTCCGGACCGGGTCAGCCCCACACCTCCGCGGCCGTCTCCACGACCAGGGCGAGCTTGGCGATCTGCTCGTCCCGGGTCAGCGCGTTGCCCTCCACGGTCGAGGAGAACCCGCACTGCGGGGACAGAGCCAGCTGCTCCAGCGGCACGTACCGGGCGGCCTCGTCGATGCGGCGCTTGAGGTCGTCCTTGCGCTCCAGCTCCGGCCGCTTGGTGGTGACCAGTCCGAGCACGACCCGCTTGCCCGGCGGGACGAAGCGCAACGGCTCGAACCCCCCGGAGCGGGCGTCGTCGAACTCCAGGAAGAACCCGTCGACCTCCAGGCCGCCGAACAGCGCCTCGGCGACGAAGTCGTAACCGCCCTCGGCCACCCAGGAGGAGCGGAAGTTGCCCCGGCACATGTGGGTGGTGACCGTCAGGCCCTCGGGCCGACCGGTCAGCGCGGCGTTGATCTGGGCGATGTAGCGCTCGTGCTGGTGCTCGGCGTCCCGGCCCTGCCCGGCGAGCTCGGCCCGCTGCGCCGGGTCGTTGAGGTAGGCCAGCGAGGTGTCGTCGAGCTGCAGGTAGCGGCACCCCTGGGCGGCGATCCCGGCGACCTGCTGGCGGTAGGCCCCGGACAGGGCGTCCCAGAAGGCGTCCTCGTCGGGGTAGACGGCGGGATCGATCGCCGCCGCGCCGCCCCGGTAGTGGACCATCGAGGGCGAGGGGATCGTGAGCTTCGCCGTCTGCGCCGGCTGCACCGAGCCCTGCAGGAACGCGAAGTCGTCGGCGAACACCGGCTCGTCGATCGAGAGCGGACCGTCCACCCGCAGCCCGGCCGGGGTGAAGTCGAGGGTGCCGTCGGCGTTCGTGAAGTGGACGGCGAGGTCCTGGTCGGCCTTCGAGATGCCGGTGATCGCGTAGATGAAGTCCATGTGCCAGGACGCCCGGCGGAACTCGCCGTCCGTGGCGGTCTGCAGCCCGACGTCGGCCTGCATCCGGACGACCTCGTCCACCGCCTCGTCCTCGACGGCCCGCAGCCCGTCGGCGTCCAGCTCCCCGGCGGCGAACCGGCCCCGGGCCTCGAGCAGGGACGGCGGTCGCAGCAGGCTCCCGACGTGGTCGGCGCGGAAGGGCGGACCGTCGGGCAGCGAGGTCGTCACCGGCCGATCCTCGCCCACCCCGCCGCCCGTCGCAGTCCCGGGCGGATACTCGGCCCCATGAGCAAGCGCGTGCTGACCGGTGCCGGCGTCTGGGTGCTGGCCGTCCTCGGCGGCTACCTCCTCGACCCGATCCTGGGCACCGCCGTGCTGGTCTTCGGCGGCATCCTGCTGGTGGTGTCGTTCCTGGGCAGCACCGGGAGGAGCACCACCTTCGAGGAGCGCGAGCTGGCCCGGGCCCGCAAGCGCGCGGCAGCCCGCGAGGCGAACGCGGGCAAGCGGGCCAAGGACAAGCTGCGCTACGAGGCCGAGCAGGCACGCAAGGCCAAGCGGGCGGCCAAGAGGTCCGCGAAGACCGGGTGACCCCCGTGCCCCGTCATCCCGGGACGAGGACGGCGACGGGTGCGGCCGGCGGCGGGTCCGGCGCACCCCCACCGGTGGGCGGCGCCGCTGCGCGCGGTGTTCCCCGGCGTACCGCCTGAGCCACCTGGCTCGGTCCCCACCCGCTCGGCCACCGCACCGCGCCCACCCCCGTCGTCGCCTGCGACCGCAGCGTGCCACATGCGGACGAACTTGTTCCGCAACGTCACCCACGTGGGGGGCACCGCGGGGGCGTCCGTCGCCGCCCTACTGGCGGGTAACAACCGGGGTACTCTCCCGCGGCATGACCCTGGTCGAACCGTCGGTCGGCAGCGCTGCCGAGACGTTCCGCTCCACGAACCCCGCCTCCGGCGCCCTGGTCGCCGAGTTCCCGGTCGCCGACGAGGCCGCGGTGGCCGCCGCCGTCGCCCGCGCCCGGGTGGCGGCCGCGGCGTGGGCCGCGCTCGGGTTCGACGGGCGCAAGGAGCGGCTGGCCGCGTACCGGGGGTACCTCGCCCGCCGGATGCACGAGCTCGCCGACCTGGTGCACCGGGAGAACGGCAAGCCGCACGCCGACGCCGTCCTGGAGATCACCCTGGCGGTGGACCACCTGGCCTGGGCCGGCGCGCACGCCCGGAAGACCCTCGGACCCCGGTCGGTCCACCCCGGGCTGCTCGCAGCCAACCACCAGGCGGTGCTGGAGTACCAGCCCCTCGGCGTGGTCGGCGTCATCGGCCCGTGGAACTACCCGGTGTTCACCCCGATGGGCTCGATCGCCTACGCCCTCGCCGCCGGCAACGCCGTCGTCTTCAAGCCCAGCGAGTTCACCCCGGCGATCGGCGCGTGGCTCGCGGAGGCGTGGTCGGCCGCCGTCCCCGACGCCCCCGACGCCCTGCTGGTGGTGACCGGCCTCGGCCCGACCGGCACCGCGCTCTGCCGCGCCGGCGTCGGCAAGATCGCCTTCACCGGCTCGGCCGCCACCGGCCGGAAGGTCATGGCCACCTGCGCCGAGACCCTCACCCCCGTGCTGATGGAGTGCGGCGGCAAGGACGCGATGATCGTCGACGACGACGCCGACGTGGCCGCCGCGGCGGACGCCGCCGTCTGGGGTGCGATGAGCAACGCCGGGCAGACCTGCATCGGGATCGAGCGTGTCTACGCCACCGCCGCCGTCTACGACTCCTTCGTCGCCGCGGTCACCGACCAGGTCGCCGCGCTGCGCCCGGGTTCGGACGACGGTGCCTCCTACGGCCCGATGACCATGCCGTCCCAGACGGAGGTCGTGCAGCGGCACCTGGACGACGCGGCCGCCACCGGCGGTCGGGCCGTGGTCGGCGGCAGCGTGGACGGCGGGTACGTGGCCCCCACCGTGCTGCTGGACGTGCCCGAGACCTCGTCGGCGGTGCAGGAGGAGACCTTCGGCCCGACGATCACGATCACCCGGGTGGCCGACGCCGAGCAGGCGCTGGAGCTGGCCAACGGCACGTCGCTCGGGCTGGGCGGCTCGGTGTTCGCGGGCTCCGCGAAGCGCGGCATGGACCTGGCCCGCCGGATGCGCAGCGGGATGACCAGCGTCAACTCGGTGATCACGTTCGCCTCGGTGCCGGCGCTGCCCTTCGGCGGGGTCGGGGAGAGCGGCTTCGGCCGGATCCACGGCGAGGACGGGCTGCGCGAGTTCACCCGGGCCAAGGCGATCACCCGCCAGCGCTTCCCGCTCCCGGTGGCGCTGATGAGCTTCGGACGACCCGCGAAGGCCGCCGACGCCCTCGCCCGGGTCATGGGCCTGGTGCACGGACGGCACCGGTGACCTCCTCGTTCGACGTCGTCGTGGTCGGCGCCGGGTCGGCCGGCTGCGCGCTGGCCGGCCGGCTGAGCGAGGACCCGTCGCTGTCGGTGCTGCTGCTGGAGGCCGGCGGGTCCGACGACGTCCTCGAGGTGCAGGTCCCGGCCGCCCTCTACAAGACCTTCCGCACCCGGCGGGACTGGAACTACGCCACCGAGCCGCAGCCCGCCGCCGCGGGACGGTCGTTGTTCTGGCCGCGCGGCAAGCTGCTGGGCGGGTCCAGCTCGATCAACGCGATGATCTACATCCGGGGCGCGGCCGCCGACTACGACGCGTGGGCCGCACGCACCGGCGACCCCTCGTGGTCCTTCGACCAGGTGCTGCCGCTGTTCCGCCGGATGGAGGACAACGGCCGCGGCGCCGACGACTTCCACGGCGTGGGCGGCCCGCTGCGGGTGGAGGACCCCCGTTCCCCGCACCCGTGGTCGCGCGCGGTCGTGGAGTCCGCGGTGGCCGCCGGATACCCGCGCAACCCGGACTTCAACGGGGCCCGGCAGGAGGGCGCCGGGCTGTACCAGCTGACCCAGAAGCGCGGCCTCCGCTGGTCGACCGCCGACGCCTACCTCCGGCCGGCGCTGCACCGGCCCAACCTGACCGTGCGCACCGGCGCCCAGGTCACCCGGGTGGTGCTGGACGGGTCGCGCGCCACCGGCGTCGAGTACCTCTCCGGCGGGCAGCGGCACACCGTCCACGCCGAGGAGGTGCTGCTGTCCGGCGGTGCGATCAACTCCCCGCAGCTGCTGATGCTCTCGGGCATCGGACCGGCCGACCACCTGCGGTCGGTGGGCGTGGAGGTGGCGCACGACCTGCCCGGTGTCGGCGCGGGCCTGCAGGACCACCCGCTGGTGCCGACGATCTGGCACGTCCGGGAGGGCCGCTCGCTGTTCCGGGGCGAGTCCCCGGCCGGCTACGCGCAGTGGTTCGCCCGCCGCCGTGGGCCGCTGACGTCCAACCTGGCCGAGGCCGGGCTCTACACCCGCTCGTCCCCCGAGCTGGCCGAGCCCGACCTGCAGTTCCACTTCCTGCCGGTGAAGTACTGGCAGCAGGCCCGGGTCGACCCCGACGTCGACGCGTTCACCGCCTGCGCCGTGCTGGTCGACGTGCACTCCCGAGGCTCGGTGCGGCTGCGCTCGGCCGACCCCACCTGGGCCCCGGCCATCGACGCCGGGTACCTCACCGACGACCGGGATCTCGAGGCGCTGGTCACCGGGGTGCAGAAGGCCCGCGAGATCGCGTCGGTCGGCCCGCTGGCCGGGGTGCTCGCCGAGGAGTGGTCCCCCGGCGGCACCGTGTCCAGCCGGGAAGGGCTGCGCGACGCCGTCCGGCAGACCCTGGAGTCGCTGTACCACCCGGTGTCCTCGGCCCGGATGGGCACCGACGACCAGTCCGTCGTCGACCCCGAGCTGCGGGTGCACGGCATTGACGGCCTGCGCGTCGTCGACGCCTCGGTCATGCCGACCCTGGTCCGCGGCAACACCAACGCCCCGACGATCATGATCGCCGAACGCGGCGCGGACCTGGTCCGCGCCGCCCTGGGCTCGCGCACGCCGGCCCGCAGCGTGGATCAGGTCTCCTGATCAGGAACTGTCCTCCCTCAGCAACGTTGGTGAGGGCGGCCAGTCTTTGATCAGGTCACCTGATCCACGCTGGGAGGCGGGTCCGGTCAGCAGGGGAGGTCGGCGAGGTCGCCCAGGGACAGGACGGCGGCCGGCGGCTCGGTGCCCTGGCCCGACCAGTCCGGGGGCACCAGCACCTGACCGGCGGTGAGCGCGGCGATCTCGGCGCCCGTCACGCTCAACCGGTCGGTGCGTTCCTCGTCGTCGTCGGCGGACACCCAGAACTCGTAGGTGGTGGCGGGGTCGAGGTCGGGCAGCTCGCCGGACCGGGACCAGGCCAGCGAGCGCCCCGGGGTCAGCAGCCACACCTGCAGACCCTCCTCGGCCGAGGACCGCTCCCAGGTCACCAGGTCCTCGTCCGCCCCGTCCGCCCGCAGGTGCGCGACGGTCACGTCGACCGTGCAGGGCTGCACCGCCCCGATCAGCCGCCCGCCGGCGTCGAGCCCGATCGCCGGCGAGCCCTGCACGATCGGCGAGCAGGCCGAGAGCAGGCACACCCCGGTCGCGACGGCCAGGACTGCGGGGGGCCGTCGCACGCGGGTGAGCCTGCCAGCACCGGCCGGTCAGCGGCGGGCGAGGCGCTCGGTGGCCTTGCTGGTCCCGGCCTTGAGCCGGTCCAGGCCCTCGGCGATCTTCCGGGTGAACAGGCCCCGCTGCACCAGGTCGTGGGTGACGCGCAGCTCGTAGGCGGTCGCCCCGACGTGGTCCATGTTGCCCGCGCGCAGGGCGACCTCCTTGAGCACGGTCGTCAGCTCGGCCCCGTGCTCGGCGATCTGACCGGCCAGCCGCAGCGCGCTCTCGCGCAGCCGACCGACCGGCACGACCTCGTCGACGAGGCCCACCCGGAGGGCCTCCTGGGCGTCGATCGGGTCGCCGGTGAAGAACATCCGGCGGGCCCGCTGGGTGTTCGTCTTGCGCAGGATGCCGTGGTAGAAGCCGTTCATCGCGTACTTGACCTGCGTGGACCCGAACGCGGCGTTCTCCGAGGCGATCGTGATGTCGCACATGTTGGCCACGTCCATGCCGTAGCCCGGGGCCACACCGGCGACGGCGGCGACGGTGGGCTTGCGGTAGTCGTAGATCGTCACCATCAGCCGCAGTGCCAGGTCGGTGAACCGGGTGCGGTCCTCCCCCGTCGTCCCCTGCAGGACGTCCAGCGCCCACCCCGCGCAGAAGTACTGCTCGTTCCCGATGATCAACACCGCGGCGACCTCGTCGTCGTAGGCCCAGGCCTCCAGGGCGGCGATGATCCCCTCGTGGAGCTCCCAGCCCAGGGCGTTGCGCTTCTCGGGGTGGTCCAGCTGCAGGATGCCGACGCCGTTCTCCACGGACGTCCTCAGGTACGGGTGCTCGGTCACGGGGTGCTCTCCTTGGTGGGACGGATGGGGGTCAGAGGCCGAGGTCGCGACCGACGATCTCCTTCATGATCTCGGTCGTCCCCCCGTAGATCGTCTGGATGCGGGCGTCGACGAACGCCCGGGCGACCGGGTACTCGCGCATGTAGCCGTAGCCGCCGTGCAGCTGCAGGCAGCGGTCGGCGACCTTCACCTGCAGCTCCGAGGTCCACCACTTGGCCTCCGCCGCCTGGACGGCGGTGAGCCGACCGGCGACGTGCAGCTCGATGCACCGGTCGACGAACACCCGGGCGACGTCGACCTCGGTGAACAGCTCGGCGAGCAGGAAGCGGCTGTGCTGGAAGCTGCCGATCGCGGTGCCGAAGGCGCGCCGGTCGGTGACGTAGGCCAGCGTGCGGGCCAGCACGCCCTCGGACGCCGCGACGGCGGTCACCGCGAGGGACAGCCGTTCCTGCGGCAGGTTGCCGACCAGCTGGTAGAAGCCCTGGCCCTCCTCCCCCAGCCTGTTGGCCACGGGCACCCGGACGTCGGTGAAGTGCAGTTCGCTGGTGTCCTGGGCGTGCAGGCCCAGCTTGTCCAGGTTGCGGCCGCGCTCGAAGCCGGGGGTGTCCCGCTCCACGACGAGCAGCGTCAGCCCGCGGTGCCTGTCCTCCGACGTGCGGGTCGCGACGACGACGAGGTCGGCGTTCTGGCCGTTGGAGATGAAGGTCTTGGACCCGTCCACCACGTAGTCCTCGCCGTCGCGGACCGCGCGGGTGGAGATGCCGGCCAGGTCGCTGCCGGTGCCGGGCTCGGTCATCGCGATCGCGCCGATCAGCTCCCCGGACGTGAGGCCGGGCAGCCAGCGTCGCTTCTGTGCGTCGTCGGTGAGGTCGAGCAGGTAGGGCCCCACGACGTCGTTCTGCAGGGCGAGCCCCAGCCCGGCCGAGGCGTACCCGGCGCGGGCGAACTCCTCGTCGACGACGGCGGCGAACCGCCAGTCCTCGACACCGGCGCCGCCGAACTCCTCGGGGGTGGCCGACATCAGCAGACCGCGCTCGCCGGCCCGGGCGAAGAACGACCGGTCGACGATCCCGGCGGCCTCCCACCGTTCGTGGTGCGGGGCGACCTCCTCGGTGATGAACGCCCGGACGGTCTCCCGGAAGAGCTCGTGGTCGGCATCGAAGACGGTGCGGGGGAAGCGGTCAGCCACGTGTCGGACCATAGGCTAGGCAGCATTCACTTGGCAACGCATCGAGGGGCTTCTGACGATGCAGGAAGAGCAGACATAGACCTGTCCGTCGTTCACTTGTGCTGCTAGCTTCCTGCACACCGCCGACCAGGGAGCCGCTCGTGACCGACCCGTCCACCGCCATCACCGCCTCGACGTCCGCGGGCGTCGGCACGATCACCTTCGACCGGCCCGAGCGGCGCAACGCGCTGAGCCTGGAGCTCTTCGGCGGGCTCGGTGACCACCTCGACGCCTGGCGCACCGACGACGACGTCGCTGCCGTCGTCCTCACCGGCGGCGAGGAGATGTTCTGCGCGGGACTGGACCTGGACCTGCAGTCCGGGTTCACCCAGGAGTCCCGTGCCGCCTACGCGGCGGCGTGCCTGCGGGTCTACGGGGCACTGCTGGACTACCCGAAGCCGACCATCGCCGCCTGCGCCGGCCCGACGCTGGGCGGCGGCTGCGACATCGCGGTCTTCTGCGACATCCGGGTGGGCGCAGCGAACGCCGTCTTCGGCTTCCCGCAGGTCAAGTTCGGGCTGACCCCCTACTTCTCCCCGCTGTGGAAGATCGTCGGCCTCAGCCAGGCCAAGCTCCTGACGCTCAGCGGGGACCGGATCGACGCCGACGAGGCGCTGCGCATCGGGCTGGTCGACCGGCTGGTGCCCACCGGCGGGGTCGTCGCCGAGGCCACCCGGATCGCGGCGAGCATCGCCGCGACGACGACGAAGTCCGCGCTGTTCAACAAGGAGATGATCCTGCGCTCGCCGGCGATGGACCCGATCTCGGCGCTGTCGTTCGAGACGATGGCCTACCGCGAGATCGTCTGGCACCCCGACGTGGTCGAGCGCATCTCCGAGGCCTACGCCGCGATCGGGAAGCGCGCATGACCGTCGACGCCGCGTTCCTGCGCCGGTTCGCCGACGACTGGATCGACGCCTGGAACTCCCGGGACACCGACACGGTGCTCGCCCTGCTGCACCCCGACGTCTCCTGGGAGGAGCGGGTCTTCTGGCCCGAGCCGCTGCACGGCCGCGAGGCCGTACGCGCCTACGTCGACGCGATCTGGCGGGCGATGCCGGAGTACCGGGTCACCGAGGTCCAGCTGTTCACCGCGGTGGACGACGGCAGGGCGCTGGTGCTCTTCGAGCAGTCCGGGAACGCCCCGGCGGCGCTGCACACCGACCGGACCTTCCGGGTGCAGGGCTGCGACGTCTTCCTGGGCTTCACCGACGGACTGCTCTCCCGCTACACCGCCGCCTTCGAGATCGTCGACATGCTCCGCCAGCTCGGCGCCCTCCCGCCCCGCGAGGGCAGGAAGGGCGGGGCGTACCTGCTCGGCCTCACCACCACCCCGACAGCACCAGCAGAGAGGACGACGGCATGACGACGACGTCAGCGGTCGACGTGCACGACCCCCGGATCGGGTACCTGCTCGCCGGGCAGGCAGCCCGCACCCCGGACCGGGAGCTGTTCGTCTTCGGTGACCGCCGGGTCACCTACGGGGAGTTCGACGCCTGGGTCCGCACCGTGGCCGCGGACCTGGTGCGCCGCGGTGTGCAGCGTGGTGACCGGGTGATGGTGCAGCTGCCCAACTGCCTGGAGGCCCTCGCGCTGCAGGTCGCCGCGTTCCGGATCGGGGCGGTCGACATGCCGGTCATCCCGATCTACCGGGAGCACGAGATGGCCCAGATCCTGGGCGACGCGCGGCCGACCGTGGTCGCCGTGGCCGCCGAGCTGGGTCCCCGCCGGCCCGCCGAGGAGACCGACGCGATCCTCGCCGAGCTGGGGCACTCCCCCGCCGTCCGCTACCTGGTGGGCGGCACCCGCGAGGGCTGGTCGGCACTGCCGGTCACCGGCGAGGTGCCCGAGACCGAGCTGCCCGAGCCGCTGGACCCCGACGAGCCGACGCTGCTGCTCTACACCTCGGGCACCACCTCGGCCCCGAAGGGCGCCCTGCTGTCCAGCTCGGCCCTGCTGGCGCACCTGCGTGCCTTCCAGGTCGCCCTGGACGTCGACGACAGCTGTGTCGTGCTCTGCGCGACGCCGCTGTCGCACCTGGGCGGGTTCGTCGCCGGTGTCGTCTTCCCGGCCTTCCTGGGCGCCCGGTCGGTGATCATGCCGGCCTGGCAGCCGGACGAGGCGGTCGCGGTGATCGAACGCGAGGGGGCGTCCCTGGCGATGGGCGCCACGCTGTTCCTGGCCGACCTGGTGCAGCGCTACGAGGCCGGCGCCGGGGCCGGGCACCGGTTGGACCTGTACGCCTGTGCCGGCGCCGCCATCCCACCGGTGGTGGTGCAGCGCGCCGAGGCCGTCGGGGTGCGGGCGATGCGCTGCTACGGGATGACCGAGACCGCCGGGGTGTGTGCCGCCGCCCCCGAGGACGCCCCGGTCGAGCGCCGCTCGCTGTGGGACGGGAAGGTGCTGCCCGGCATGGAGATCGAGGCGGTCGGTCCCGACCGGGAACGACTGCCCGACGGCGAGGAGGGCGAGCTGCGGATCCGCGGCCCGCAGCTGCTCACCCGCTACACCGACACGCAGCGGACCGCCGAGCAGATCGACGACGAGGGCTGGTTCTACCCCGGTGACGTCGGGGTGGTCGACGCCGAGGGCTGGGTGCGGATGTCTGGCCGG
The DNA here is from genome assembly GCA_014218215.1 of Geodermatophilaceae bacterium NBWT11. NCBI lineage: Bacteria > Bacillati > Actinomycetota > Actinomycetes > Geodermatophilales > Geodermatophilaceae > Geodermatophilaceae bacterium NBWT11. The sequence continues at coordinate 541,698 of CP043652.1, forward strand.
CTCAAGGACATCGTCAACCGGGGCGGGGAGAAGTTCTCCACCCTGGACATCGAGTCCACCCTCGCCTCCCACCCCGACGTGGCCGCGGCCGCGGTGACCGCCGTCCCCGACGAGCGGATGGGCGAGGCCGTGGGCGCCTGGCTGGTGCTCGCCCCGGGGGTGGAGTGGACCGGGCCGGAGCGGATGATCGAGCACCTGGACGCCGCCCGGATGGCCAAGGCCAAGTTCCCCACGCACTGGACCGTCGTCCCGGCGCTGCCCGCCACGGCCAGCGGCAAGATCCAGAAGCACCGGCTGCGCGAGCTGGGCTGAGCACGCCCGTGAGGAGGACCGACCCGGTGACACCCCCGCCCGCCGGGTCGGTCCGCCGCACCCGGCTGCCCACGGCCCAGCGCCGCACCCAGCTCGCCGAGGCCGCCGGCCGGCTGTTCCGGCTGCACGGCTTCCACCACGTCTCGATGGCCGACGTCGCCGCGGCCGTGGGCATCACCGCGCCTGCGCTCTACCGGCACTTCACCGACAAGCAGGAGCTGCTGGCGGCCGCGGTGGGCGACGCCCTGGACGTCGTGGAGGCCGCCCTCGGCCGGGCGCCGGACGCCCCGCTCGAGGAGTTCCTCGACGTCCTGGCCACCGCCGCGGTCACCGAGCACGACCTGTGGGTGCTGCTGCAGCGCGAACTGCGGCACCTGGACGACGCCCGGCGCACGCCGCTGGAACGCCGCTTCGCCGGTCTGGCCCGCCGGTTCACCGCGGTCATCACCCGGGACCGCCCGGACCTCCCGGCCGACCGGGCCCGGTTCGCCACCACGGCCGTGCTGGCCGTGCTGGCCAGTCCCTCGGTGCAGCGCCGCGCCCCCGACGGGGCACGGCACGCCGCGGTGCTGGCCGCGGCCGCGCTGTCGGCCGCCCGTGCCTCCTGGGCGGCCGACCCGGACGGTCGGGTCACGACCGCTCGCCAGGCCCCGGCCGGCCGGGGCGACCAGCTGCTCGACACCGCCGTGGGGCTGTTCGCCGCCCGCGGGTACCAGGCGGTGAGCCTCGACGACATCGCCGCCGAGCTCGGGATGGCCGGGCCGAGCATCTACCACTGGTACGCCACCAAGGCCGACCTGCTGGTGGCCGCCTTCACCGCGGCCAGCTCGCGGCTCACTGCCCAGCACGCCGAGGGCAGCGACCTGGACGCCCTGGTCGACGCGCACGTCGACCTCGGCCTCACCGAACGGCTGCTGTTCGCCGTCTACGTGCTGGAGGCCAAGAACCTGCCCCCCGAGGCCGGCCGCCGGGTGCGGCAGGCACTCGGCGCCGACGTCGCCGCGTGGGTGGACGCCCTCTCCCGCGCCCGGCCGGAGCTGTCCGCGGACCAGGCCGCGGTGCTGGTGCACGCCGCACGTGCGGTGGTCGCGGACGTCGTCCGGCTCGGGCGGTGGCACGAACGGCCCGACGCCGCCACGGCACTGCGGGCCGTCCTGCGGGCCGTGCTGGCCACCCCGGCGGTGGCGGGGTGAGCACCGACCTGGCCGGCCTCCCGGTGGTGGTCACCGGCTCGACCCGGGGCCTGGGCCGGGCGTTCGCCGAGGCGCTGGCGGCGGCCGGGGCACGGGTGGTGGTCAACGGCACCGACCCCGACCGGACCGCGGCGGTCGTCGAGGGCATCACCGCACGGGGCGGCACCGCGGTCGGCTGCGTCGCCTCCGTCGCCGGGACGGGCGCCGGGACGACGCTGGTCGACACCTGCGTGGAGGCGTTCGGCTCGCTCGGGCTGATGGTCACCAACGCCGGCGTCACCCGGGACCGCTCGCTGGCGAGGATGACCGATGCCGAGTTCGACGACGTCCTCGCCGTGCACCTGCGCGGCACCTGGGACTGCAGCCGGGCCGCCGTCCGGGCGATGCGCGACACCGGCGGCGCCGTGCTGCACGTGACCTCGGGCGCCGGGCTGTTCGGCACCGCCGGACAGACCAACTACGCCGCCGCCAAGGCCGGGGTGGTCGGGCTGACCCGGGCGATGGACCTCGAGCTGCACCGCCACGGCGTCCGGGTCAACGCCCTGGCCCCGGTCGCCCGCACGGACATGACCGCCGTGTTCGAGACCGGGGCCGTCGGCCACGCGCTGGCGTTCCCGCCACCGGAGACCGTGGCGCCCGTGGTGGTGTTCCTCGCCTCGCCGGCTGCCACCCACCTGCACGGCCAGGTGCTGTCCTTCGACGGGTCCCAGCTGTCGGTGTGGACCCACCCGGCCCCGGCAGCCACCTGGCAGCGTCCCGCCTGGGACGCCGACGCCTTCGCCGCGGCACTGACCGACGACGTCCAGCAGCCCCGCCACCCCGACCGCTGGGGCGCCGGGATCGGCTAGAGCCGCAGCGCCGTCCGCACCAGGCCGGCCACGGCGCGGGACCGGCTGTGCGGCGGCCACGCGATCACCGTCGTGACCGACGGCGCGTCGAGCACCGGCACCGCGGTGAGGCCCTCGTGCAGCTGTGGCCGGACCGACTCGGGCAGCACCGCGAACGTGCGGCCCAGCGCGATGAGCTGCAGCAGCTGGGCGTGGTCGCGCACCTCGGGGCCGGGCCCGGCCGAGACGCCGCTGGGACCCGGCCAACGGGGCGCGGGGAGGCCGGGCAGGTCGTCCAGGTCGGCCAGGACGACGTCGGTGCGGCCGCTGAGCGGGTGGCCGGCCGGCAGCACGGCGAGCTGGCCCTCGGTGGCCAGCTCCTCGACGTCCAGCCCGGCGGTGGAGTCGTAGGGCCGGTGCAGCAGGGCGACGTCGGCGCGCCCGTCGCGCAGCATCGGCTCCTGCTCGCCGATCCCGCAGAGCAGCACGTCGACGGCCACTGCGTCGGGTTCGGCGGCGTACGCGTCCAGCAGCTTGGCGAGCAGCTCGGCCGACGCGCCCGCCTTGGTCACCAGCACGACGCCGGCCTGCCCGGCGTCCGGGGCAGCCCGACGGGTGCGCCGCTCGGCGGCCTCGACCGCGGCCAGCGCGGCCCGCCCCTCGCGCAGCAGGACCTCACCGGCCGCGGTCAGCCGGACGACGCGGCTGGTGCGCTCGAACAACGGGGTGCCCAACCGGCGCTCCACCTGGCTGATCGCCCGGGACAGCGGCGGCTGGGCGATGCCGAGCCGCTGGGCCGCCCGCCCGAAGTGCAGCTCCTCGGCCACGGCCACGACGTAGCGCAGCTCCCGTGTCTCCACCCCGGCGACGGTACGCCCACCGATACCCGGAGAGCATCGATCACACCCGATCGGTGTTGGCGCAGGGCCCCGGACAGCGACGACCCTGGGCGCATGACGACGACAGCGCTGGTCACCGGCGCGAACAAGGGCATCGGGTACGAGATCGCCGCCGGGCTGGGCCGGCTCGGCTGGGCCGTGGGCGTCGGCGCCCGGGACGACGAACGCCGGGAGGCCGCCGTCGCCCGGCTGCGCGAGGCCGGGGCGGACGCGTTCGGGGTGCCGCTGGACGTCACCGACGACGCGAGCGTGGCCGCCGCCGCGGCCCTGCTGGCCGAGCGCGGCGGCCTCGACGTGCTGGTGAACAACGCCGGGGTCACCGGCGGCGGGGTGCAGACGCCCAGCGAGGTGGGACTGGACGCCGTCCGTGCGGCCGTCGAGGTCAACGTCTGGGGCGTGATCCGGCTGACCAACGCGGTGCTGCCGCTGCTGCGCCGCTCGCCGTCCCCGCGGATCGTCAACGTCTCCAGCGGGGTGGGGTCGCTGACCCGGCAGAGCGCCGACGACGGCACCACCGGCCCGCTGTCGGCGGCCTACTCGCCGTCCAAGACCTACCTGAACGCGGTCACCGTGCAGTACGCCAAGGAGCTGAAGGAGACCGGCATCCTGGTCAACATGGGCTGCCCCGGCTTCGTGGCCACCGACCTCAACGGCTTCCGCGGCACCCGCACCCCGGCGCAGGGCGCCCAGACCCCGATCCGCCTGGCCACCCTCCCCGACGGCGGCCCCACCGGCACCTACTCCGACGACGACGGCCCCATCCCCTGGTGACCCCTCCGCCGCCCCGGCGTTGATCAGCTGGGACGACGAAACTCCGTCCTCCTCCACCGACGCCGGTGGAGGAGGACGCACGGTGGTCGTCGGAGCTGATCGACGCCGGGGGCAGGGGCGGGCGGGTCAGCCGCGGGTGACAGCGTCCTCGGCGGCGGCCAGCTCCGGGTCGGGGGCGGACGGCGGCACCGGCGCCGAGCCCTTACGGATCGCGATGGACAGCCCGGCCGCGACCAGGCAGAGGAGCGCCGCGCCGTACCAGGCGGCGTCGTAGGTGCCGGTGACGTCGCGGACCACCCCGGCCGAGTACGCCGCGATCGCCGACCCGACCTGGTGGCTGGCGAACACCCAGCCGAACACCACCGGGGCGCGGGCGCCGAAGTGCTGCCGGCAGAGGGCGAGGGTGGGCGGCACGGTGGCCACCCAGTCCAGGCCGTAGAACACGATGAACGCGATCATCGAGGCCTGCAGGTCCGAGCCGAACAGCGGCGGCAGCAGGAAGAGCGACAACCCGCGCAGCGAGTAGTAGGCCAGCAGCAGCAGGCGCGGGTCGACCCGGTCGGTCAGCCAGCCCGAGGCGATGGTGCCGGCGATGTCGAACAGCCCGACCAGGGCCAGCAGTGACGCCGCGGTGGTCACCGGCATGCCGTGGTCGTGCGCGGCCGGGATGAAGTGCGGCTGCACGAGCCCGTTCGTGGTGGCCCCGCAGATCGCGAACCCGGCGGCCAGCAGCCAGAACACCCGGGTCCTCGACGCCAGCGCGAGCCCGGCGAGCGCGGTGCGGGCGGCGTTGCCGGTGGCCCGGGGCGGCTCGTCGGCCGCCGTGCCGCCGAAGGGCACCGCATCGACGTCGCTGGGCCGGTCGCGCAGGAAGAAGGCGACCAGCGGGATGACGACGAGGGCGGCAGCCGTCGTCCCCAGGGCCGCCGGTCGCCAGCCGTGCGCGGCCGAGACCTGGGCGACGACGGGCAGGAACACCAGCTGCCCGGCCGCCCCGCCGGCGGTCAGCACCCCGGAGACCAGCCCGCGGCGGGCGACGAACCAGCGGCCGGTGATCGTGGCGACCAACGACATGGCCATCGACCCGGTGCCCAGCCCGACGAGCAGCCCCCAGCACAGCACCAGCTGCCACGGCGCGGTCATGAACACGGTCAGCCCGGACCCGACCGCGACGACGAGCAGCGCGCTGACCACGACCCGCCGGATCCCGAAGCGCTCCATCAGGGCCGCGGCGAAGGGCGCGGTCAGCCCGTAGAGCGCCATGTTCAGCCCGACCGCGGCGGAGATGGTCGACGTCGACCAGCCGAACTCCTCCTGCAGCGGCTCGATGAGCACACCGGGCACCGCCCGGAACGCCGCCGCCCCGACCAGCGCCAGGAAGGTCACCGCGGCGACCCACCAGGCGGGGTGGATCCGGCGGGTGCGCGGTGCGGCGGTCACGGGGCTGAGCATGACGTCTCCCGCCGCCGGAGAACAGTGGCCGGACGGCCACCACGTGCAAGGATCCGGCCATGGCTCTGCACGAGGTCGTCGTCCTGGCCCTGGACACCGGGATCGCCTTCGAGACGGGCCTCCCGCACGCCTTCCTCGGCGGGGCCCAGGACGAGACGGGCCGGCCGCTCTACCGGGTGCGCACCGCGACGCCCGACGGCGGCCCGATCACCACCTCTGCCGGCTACCGGCTGCTGCCCGACGGGGACGCCGCCCTGCTGGACGGGGCCGACACGGTCGTCGTCCCCGGGGTCTCCGGGTGGCCGTGGCCGACCCCGGACGAGGTGCCCGCCGACCTGGTTGCCGTGCTGCGTGCGGCAGCGTCCCGGTCCCGGGTGGTGTCGATCTGCACCGGCGCGTTCGTGCTCGCCGCCGCGGGGCTCCTGGACGGCCGGACGGCGACCACGCACTGGATGCACGCCGAGCGCTTCGCCCGGCTGCACCCGCAGGTGCGCCTGGACCCCGATGTGCTCTTCGTCGACGACGGCGACGTGCTGACCAGCGCGGGGAACGCCGCCGGCATCGACCTGCTGCTGCACGTGGTGCGCCGCGACCACGGCAACGCAGTGGCCGCCGACGTGGCCCGCCGCCGGGTGGTGGCGCCCTGGCGGACCGGCGGGCAGTCCCAGTTCGTCGACCGCCCGGTGCCCGTCGAAGCCGGCTCGGGCACCTCGGCGACCCGGGAGTGGGCCCTGCACCGGCTCGACCGCGCGCTCACCCTCGACGACCTCGCCCGGCACGCCGGCACCAGCGTGCGCACCCTGACCCGGCACTTCCGGGAGGAGACCGGCCAGAGCCCGCTGCGGTGGCTCACCCAGCAGCGGGTGCACCGGGCCCGGCACCTGCTGGAGACCACCGACGTCAGCGTCGACCGGGTCGCCGAGCAGGCCGGGTTCGGCAGCGCGACGTCGCTGCGCCAGCACCTGCACGCCGCGATCGGGGTCTCCCCGCTCGCCTACCGCCGCACCTACCGGGGTGCGAGCAGCTGAGGATCAGTGCACGTGGTGGGCGTGCGCGTGCTCCTCGGCCGCCGCGTCCTCGACGTCCCGTGCGCCGCCGGGGCGGTCCTTGCGCCAGTCCAGGACGGCGATGACCAGCGCGGCGACCGCGCCCAGGACCGCCGTCCCCAGCGCGACACCGGCCGCGACCGGGTACTGCTGCCCGGAGCTGGACAGCACCACGTAGAACAGCCCCGGCAGGACCGCCGAACCCAGCGCGGCGCCGAAGCGCTGCATGGTCTGCAGCCCGCCGCCGGCCGCGCCGGCCATCCGGACCGGCACCTCGCGCAGGGTGAGGGTGATGTTCGGGCTGATCACGAACCCACCGCCCAGCCCGGCCAGCAGCAGGGTGGGGACGACGACCCAGCCCAGGATGTCGGTGGGCACCAGCCACACGACGACGGCGGTGGCGGCGAGCCCGGTGGAGACGACGCTGAGCCCGATGACGGTCAGCAGCCGGCCGAAGCGGGTGACCAGCCGGCCGGCGACGGCGGCGGAGACCGCGGCCCCGATGGCGAAGGGGACGACAGCCAGCCCGGACTCCAGCGGGGTCCAGCCCAGCCCGGTCTGGAAGAACAGCGCGAAGACCAGCCAGATGCCGCTGAACCCGATGAAGTACACGGTGCCCACGGCGACCCCGGAGGCGTACCCGCGGGTCTGGGTCAGCAGCCGCACGTCGAAGACCGGCTCCCGGTCGCGGGCGACCACCCGGCGCTCCCACCAGGCGAAGGCGGCCAGCGCCGCCGCGCCGAGGACGAACAGCCACCACAGCCGGGCGATGCCCCCGGACTCGGCCTGCACCAGGGGCAGCAGGACGAGGGTGGCGCCGACCCCGAGCAGCAGCACGCCGACGACGTCGATGTCGGTGCTGGTCCCCGAGGGCCGGCCCTTGGGCAGCAGCCGGGTGGCCAGCACGAACGCGACGACGCCGATGGGCACGTTGACGAAGAAGATCGCCCGCCAGCCGAGGTCCTCGCCGAACAGGCCGATGAGCAGACCGCCGACCACCGGCCCGATCGCGGTGGAGACGCCCACGGTGGCGCCGAAGAGCCCGAAGGCCTTGCCGCGCTCGGGCCCGCGGAACAGCTGCTGGATCAGCGCGGAGTTCTGCGGGGCCAGGAAGCCGGCGGCCACGCCCTGCACGAGGCGGGCGACGACGAGCATCAGCACGCTGGGTGCGGCCCCGGCCGCGGCGCTGGAGAGCACGAACACCACCAGGGCGACCAGGAAGATCCGTCGTCGGCCGAACGCGTCACCCAACCTGCCGGCGGGAACGAGCACGAGGCCGAAGGTCAGCGCGTAGCCCGAGACCACCCACTGCACCCCGGACGCCGTCGTGCCCAGGGCGTCCTGCATCGAGGGCAGCGCGACCGACACGATGCTGACGTCGAGCAGGGTCATGAAGCCGACGACGAGGGTGACCGAGAGGGCCTTCCAGCGGCGGGGGTCCGGCTCGTAGGGCGGGTCCTCCACCCGGGCCGGGGAGGGCTTCTCGTCCTGGGTGGTCACGGGGTCCCGTTGTACGCCACGTGCAGGTCCGCCGCCGGGGGTGTGAGCACCGACTCCCCCGCGTCCCGACGGTGCCGGGCGCCGGGCGTGGCAGAGTGGTGATCACCGACGCCGCCCCCCGCTCATCCGAGAGCAGGTGGACTCGACGTCGGCGCGAGGCTGCGCCACCGAGGCGCGCCGGCGACCCGACGTCCGACCGGACGGTGCGGCCCCTCCCTGTGGGCCCCGCCCTGGCGATCGACGGTGGCCACCTCACGGTGAGGACACCCCCTGTGACATCGAGCCAGACCCCCAACGACCGCCCCCGCCGTCGGGCCACCAGCCCGGCCGGTGCCGGTGGCGGTCGCCCCTCCCCCTCCTTCCGCTCCGGCTCCTCCGCGCCTGCGCAGCCGCTGGTCACCCGGCACGAGCCGGCCCAGCCCGAGGTCGCCGGCGCCCCCGGCACCGGCCGCCGTCGTCGTGGTGGCCGTGGTCGCGGCACCGGTGCCGACCAGACCGTCCAGGCCCAGACCCCCGTGGCCCCCGTGGCCGCCGAGGTCCCCAACCCGCGCGCGCAGCAGCCCGTCGTCCAGCCCCGGGTCGAGACGGTGCCCGCCGGTGCCGACGCGACCGTGCTGCCCACCGACACCACCTTCGCCGCGCTCGGCGTCCCCGCCCCGCTGGTCGAGGTGCTGACCGCCAGCGGGATCGCCTCGCCGTTCCCGATCCAGGTCGCCACGCTGCCCGACACCCTGGCCGGCAAGGACGTCCTCGGCCGCGGCCGCACGGGCTCGGGCAAGACGCTGGCCTTCTCCATCCCGCTGGTCGCCCGCCTCGCGGGCTCGGGCACCAAGCGCCAGCCGCGCAAGCCGCGCGCGCTGATCCTGGTGCCGACCCGTGAGCTGGCCAACCAGGTCTCGGCCGTGGTCGACCCGCTGGCCCGCGCGCTGGGCATGAAGACGACGACGATCTTCGGTGGCGTCGGGCAGAACCCGCAGGTGCAGGCCCTCTCCGGCGGCATCGACGTGCTCATCGCCTGCCCCGGCCGCCTGGAGGACCTCATCGGCCAGGGCCACTGCGACCTGTCCGCCGTCGAGGTCACCATCCTCGACGAGGCCGACCACATGGCCGACCTGGGCTTCCTGCCCGGCGTCAAGCGCCTGATGGACCGCACCCCGAAGGTCGGCCAGCGGATGCTGTTCTCGGCCACCCTGGACAACGGCGTCGACGTCCTGGTCAAGCGCTACCTCGACCACCCGAAGACGCACTCGGTCGACCCCGCGGTCGCCCCGGTCTCCACGATGACCCACCACGTGTTCCGGGTCGACACCCTGGACAAGAGCCAGGTCGTCAAGGAGCTCGCCTCCGGCCACGACCGGGTCGTGCTGTTCACCCGCACCAAGCACCAGGCCAAGAAGCTGGCCAAGCAGCTCACCGCCGGCGGCGTCCCCGCCGTCGACCTGCACGGCAACCTGAGCCAGAACGCCCGCGAGCGCAACCTCGAGGCCTTCACCAACGGCTCGACCCGGGTGCTCTGCGCCACCGACATCGCCGCCCGCGGCATCCACGTCGACGACGTCGCGATCGTCGTCCACGTCGACCCGCCGGCCGAGCACAAGGCCTACCTGCACCGCTCGGGCCGGACGGCGCGCGCCGGTGCCGGCGGCACCGTCGTCACCATCGCCACCCCCGACCAGGCCGGTGAGGTGCGGCTGCTGGCCCGCCAGGCCGGCATCACCCCCGAGGTCACCGCGGTCAAGCCCGGCGCCCGGGAGATCGTGGCGCTGACCGGCCCGGCCGCGCCCTACGTCGAGCCGGCCCCGGTCGTCGAGCAGCCCCAGGGCGGCGGCGGCGGTGGCAACGGCGGCCGACGTCGCAGCCCCGCCGGTGGCGGCGCCTCCGGCGGTGCCCGCTCCGGTGGTCGCTCCTCCGGTGGCAGCGGCGGCGGCTCCGGCCGCTCGTCGGGCCCGGCCCGCACCCGCGCCGAGCTCGCCGCCCGCGCCGGACAGCAGCCCGCCACCCGCTCGCGCCGCGGCGTCCGCTGACCTCGGTCAGACTGACCCGCACCCCCCACACCCAGCACCAGACCCCGAACGAGGCCCCATGCGTCTGCCCATCACCCCCGCCGAGATCGCACCCCGTGTCGCGACCGGTGCGTTCATCCTCAACTCCGGGCTCGGCAAGCGGAACGCCGACGCCGACACCGCGGCCGGCCTGCACGGCTTCGCCGCCGGCACCTACCCGTTCCTGTCGAAGGTCGCCCCGGCCACCTTCGCCAAGGGCCTGTCGACCGCCGAGATGGTCATCGGCGCCGCGCTGCTGACCCCCTTCGTGCCGACCGCCGTCGCCGGTGCCGCGCTGACCGCCTTCTCCGGTGGCCTGCTCGGGCTGTACCTGCGCACCCCGGGCATGACCAAGCCGGGCAAGTCGATCGCCCCCACCCAGGACGGGCTCCCGGTGTCCAAGGACGTCTGGATGCTCGGCATCGGGATCGGCCTGCTCACCCAGGCCGTCGTGGGTCGCCGCACCCGCTGACCCGCCGTCCGGCCGAGGGCCGTCGTCCCCACCCGGGGACGGCGGCCCTCCGCCGTGCGCGGGGGTGGCGGGCGCCGGGCAACCACGTCACGCTGTGTCCGACGTCGCTCGCCCGGGCGAGCCAGGTGGTGACCCGCCAGGGCCCCTCGGCGTGGGACGATGGAGACATCATGACGACATCCGGAGCTGCTGCTGTGCCCACGAACCAGACCACCGGCCGCCGACCCAAGGTCGTCATCATCGGTTCCGGATTCGGCGGGCTGTTCGCCGCCCAGCGGCTGCGCAAGGCCGACGTCGACGTGACGCTGGTGGCCAAGACCGGCCACCACCTCTTCCAGCCGCTGCTCTACCAGGTGGCCACCGGGATCATCAGCGAGGGCGAGATCGCCCCGCCGACCCGGGACATCCTGAAGAAGCAGGACAACGCCACCGTGATCCTCGGCGAGGTCGTCGACATCGACCTGGCCGAGAAGACCGTCACCTCGTGGCTGCTGGGCCGGGAGACGTCCCACTCCTACGACCACCTCATCGTGGCCGCCGGTGCCGGGCAGTCCTACTTCGGCAACAGCCAGTTCTCCCAGTACGCCCCCGGCATGAAGAGCGTGGACGACGCCCTCGAGCTGCGCGGCCGCATCCTGGGCGCCTTCGAGATGGCCGAGGTCGCCACCGACCCCGCCGAGATCGACCGGCTGCTGACCTTCGTCGTCGTCGGCGCCGGCCCCACCGGGGTGGAGATGGCCGGGCAGATCGCCGAGCTGGCCCGCCGCACCCTGAAGAGCAACTTCCGCAACATCGACCCGAAGACCGCCCGGGTCATCCTGATGGACGCCGCGCCCAAGGTGCTGCCGCCCTTCCACGAGAAGCTGCAGCGCAACGCGCACCGCCAGCTCAACCAGATCGGCGTGGAGGTGCAGCTGGGCGCCATGGTCACCGGGCTGGACGCCAACGGCCTGGACGTCAAGGACTCCGACGGCACCACCCGCCGGGTCGTCGCGGCGACCAAGATCTGGGCCGCCGGCGTGCAGGCCTCCCCGCTGGGTGCACTGCTCGCCCAGCAGAGCGACGTGACGATCGACCGCGCCGGCCGGGTCGAGGTGCAGAAGGACCTCACCATCCCGGGCCACCCCGAGGTCTTCGTCGTCGGCGACATGGCCAGCCTGGACAAGCTGCCCGGCGTCGCCCAGGTCGCCATCCAGGGCGGCCGCTTCGCCGCCGACCAGATCGCGGCGACCGTGGCGGGCAAGGCCGGCAAGAACGCCTTCACGTACCACGACAAGGGCTCGATGGCGACGATCAGCCGCTACCACGCCGTCGCCGACCTCGGGAAGCTCAAGGTCACCGGCTTCCTGGCCTGGATGATGTGGCTGCTGGTGCACCTGGTCTACATCGTCGGGTTCAAGAGCCGCGTGGTCACCACGTTCAGCTGGATCGTCTCCTTCCTGGGCAAGGGCCGCGCCCAGCGCGTCGCCACCCAGCAGCAGGTGTACGGCCGGCTCGCGCTGGAGAAGCTCGGCCCGGACTTCGAGGTCTCCCAGACCGGGGGGCTCGAGCAGGCCGACCCCGACGACGTGCAGGGCGCCCTCGACGTCGCCGACGGTGCACCGGTGGGCACCGACCGCTCCATCGCCTGACCTGCTCCAGCTCTACGGGCGGTCCTCCCCCACCGGGAGGGCCGCCCGTCGTCGTCTCAGTTCTGAGACACCCGACCCGTTGTGCACCACCGGTCGGACCGTCACGGTGGGTCTCCCGGGCGACGACGTCGTCGCCCCGCACCCCAGGAGCCGTGATGCCCACCCCCACCGACGACCGCCGCGACCTGCTCACCGTCATCGCGTACATGACCGCGGCCCCCGGCAAGGCCGACGAGCTGCGCAGCGCGCTGGAGGCCCTCATCGAGCCGACCAGCCAGGAGGACGGCTACGTCAACTACGACCTGCACGAGTCGGTCGAGGCGCCGGGGACGTTCTTCTTCTACGAGAACTGGGAGGGCGCCGAGCAGTTGGACGCGCACCTGGCCACCCCGCACCTGGTGCAGTTCGCCGGGCGGATCGAGGAGCTGCTGGACGCCGACGGCCTGACCATCAACCGGCTGCGGCGGATCGCCTGATGGCTCTCGACGTCCGTGTCATCGGGCCGGAGGAGCGCGACACCCGCACCGCGCAGACCCCGGGCCTGCAGCGGTTCGCGGCGATCTCGGCCGACCAGACCGGCTCGTCGGACATGTGGATGGGCTACGCCGTCCTCGAACCCGGCGGGAAGACCGGGGTGCACCACCACGGCCGGTCCGAGACCGCGATCTACGTGATCAGCGGTGTCACGCGCTGGTGGGTGGGCGAGGAGCTCGACGACGTCCGCGAGGCCCGAGCCGGCGACTTCGTGTTCATCCCGCCGGGCATCGTGCACTGGGAGCAGAACGCCAGCGACACCGAACCGGTGGAGATGATCGTGGCCCGCAGCACCCAGGAGGCCATCGTCGTCGCCGTCGAGGGACACCCGCACCGTCCCGAGCACGCCAGCTGAGCAGGAGCCTCCGGCCGGGTCCCGACGGGGCCCGGCCGGTGGCTACCGTGCCCGGGTGACCTCCCCGCGCACCCGTTCCCTCGTCACCGGCGCCTCCCGCGGCATCGGTGCGGCCATCGCCCATCGGCTCGCTGCGCGCGGCGACCGGGTGGCCGTGCACTACGGCAGCAGCGCCGACGCGGCCCGGGCGGTGCTGGACTCGCTGCCCGGCGACGGCCACGTGCTGGTCTGCGGCGACCTGGGCGTGCCCACCGACGTCGCGTCGATGGTGGCCGCGGCGGTCGAGGGCCTGGGCGGGGTCGACGTGCTGGTGAACAACGCCGCCGCGCACGACGCGCTGGTCATCGAGGACTCGGACTACGAGCAGTGGCAGTACTCCTGGAACCGGGTGCTGTCGGTCAACCTCACCGGGACGGCGAACGTCAGCTGGCAGGTCGTGCGGCACCTGCTCGACCGACCCGAGGGCCCGGACGGCGGCCGGATCGTCACCGTCGGCTCGCGCGGCGCCTTCCGCGGCGAGCCGCAGGCGATGGCCTACGGGGCGTCCAAGGCCGCGGTGCACTCCCTCACCCAGTCGCTGGCCCTGGCCCTGGGCCGCCACGGCATCGGCGTCTCCGCGGTGGCCCCGGGCTTCGTCGCCACGGACATGGCCACCGAGCTGCTGGCCGGTCCGGTCGGTGACGGCATCCGCGCGCAGAGCCCGTTCAACCGGGTGGGCGAGCCCCCGGAGGTCGCCGCCGCGGTGGAGTTCCTGACCGGGCCGGACGCGCTGTGGTGCAGCGGCGCCGTCCTCGACGTGAACGGCGCTTCCTACCTGCGGTGAGCGATCCACGGCTGCAGGTGGACGTGTCGGAGTGGGAGCTGGCCTGCTGCGGTGGGCCGCTCCGATCCGGGGACGTCGTGTCCTGGCGACTGCTCTTCATCGAGGACGCCGCGGCACCGGAGCAGCTCTGGACGGCGACCCCGGTCGGCGACGTCGGCCCCGAGCGGACCGCGCGCGTGCTGGACGGCAACGGGGTGCAGGTGGCCTGGACCGTCCGCGGCCGCGAGCTGCCCACCGGCATCGTCAGGCTCCGAGGGCGCTTCACGGCGACGTGGCACGGCGGCGACTGGACCGACGACCTGCCGCCGGTCCGCGGGCGCGTCGAACGCATCCAGCTCGTCCGGGAGCTCTTCGAGGAGACCCACGGCGCTGTTCCCGACGACCACTCCAGCACCTGGCACGCGGCCGGAGGTGGGCGGACGTTCATCGTCGTCCCGGGCGCGGAGGACCTGGCCGACGCCGAGATGGCCCCGGACCCCACGGACGAGCCTGACCTCGACCTGAGATCGGGTGCCTACCGGGAGCTCACCGGCTACCGGGTGGACCTGCAGCTGCTGGGCTGACCTGACGCAGGCTTCAGCCGCAGAGGCGGGCCAGCACGATCTCGGTGCCGTCGGGGCGGAACGTGCGCCATCGACGCCCGGGTGGTGCTCCGTCGTCGCGCTCCACCCGGAACCCGTGGTGCACCTTCGTGTGGTGCCGTTCGCACAGCAGCGCCGAGTTCTCCACGCTCGTGTCTCCACCGTCGCGGAGCCACTCGAGCAGGTGGTGGACGTCGCACCAGTGCGTGGGGGCGTGACAGCCGGCGAAGACGCAGTGCCCGTCCCTGGCTTCGACGGCCTTGCGGATGTGCGGGGGGACGACCCGCTTGGTGCGGCCGACGTCCAGGGGGAGCCCGTCGGGGCCCATGACGATGCGGGTGACCGCGGAGTCGCAGGCGATCCAGCGGGCCCTGGCCGCGCTGATGGTGGCGCCGAAGCCGGTGGTGGCGGTGTCGTGGCCGGTGCTCGGGTCCACCAGGTCCTGGAGGTCGATGGTGACCGCGACCTGGGGCTTGACCGTGCGCAGGAACGGGGCGCTCCCAGCGGCCAGGGTGTTGTCGGCCCACTGCACCAACGCGTCAGCCTGCTGCTGGGCCCTGTTCCGCATGTCCCCCAGGGGCCGGTCGGCCTGGACCATCGACTCGATCACCGCCTGCACCTTCTCGAACCCCACGGCGTCGAGGTCGAAGCGGCCCGACCCTGACCCGTTGGCGTGCCGGGTCATCGTGAACCGGCGCTCCTCCGTGGGGTCCGGCTCGGGACCGTCGGGGTCCAGCGCGTTGCGGAAGGCGCTCACCGCGGTCGCCAGCTTCGCGTGCGGCAGCGTCCGAGCGACCTCGGTCCACGCCTCGTCGAAGACGTCGAGGTCGACGTCCTGCTCGGCGGCCGCAGCGATGTCACACGGCCGCAGCGCGTCGGCGACCACCCCGACCTGGGCGGCGGTGACCGCGCCCTCGGCGAACGCGGCCTCCAGCCGCGGCAGGTGCTCCAGCACCCGACCGGTCTTCACCACCGCAGCGGCTGCTCCGCCCGAGAAGTGGTGGTGCCCGCGCAGGTGGGACTGCATCGTCCTCAGCCCGTCGTGCTCGGCAGCACCGACCACGTCGGCGTGCCGCACGGTGCGAGTCAGCTCCGCGCTCAGCCGGTTGATCGACTGCACCAGCTCCGCCGTCCGGTCCAGCAGCTGGCCGTCCACCAACCCGTGCAGGTCGTCGGCCGCGAGGGCGTCGACAGCTGAACGCAGTTCGCTCACAGCACCCCCCAGGACGTTCGATCAGGTGTTCGAAGTTTACCGCGGCGGCGACTGTCCGACAACCCGAAAGCGCAGCTCAGAGCACCAGTTCGCCGTCCCGCACGACCGTCCGCCCGCCGGCCAGCACCAGCGACCGACGAGGCGCTCGGACCAGGGCGTCGGGGACGTTCTCGGCGTCCAGCAGCACCACGTCGGCCCGTGCACCGGGGACCAGGTCGTGGACGTCCCGGTGCACGAACCGGGCACCGCCCGACGTGGCGAGCTCGACGGCGGCGGTGAGGTCGCCGTCGGTGCGCAAGCCGTGCAGCCGGGCGAAGTCCAGCGCCACGCGCAGCAGGTCGCCGTCCCCGAACGGGGACCAGAGGTCGCGGATGCCGTCGGTGCCCAGCCCGAGACCGACCCCGCGCGGCCGCATCCCCGCCCAGGGCAGCGGGGCCGAGCGGACCGGCGCCACCGTCGTCCACGCGACGTCCAGCTCGGCGAGCTCGTCCAGCAGCCGCTCCTGGCGGGCGGTCGGCAGCTCCCCGAGGGCGAACCCGTGCGAGACCGTGACCCGCCCCTGCAGGCCGGCGTGCCGGACGCGGTCGAGCAGCAGGTCGTAGGTGAAGCCGCCGAGCTCGCCGCCGTCGTGCACGTGCAGGTCCAGCCCCACACCGCGCCGGACGGCGATGTCGACCAGACCGTCGAGCTGGGCGACCGGGTCACGGTCGATGGACGCCGGGTCGAGCCCGCCGATGCTGGCGACGCCGTCCGCAGCGGCCCGGTCCAGGAGCTCCAGCACCCCGGGACGACGCACGACGCCGTCCTGGGGGAAGGCCACGAGCTCCACCTCGACGGCCCCGTCGAGCGCGGCCGCAGCCTCCCGGACCACCTCGATGCCGCGCAGTCCGACACCGAGGTCGACGTCGACGTGGGTGCGGACGGCCGTGGTGCCGTGCCGCAGCAGCTCGCGCAGCACCGCGACGGTCGAGTCCACGCTCGGGATGCCCAGCGCGTCGCGCTCGGCCCGCTCGTGGGCGATCCGACCCTGGGTCGTCGCCTCGCCGCCGTAGGAGACCCAGGGTCGTCCCCACCAGCTCTTGTCGACGTGGGCGTGTGCGTTGACGAAGCCGGGCAGGGCGAGCAGCCCGGCGCCGTCGATGCGGTCGTCGGCCTGCGCGCCGCTGCCGGCCGGGACGACGGCCTCGATGCGGCCGTCGGTGACCAGCAGGTCGACCGGGGCGGCTCCCCAGGGACGGACGTCGGACAGGACCAGGTCGGTCACCGCGCTCAGCGCTTCTGCCGGCGGCTGCCGCCGTGCCAGTCCTCGGTCGCGCCGACCTCGCCGGGCTCCACGCCGAAGCTGCGCAGCTGGGGGCGCTCGCGCAGGCTCCGCTTGAGCTCGGTGAAGCCGCCGAAGGACGCCAGCCCGATGACGTGGTCCCAGAGCGCCACGGCGTCCTCGGGGTCGGGCAGTCGGCTGATCACCGGGCCGAAGAAGGCGAGCCCCTCGGGCGGGCGGAACTGCAGGATCGGCGTGCCGACGTCCTTGCCGGTCAGGGCGAGCGCCTCGTCGGTCTCGGCCTGGATGCGCGCGTCGAGGGAGGTGTCCTCGAGGGCGTCGGCGAGTGCGGCGTCCCAGCCGAGTCCCTCCAGCACGGGGACGACGAAGTCCGTCGTACCGCGCCGGTCGTGGCCGGGGGTCCCGCCCTCGACCGGGGCTGCGTCGTGGATGCCGTGGCCGAGTGCGGTGTAGAGACGGCCGACAGCGTCGTCCCCGTGTTCGTCGCGGACCCGGGCGGCCACCCGCAGCAGCCGCAGGCCGGCGGTGTGGCCTGCCTCGTACTCCGGCGGGAAGTGGGCGTCGTAGTCGACGTGGGCGTTGAGCAGCCGCAGGGAGATGAAGCGCCACTCGACCTCGTACTCCCGCTGCCGGGCCACCTCCTCCACCCACCGGCTGGTCAGCCAGGCGAAGGGACAGACCGGGTCGAACCAGAAGCGCAGATCAGCCATGGCCCGAGTCTGCCCGCCCTCCCTCGTACGGGGGGCTCACGGATCGTCACCGTCCGTTCCCGCATCTCCATCCCATCGGGCGACGCGCTTCACCGGGCCCCGGACGGCATCGTCTCGTTCTACTAGGTGTAGTCGTCAGATGACCGTGAGTGGAGGTGTGCCCGATGTCCGTATCCCGACGTGGGGTCCGCCTCTCCCGGTTCGCCGGGCGCGCGCTCACCGTGGCCGGCCTGGGTGCCGGGCTGTGGCTGGCCGGTCAGGCGACCGCGTCGGCGCAGGCCGAGCAGCCCTCGCTGCTGTCGAGCGTGACCGCCCCGGTCGCCGACGTGGTGACGGCGGTGACCACCCCGGTGGCCCCGGTCGTCTCCCAGGTCGCCGCGCCGGTAGCTACTCCCGTCGCCCAGGTCGTCGCCCCGGTGGCCCAGGTCGTGGCGCCCGTCGTGGCCCCGGTCGTGCAGGTCGCCGCGCCCGTGGTGGCGCCGGTCGTGCAGGTCGCGGCACCCGTCGTGCAGGCCGTCGCCCCCGTGGTGGCACCCGTCGTCGAAGTCGCCGCCCCGGTGGTGGACCCGCTGGTGGAGAGCCTGTCGCCGGTCACGGACGCTCTCGCGCCGGTGACCGACGTGATCGCTCCGGTCGTCACTCCCCTGGCTCCCGTGACGGACCCGCTGACCCCCGTCATCGACCTGCCCTCCGCTGCCTCCATCGCGTCGACTTCTCTCGTCGCAGCACCCGACGCCTCCCTCGCGGCCTCGGCCCCGGTCACCCCGGCTCCGACCACGACACCGCACAGAGGTGCCGTGGTCGAGCTGACCGACGCTGCGGACACGTCGGTCGAGCGCTCCGTGGGTGTCGCGGTGCAGGCTGCGACCCAGACCATGCACGCGCCCGTCGCGCCGGTCTCCCCCACCTCCTCCCCGGCTGCCCCGGTCTCCCCGGCGGCTCCCATGAGTGCCTCCACCGGTTCCGTCGGTGGCCCCACCCAGCACGACCAGACGGCCGCGGACCTCTCCGCCGCCGTGGCGGCCGCCGACGCCGCGGGCCTCACCGCGACCGCCGACACCGCCCGCGACGCCGCGGGCAACACCGCGTACGACCCCTCCTTCTCCCCCGACTGACCCGGGCGCCCCTCAGCCTCTGCGCGCTGAGCACGGCGACACCCGACCCCCCACGAGCGGGCCGGCACCCATCAGTCCCAGCACCATTCCCTGAGAAGGACTCTCGCGATGAACCTGTGGGTCAAGCGCGGTCTGCAGACGGCACTGCTCACCGGAGGCCTCCTGGCCACCGGCAGCGGTATCGCCTCAGCCGACACCGGAACCGGCCTCCTGACCGGCAACACCATCACCGTCACCATCGCCGCCCCCGTCGACGTCACCGGCATCACCGCCGGCATCCTCGGCGACGCGACCACCAGCTCCACCGGCGGCGCCACCACCCCCGCCCCGGCCCCGGCCGCCGCACCTGCCGCATCCAGCGGTGGACTGCTCTCGGGCAACACCGTGGACATCGACGTCGCCGCCCCCGTCAACGTCGGCGGCATCGCCGCCGGCGTCGCCGGTGACAGCACCGCAGACTCCACCGGCGGAGCGTCCACCGCCCCGGCCCCTGTGCCGGCCCCCGCGCCGGCCCCGGCCTCCTCCTCCGGGGGCATCGCCTCCGGCAACGACGTCGACCTCGACGTCGCCGCCCCGATCAACGTCGGCGGCATCGCCGCCGGCGTCCTCGGTGACGCCGCCGCGAACTCCACCGGCGGGGCCTCGACCACCCCGGCCCCCGACGCCCCGGCCACCGGGGCGGGCACCTCCGGCGGGATCGCCTCCGGCAACGACGTCGACCTCGACGTCGCCGCCCCGGTCAACGTCGGCGGCATCGCCGCCGGCGTCCTCGGTGACGGCACCGCGACCTCCGACGGCGGCGCCAGCACCGGCACCGCCCCCACCCCGGCCACCGGGACCACCGGCTCGGGTGGGATCGCCTCCGGCAACGACGTCGACGTCCCCGTCACCGTCCCGGTGAACGTCTGCGGGATCGGCGTCGGCCTCCTCGGCGACGCGGCTGCTGACTGCACCGGCGGCTCCACCGCCGGCGGCACGACGCCCACCCCGGGCACCACCCCGACGAACCCCGGCACCGGCACCACCGGCTCCGGCAACGACGTCGACGTCCCCGTCACCGTCCCCGTCAACGTCTGCGGCATCGCCGCCGGCGTCATCGGCGACGCCTCGGCCGACTGCACCGGCGGCTCCGCCACCGGCGGCACCACCCCCACCACCCCGGGCACCACGCCGACCACGCCCGGCACGACCCCGGGCACCGGCACCGTCGGCTCCGGCAACGACGTCGACGTCCCCGTCACCGTCCCCGTGAACGTCTGCGGCATCGCCGCCGGCGTCATCGGCGACGCCTCGGCCGACTGCACCGGTGGCGCCACCACCGGCGGCACCACCCCCACCACGCCGGGCACCACGCCCACCAACCCCGGCACCGGCACCGGCACCGGCACCGGCGTGACCGTCCCGGTCACCGTCCCCGTCGACGTCTGCGGCATCGCCGCCGGCGTCCTCGGTGACGCCAGCTCGGACTGCACCGGTGGAGCCACCACCGGCGACACGACCCCGACCCCGGGCACCACGCCGGGCACCGGCACCGACGTCCCCGTCACCGTCCCGGTGGACGTCTGCGGCATCAGCGTCGGCCTCCTCGGCGACGCCGCCACCGACTGCACCGGCGACACCACCCCCGGCACCGACGGCCCCGGCGGGCCCGGCATCGAGGTCCCCGTCGACGTCTGCGGCATCGCCATCGGCCTGCTCGGCGACGCCGCCGCCGACTGCGGCCCCGCCACCCCCGGCACCCCCACCGACCCCGAGACCCCGGGCACCCCTGAGGACCCGACGGACCCCGAGACCCCGGTGACCACCCCGGAGGACGCCACCACCCCGGAGACCCCCCGCGGCCTCACCCCGGTCGTCCTCACCGGCACCACCCCCGTCGCCAACGCCGTCACCTACGACGCCGGCACCGACGACCAGAACACCAGCACCGACGAGACCCTCGCCTACACCGGCGCCGACCTCACCACCCCGCTGCTGGCCGCCCTGCTCGCCCTCGCCCTCGGCCTGGGCCTGACGACCGCCACCCGGCGCCGCCAGCACCAGCAGTAGAGACCCCCACAGGGCACCACCGGCCCGACCACCCCAGCCAGGGGCGGTCGGGCCGGAGGTGTACCCGGGCCATGGAGTGACAGGGACGCGGGAACCGCGCCCTCCCACTCCACCAGCAGGCTCAGGTCAGGGGCACGCACAGGGCATCGGGGTCGTCGGCGCAGAGGGCTCCGATGCTGGGCGTGGCCAGCTGGAAGGGCTGGTCTCCGGCGCCGTGGACCCGGAGCGCGTCGATGCGGATGCTGAACGTCGAGAACACCTCGGCGCGCCCCTCGGGCGTCGCCGGCGTCACCGCGTCGCGCAGCACGATGTAGGCGGTCACGTCGCCGTCCGGCCCGCCGTGCCACCAGAACGTGTCGGTGGGCTGGAACGGGGGGTCGTCCTGGCAGTAGGGCTCGTCGGCGCCGTCGAAGAAGACCCCGAGCGGCGCGATGTCGGCCGGGGTGTCCGGACCGGGCTCGACGGTGAGGTGCCCCGCGACGTCGGACCCCTCGAAGCCGATCGTCACCGCGACGTACTGCAGCCCGGCCGCCTCGACCCCGCAGTCGTCCCGCCACTCGCTGATGCCCGGGACCAGTCCGGTCTGGGTCACGCCCCGCACCACGGTCAGGTGGTCGGAGCCCAGGCGCGCGGTCGAGACGTCGACGGCGGCCAGAGTGACCGGGCCCGGCGGTGGTGCCGTGGTCGTGGGAGCCACGACAGGCACCGGGTCCGGTGCCTGCTCCTCAGGGTCAGCCAGCGCCGAGGCGAACCCGCACCCCGCCGTCATCAGCAGCACCGCAGCCGCCGCCCCCACCACCCGCAGACCCCGCACCGGACCCCCCGTGACCGTTCCGAGCCCGGAGGGTCCCACGGCGCGGGGCCGCGCGGGGGGATCAGCGCTGCAGGTGTGCCTGCGACTGCTGCGCGGTGCTCACCAGCGCCTGGTCGGAGGAGATCCGGGAGACCTCCACCGACTGGGCGGGCAGCAGGCTGGCCAGCAGCCAGTCGGTGCCCACCCGCACCCGGTTGTTCATCGAGGGCAGCGCGTACAGGTGGTAGCCGCGGGCGACGATCTTGGCCAGCGGTCCGCGCAGCTTGATGCCCAGCGGCTTCGCGACGGCGTCCCGACCGCCGAGGTCGGCGACCAGTCCCAGGTCGCGGTGCTTGTACGGCCGGGCCCGGCCCACCCCGAGGCTCGCGGCGACGTTGCGGCCCAGCGCGGTTCCCTGGCGCTGGGCGTGCTGGGCGGTCGGCGGGGTGACCGGCTGGTCCTGCGTCGTGCCGGCCGGGGACCAGTCCGGGCTGGCCAGGTCGGGGACGGCGGCGGCGTCGCCACCGGCCCAGACGCCGTCCACACCCGGGACGGCGAGGTCGGCGTCGACGACGAGCCGGCCCTTCTGCAACGGCAGCCCGAGCGTGCCCACGAGCGGGCTGGCGGCCACGCCGGCGCCCCAGATGAGGGTGCGGCTGGGGATGGTGGAGCCGTCGGTCAGCTCGGTCTCGCCGTCCCGGGCCTCCTTCACCGTGACACCCAGCCGGACGTCGATGCCCCGGCGGTGCAGCGCGTCCATCGCCACGGCACCCAGGTCGGGGCCGAGCTCGGGCAGCACGCTCTTGGCGAGGTCGATGAGCACCCAGGAGATGTCGGCGGGACGGACGCGGGCCCAGCGGGAGGCGATGGTGCCGAGCCAGTACTGCAGCTGGGCGACGATCTCGGTGCCGGTGTAGCCCGCACCCACGGCGACGACGGTCAGCCGCTGACGGCGCTCGGCGTCGTGCTCGGGGCCCTCGGGCAGGGCGTCGGCGCGGTCGAGCTGGCGCAGCAGGTGGTCGCGGAGGAACTGGGCCTCCACGAGGGTCTTCACCCCGTGGGCCCGCTCGGCGACGCCGGGGATGTCGAACTGGCGGGTGATCGAGCCGGGGACGAGGACGAGCCGGTCGTAGTGCTGGACGTGCTCCCCGTCGACGGCGCCGCCGTCCTCGGTGGTGGTGACGGTGACCGTCTTGGCCTGTGGGTCGACCGAGGTGGCGCTGCCCAGGAGCACCCGGGTGCGGCGCAGCTGCTGGCGCAGCGAGACGGCGATGTGCCGGGGCTCGACGACGCCAGCGCTCACGTCGGGCAGGAGCGGGCTGTAGAGCAGGTAGTCGCTCGGGTTGACCAGGACCAGCTCCGCGGCCTCCGGCGGGAGCGTCTTCTCCAGCCGACGCAGGGCGTGGAAGCCGGCGAAGCCCCCTCCGACGACGACGACCACCGGGCGGGACTGGCTCATGACGGCTCCTGACGAGTGCGGGCTGGACGGGTCACCGCGCCGTTGCGACACCCATCTCCTGCCCACCCGCCCCGGGGGCGAACCCGTCTGGTGGGTCACCCCGGTCTCGGATGACCCGCTCAGCCGGGCCCGAACAACCGCAGCTGGACGGTGGCGGCGAACCGGGCGTCGGCGTCGCCCAGGTCGAGCTCCCCGACCTCCGCCACGCGCCGCAGGCGGTAGCGGAACGTGTTGGGGTGCACGTAGAGCGACGCGGCGGCCGCGGTCACGTCGCCGAAGGTGTCGAGCCACGCGCGCAGGGTCTCCACCAGGCGGCTGTCGTGCCGGCTGTCGTAGGCGGCGAGCCGGGCGACCGGACCGGCCGGCCGGTCCCCCCGCGCGGCAGCCAGGTCCCGCAGGTCCAGCAGCAGGGACTCCACGTGCACGTCGACCAGCCGGGCCACGCGCACCGGACCGGGTCGTCCCCGCAGCACCCGCAGCGCCCGGTCGGCCGCCGTCCGCGCCGCGGCGACCCCGGCCACGTCGGTCCCGGGGACCCCCAGGCCGATGACGGCGGGGATCCGGCTGCCCACCCGGTCCAGGAAGTCGGTGGCGATCCGGACCGCCCGCTCCTCGCCGTCGGCCCCGGGGACCGGGACCAGGCCGTAGGTGGCGTGCCCGACCAGCGCGGTGGCCGACCGCGGGTGCACCGCCCCGAGGTGGACGGCGAAGGCGTCGGTGAGCCGCTGGCGGTCGTTGGCCAGCCCCGCGTCGGCGTCGGCGTCCCCGACGGCCCGCTCCCCGGGGGTGGCACCGTCGGCGACCGCGAGGGCGAGGACCGCCACGGGCTGGTCGCCCAGTCCCAGTCGCTGCAGGGCCTCCCGGGCACCCGCGCCGCCCTCCAACGCGGTGCTCACCAGGTCCGCGCGCAGCCGGCGGTGGACGTCGGCGCCGGCCCGGACCCGCAGCATGTGCAGCGCCACCAGGGTCGCCGCCTCGCACAGCGCCTCGGTGCGCTCGGGGCTGAGCCGGTCCCGCAGCACGACCCAGATGGAGCCCAGCACCTCCTCCCCGGCACGCACCGCGATCGCCGCCCGGGGCAGCGACGCCGAGCCGTCGACGGCCGGCACCGGGTCGACGAGCACCGGCCGGTCGCTGCGGTAGAGCTCACGGAAGACCCCGCGCTCGGTGAGCGTCCGGGAGTAGGACTCGGGCACCTGCAACCCCAGGACGGTCTCGACGCGACCCCGGTCGGCCTCGTCCTGCCGGCCGGAGAAGGCGAGCACGCGGTTGCTGCGGTCCTCGATGGTGATCGGGGCGTCCAGCAGCGCCGCCACCGCGTTGGCCAGCGAGAACAGGTCACCCGAGGGCAGCCCGCCGAGGGACTCCGGTGCCCCGAGTCCGACGTCGCCCTCGGCCAGCAGCGCGCGCAGCATCGCGGCCAGCTGGGCCCAGGTCGCGCCCCGGGTCAGACCCAGGAGCGCCACCCCCGATCCGGCGGCGGCGGCCAGCACCGCCGGGGTGGCCGCCACCGGGGCCCGCAGCACCAGTCCGGCAGCACCGCACCGGCCCAGGTGCTCCAGCAGCGCCGTCACCGCGACCGGGTCGGCCACCCCCACGCCGAGCACCAGGGCGGCCGGGGGCAGCTGCGGTTCGTCGATGGGGTCGTGGATGACCACCCCGCCCAGTCGGGGAACCGCCTCGGGGTCACCGTGCAACAGCTCCAGGAGGGTGGTGCCCAGGTCGTCCAGCACCCGGCGCAGCCCCGCCTGCGGTCCTCTGCTCACCCCGGCGCACTCCCGTCCGGTCGACGACTCAGGACCGGACCGGACGGTACCGCCCGGGCTCAGACGGTCAGCCACTCGCTCCAGGTGGTCACGTCGGCGAGGGTGTCGGGCAGCGGGACGACGCCGGTCCCCGGCCCGGTGGGCACGGCGAGGTGACCGTCCTCGAGCACGAAGGGGTCGGTGACGTCGGCGGCGTAGTACCTGTCCGACGCCGACGTGTCCCCGGGCAGCGTGAAGCCGGGCAGCGCGGCCAGCGCCACGTTGGCCGCCCGCCCGATGCCGGTCTCCAACATCCCCCCGCACCACACCGGCACCCCGTGGGCGGCGCACACGTCGTGGATGCGCCGGGCCTCCAGGTACCCGCCGACCCGACCCGGCTTGACGTTGACGATCGAGCACGCCCCGAGCGAGATGGCCGCCGCCGCCGCCCGGGCCGAGGTGATCGACTCGTCCAGGCACACCGGGGTGGTGATCTGCCGGGCGAGGGCGGCGTGCCCGAGCACGTCGTCCTCGGGCAGGGGCTGCTCGATCAGCAGCAGGTCGAAGGGGTCCAGCCGGGCCAGGTGCCGGGCGTCGGAGACGGTGTAGGCGGTGTTGGCGTCGACCTGCAGCAGGACCTCGTCGCCGAACCGCTCGCGGACCGCACGGACCGGGTCGACGTCCCAGCCCGGTTCGATCTTGAGCTTGATCCGCACGTACCCCTGGTCGAGGTAGCCGCCCACGGCCTCCAGCAGCTCGGGGACCGAGTCCATGATGCCGACCGACACCCCGCAGGGCACCCGGTCGTGCACCGCACCGAGGCGCCGGGACAGCGGGGTGCCGGCGGCCCGCAGCTCCGCGTCGAGCACGGCGAGCTCCAGGGCGGCCTTGGCCATCCGGTGTCCGTGCACCGGGGCGAGCACCTCGGCCACCGCGGCCGCGTCGACCCGTCCGGCGGCGGCCAGCCGGGGCACCAGGAAGCGGCGCAGCACGTCGACGGCGCCGTCCACGTACTCCTCGGAGTAGAGCGGGTCGGCCATCGCCACGCACTCGCCCCAGCCCTCGGCGGCGGCCGTGACCACCCGGACCAGCAGCACGTCCCGGTGGGTCTGGGTGCCGAAGGAGGTGCGGAACGGGGAGACCAGGGGCAGCCCGATCCTCCGCAGCTCGATGCCCTCGACGCGGTCCTCGATCAGCTCCACGGTGTCCTCTCGGCTGTCCTGTCCTGCGGGGCGCGGGTGACGTTCGGGGGGCCGGCGGGACGCCGCTCCAACACGTACCAGCCGGCCCGGTCGAAGCCGGTCACCCGGCCGCCGTCGGCCAGCAGCGGGTGCAGGGCGTCGCGCACCGCGGACCGCCAGTGCGCGGCCAGCGCGGGGTCGGTGCGGCGCAGGGCCTCCACGTCGGGCGGGACGGCGACCAGCACCACGTGACCGTCGGTGGTGCCGGCCACCGGCCCACCCGTGGCGGAGGGGCCCAGGGCCACCACGGCACCACGGGCCCGCTCGGCGACGGCGTCGGCGGGGTGGCTCTCCCCCCGGCAGGCTGCGACCACCCGTGGGGCCCGCAGGTCCCAGCGCACGAGCAGGCGGTCGGTGGCGTCGTCGCCGTTGATCTCGTCGCGCATGCCGCCGTAGTGGTCGGGCAGGTACTCCACGGCCTGCGCGCCGAGCTTGCCGGTGTTGAACCAGGCATTGCGGGCGACCAGCGGGTCGAAGGTCCAGGTCACCTCGGTGACCCCGCGCTGCAGCGCCCAGGCCCGCTGGTGCAGCTTCAGGGCGAACCCGACGTGGCGGCCCCGCGCGGCGGGGGACACCCCGGCGATGTGGCTGTGCAGCGACCCGGCCGCCGGGGCGGCGAAGAACCCGACGCAGGCCCCGACCAGCTCCGCACCGTCATAGGCCCCGACCACGTAGCTGCCGGCCGTGGCCAGCGCCCGCAGCAGCTCGGTGGTCAGCGGGGGGTTGGCCGCCCGCCGCCAGATCGCGTCGAACAGCTCGGTCACCTCGACCAGCTCGGCGACGGTGCGCACGTCCCGCACGCCGACGCCGGCGGCCCGCGCGGCCGTGTCGGCGGCGGCGGTGGCCTCCCCGAGGGTCACGCCCCCTCCCCCGCGTCCCGGTGGTCGGCGAGCAGGTCCGACAGCAGCGCGCCCAGCAGCGCCAGCCGGCCCGGCAGCTCCCCGACCAGCACGTGCTCGGAGTCCGCGTGCGCGCCGCCACCGACCGCACCCAGACCGTCCAGGGTGGGCACCCCGACCCCGGCGGTGAAGTTGCCGTCGGAGGCGCCGCCGACCGAGACCCCGGTGAGCGGGGGCAGACCGAGCCCCTCGGCGAGCTCGGCGGCCCGGGCGAACAGGGCCGCGGACGTGGCCGGTTCCATCGGCGGGCGGTTCGGGCCCCCCGTCACCTCGAGCCGGGCCCCGGGGAGCACCGGGCGCAGCCCACGGACGGCGACGTCCACCCGGTCCTGCTCGGCGGCGTCGCGCACCCGCACGTCCACCGCGACGCTGGCCCGGGCCGGCACGGTGTTGCTGACCGTGCCCGCGGTCGACGCCGTCGGGGTCACCGTCGTGCCCCGCTCGTCGTCCCCGAGCCCGGCCAGGGCCAGCACCTGGTGGGCCAGCTCCACCCCGGCGTTGACCCCGCCCGCCGGGTCCAGCCCGGCGTGCGAGGCCCGTCCGGTGACCGACACCGTGTAGAGCGAGACCCCCTTGCGGCCGGTCTTGAGCCCCCCGCCGTCGGCGGCGGCCTCCAGCACCAGTGCGGCCCGGCAGCCCCGGGCCTCGTCCTCGATCAACGCCCGGGAGGTGGGCGAGCCCAGCTCCTCGTCGCCGGTGACCAGCACGGTCACCCCGTCGGGGTCCGGCAGTGCGGCCACCGCGGCGAAGGCGAGCACCAGCCCGGCCTTCATGTCCAGGCACCCCGGCCCGCGGAGCACCCCGTCCTCGACCGACCAGGGGTGGGTCTGCGACGACCCCGTCGGCCACACCGTGTCGTGGTGGCCCAGCAGCAGCACCCGCGCCGGCCCGGTCCCCAGCCTCCAGCGCAGGTGGGTGCGGCCCTCGAGCACGATGCGCTCGGGCTCGACACCCAGCCACCGTCGCCCCACCCCGGCGACGACCTCGGCGCTGCGGGCGACCGCGGCCAGGTCGGCCGACGGCGACTCGCAGCGCACCAGCTCCTCGACGTCGGCGAGCAGGTGCGCCGGCACCGGGCCGGTCACCGGAGCACCCCGACGGGCACGGCGCCGGGGATCGCGGCCAGCAGCTCCCGGGTGTAGGGGTGCTGCGGCTCGCCCAGCACCCGGGCGGACGGGCCCTGCTCGACGATCCGGCCCTCCCGCATGACGGCGATCGTGCTCGCCACGTACCGCACCACGGCCAGGTCGTGCGAGATGAACAGCATCGAGGTGCCCAGCTCCCGTTGGAGCCGGCGCACCAGGTTGAGCACCGTCCCCTGGATGGAGACGTCCAGGGCGGAGGTGATCTCGTCGGCGATCACGACGTCCGGTCGGGCGGCCAGCGCCCGGGCCACGGCCACCCGCTGGCGCTGCCCCCCGGACAGCTGCGCCGGGTGCGACCGGGCGCGGGCCGGGTCCAGCTCCACCAGCTCGAGGAGCCGGGAGACCTCGGCCCGCCGGTCGGCCCGCGACGTCCCCCGGGGCACCGCCTCGCCGATGCTGTCGCCGATGGTCATCCGGGGGTCCAGCGAGGAGTACGGGTCCTGGAACACCATCTGCACCGGCCGCCGGCCCCTGGTCGGCAGCGGCTCCCCGTCGAGCAGGATGCTGCCCCCGGTGAGCGGGGCGAGCCCGACGGCGGCCTTGGCCAGCGTCGACTTGCCCGAACCGGACTCCCCCACCAGACCGACCACCTGCCCGTCGGGCACCACCAGGCTCACCCCGTCGACGGCGGTGTGCCCGGTCCGGGCGCTGCCGTAGTGCACCCGGACGTCGTCGAACCGCAGCTCGCTCATGCCACCTCCTCCTCGTCCCGACCCCGGCCGGCCCCGGCCAGCACCGGTCGGTGCACCCCGTCGGCGTCGTCGGCGTGCCAGCACGCCACCCGCCGCCCGGCCTCGTCGGCCACCAGCGGCGGGTCCTCGGCCAGGCAGCGGTCCGACGCCAGCGGGCACCGCGCGGCGAAGGCGCAGCCCGGTGGCTGCGCCGAGGGGTCGACGGGCCGGCCGGGGATGACCGGGAGCGGCTGGTCGAGGTCCACGTGCATGTCCGGCACCGTGGCGACCAGTGCCCGGGTGTAGGGGTGCCGGCCCTCCGACAGCGCCGTCGCCGGCAGGTCCTCCACGACACGGCCGGCGTACATGACCAGCACCCGGTCGCACACCTCGCGGACCACGGAGACGTCGTGGCTGATCAGCAGCAGCGCCACGTCGTCGTCCCGGCGGATGGTGGCCAGCAGGTCCAGCACCGACCGCTGCACCGTGACGTCCAGGGCGGTGGTCGGCTCGTCGGCCACGATCAGCGCCGGCCGGCCCATCAGGCCCATGCCGATCATGGCGCGCTGCCGCATGCCGCCGGAGAACTCGTGCGGGTACTGCCGCGCCCGCCGTTCGGGCTCGGGCACCCGGACGCTGCGCAGCCGGTCGACCGCACGGGCCGACGCGTCCGACCGGGACAGGCCCTGGTGCTGACGGGCACCCTCGGCCAGCTGGGTGCCGATCCGCGTGGTGGGGTTCAGCGACGTCATCGGGTCCTGGAACACCATCGCGAAGCCGGTGCCGAGCAGCTGCCGGTGCGCCCGGTCACCCCCCGTGCGCAGGTCGGTGCCCAGGAAGTCCAGCCGCCCGGAGGTCACCTCGCCCGGTTCCTCCACCAGCCGGGCGACGGCGAGCGCGGTCAGGGACTTGCCCGAGCCGGACTCCCCGACGACGCCCACGGCCTCGCCCCGACGCACCGTGAAGGTCACCCCGCGCACCGGACGCACCGGGCCGTGCGCGCCGGGGAAAGTCACCGACAGGTCTCGGACGTCGAGCACCAGGTCACCGGTGCCACGGACCGCGGGCTCGGTCGCCGGGGCCTCGTCGTCGGTCCTGCTGCGCCGGCGACGCGAGGGCAGGGCGCCGACCGTCGTGGTCAGCCCGATGCCCTTGGCCACCGCCTCGCCGAAGAGGTTGAAGGCCAGCCCCGCCACGACGATGGCGACGCCCGGGGCGAGGGCGGCCTCCGGGTGCCGGTAGATGCCCGACAGACCGTCCTGCAGCAGGCGGCCCCAGTCGTAGTCCGGCGCCTGCACCCCGAGCCCGAGGAACGACAGCCCGGCGAAGGCCAGCAGTGCGCCGCCGGCGCCGATGGTGGCGTTGACGACCAGCGGCTCGGCGATGTTCGGCAGCACGTGCCGCAGCAGCACCCGGACCCGGCTCACCCCGGCGATCCGCGCGGCCAGCACGTAGTCCCGCGACGCCACCCCCGCCGCCAGCGTCGAGGTCAGCCGGGCGAACGCCGGGCCGCCCGCGATGCCGATGGCCAGCACGGCCCCGGTGGCGCCGACGCCGAAGACGACGGCGAAGAACAGCGCGAGCAGCAGGCCCGGGAAGGCGACGGCGACGTCGACGCCCGCGGTGACCAGCCGGCCGATGCGCCGGGGCAGCACCACCGGGGCGGTGCCCAGCAGCAGCCCGACCACCACGGTGATCGCGGTGGCGACCAGGGCGAGCTGCACCGAGAGGCGGGTGGCCACCAGCACCCGGGCGAACAGGTCCCGGCCCAGGTTGTCGGTGCCGACCCAGTGCGCGGCCGAGGAGCCCTGCAGCAGCGCATCGGTGTCGACCGCGTCGGCCCGCTCCCCCCACACCAGCGGCGCCACCGCGGCCAGCACCAGGACGGCGAGCAGCAGCAGGCCGGCGCTGATGCCCACGGGGGTGCGCAGCACCGCACCCCAGCGGCCGCGGGCCTCCGACCGGCCCGCGCCGGCGACGGGGACGAGGGCACCCGGCACTCCGGCGGTCATCAGTTCTCCCGGATCACGGAGCGCGGGTCCAGCAGCGACAGGACGACGTCCACGCCGAGGTTCACCAGCAGCACGCCGGCGCCGTAGACGAGCACGACGGCCTGCACGACGGGGTAGTCCTTCTCCAGGATCGAGGACACGATCGTGCTCCCCAGGCCCGGCCAGGAGAAGACGTTCTCCACCAGCACGGTGCCGGCCACCAGCGCGCCGAGGAGCAGACCGCCGAGGGTGATGGCGGCGGTGAGGGCGTGCGGCAGCGCGTGACGCAGGTAGACCCGGGCGGCCGGCAACCGCTTGGCCCGGGCGGTGCGCACGTGGTCGGCCCGCAACGCGGTGAGCATCTCCACCCGCATGATCCGGGCCAGCGCGGCGGCCGGCCCCAGCGCCAGGGCCAGCACCGGGAGGAGGTAGGACGACGGGCCGGTCCGGCCGGCCACCGGCAGCCAGCCCAGCGTCACGCTGAAGACGTAGACGAACGCCACGCCCAGCAGGAAGTCCGGCACGGCACCGAGCACGGTGCTGCCGGAGGAGAACGCCAGCTCCGCCCGACGACGCCGGCCCCCGCGGGTCAGCACGGCCATCCCCACCCCCACCGGGACGGCGATCGCGATCACCACGACGAAGGACAGCAGGGCCAGCTCCAGGGTCGCCGGCAGCCGCTGGCCGATGATCTGCGAGACCGGGAGCGAGCTGCCCAGCGAGGAGCCCAGGTCACCGGTGAGGACGCCCCGCAGGTGGTCCAGGTACTGCTGCCACAGCGGGTCGTCCAGGCCCAGGGAGGCCCGGCGGGCCGCCACCAGCGCCGCCGGTGCGGTGGGCCCCAGCGCCGCCCGCACCGGGTCGCCCGGGATCAGGTGCAGGATCAGGAACGAGGCGGTAAACAGCACCCACAGGGAGACCAGCAACCGTCCGCCCCGCCGCAGGGCGAAGCGCAGCCACGGCCGCCCGCCCGGCCTGCTGCGGGACACCACCGGGGTCCCCGCCGCGCCGTCCACCTGCTCGGTCGTCGTGCTGCTCACCGCCGCTCCCCTCTCCGTCGTCCTGCCCGGTCCGGTCGGGGTCAGCCGACGGTCATCCGGATGCTGGTGGGGATGAGGCCGTCGCCGACGGCGAACTCCGCGCCGTTGCCGAAGAAGGTCGTCTCCTGGTTGGCGAAGGGGAAGACGTCGGCCGACCCGACGAGGGCCGCCTCGGCCGCCAACCACGTCTGGCAGCCGTCGGTGCCCTCCAGGGCGGACGCCTCGGCGACCGCCGCGTCGTAGTCCGCGTTGGCGATGTGGGCGAAGTTGTTGCCGTCGGGCACGACCGGGCCGGACACGAAGGGCACCACCTGGTCGGGGCTGCTGACGTTGAGCGCCACCCAGGCGGCGTCCCAGTCACCGGTGCTGAACAGGGTGTCGATGGAGGCGGTCTCGTCCTGCGGGGTCACCTCGACGGTCACCCCGAGGTCCTGCCAGGCGGCCGTGACCAGCTCGGCGGCCGCCGAGCCGGAGGCGCCGAGGTCGGTGTCGTAGAGGAACGTGACGGCCAGTGGCATGCCGTCCTTGGCGCGGGTGCCGTCGGAGCCGGCCACCCAGCCGGCCTCGTCCAGCGTCGCCGCAGCGGCGTCGGTGTCGAAGGTCGGGAAGGCGTCGGAGACCGAGTCGCCACCGCAGGCCGAGGGCGCGGAGGCGGCGAAGCTGGTGCCCGGACCGCCGCGACCGGAGCTGAGCACGGTGGCGACCTGCTCGTAGTCGACGGCCTGGGTGAGCGCCAGACGCACGGCCGGGTCGGCGCTGGGTCGGCCGGCGGTCTGGTTGTACCACTGCTCGCCGAGCACGGCGGTGACGCTGGTGGAGAACAGACCGGCGGCCTCGAGGCGGTCGTAGTCCGGGCCGATGACCTGTCCGGCGGTCACCTCGCCGGACAGCAGCTGGTTGGCCGCGGTGGTCTCGTTGGGCACGATCTGGAAGACCACCTGGTCCGGGGTGCCCTCCTCCGACGTGCTGGCGCCGTCGGGGCCCCAGGTGTAGTCGTCGCGGACGGTGTACGTGTAGTGGTCGTTCGGGACGGCCTCGGAGAGCTGGAACGGCCCGGTGCCCAGCGTGGAGTCGGTGAGCTGGTCGCGGTCGGCCAGACCGGCCGAGCAGACCATCGGCACCCCGGCCAGCCCGTTGAGCACGAACGGTGCAGGGGCGGCCAGGGTCAGGGTGACCGTCCCGTCGCCGGCGCCCGCGGCGGTGACGCCGTTGGGCACGAAGACGCCGAGGAACGGGCTCTGGTTCTCCGGGTCGGCGACGAAGTTGATGTTCTCCGCCGCGTCGGCGGCGGTGAACGGGGTGCCGTCGGAGCAGGTGACGTCGGGGTCCATGGTCAACGTGACCGTCAGGCCGTCCACCGACCAGTCGGTGGCCAGCTGGGAGACGACCTGCCCGTCGCCGTCCAGCCCCAGCAGCGAGTCGTAGGCGAAGTGGGTGATCTGGAACAGCCCGCTGGCCGCCGAGGCCTGCGGGTCCAGGTTCCCCGGGTCGGCGGCCACCGCGAAGGTGAAGGTCCCGCCGGAGGCGACGGCAGCGCTCCCGCCGTCCCCACCTCCGCAGGCGGTCAGTGCCAGGGCGGCGGCGCTGGTGCCGACGACGGTCCGGACGAGCCTCATGGGTGGGTCCTCTCGGGCGGGGTGGGCCAGACGCTGCCTGGTGGCGGGGTGCCGGTGTTCGTCGGTCCGGACGAGCCGGGGCGGTGCGGGTGGTGCGGGTGGACAGGTCAGGCGCGGCGGACGGCGCGGCCGACGTGCAGGAACCGGGCCCGGCCCTCGCCGTCGTCACCGAGGAAGACGTGCGGGATGTGCAGCCCCATCTGGCTCTGCAGCGGGATGAGCGAGTCGGGGCCGTAGGCGACCAGCTCGGTGCGCTCGGGAGCCTCCGACATCTCGGCCACCGCGCCCTTGGGCACCATCGACAGCCAGATCCGTCCGTCGTCGTCGGCGTCCACGACGAGGTCGGCGACCAGGCTCGCGTAGGTGCCGGTGAACCGGGCGGCGACGACCCGGGGCGGGTCGGCCGGCGGGGTGGGCAGCAACCGGGGCTCGACCCCGGCGAGCTCGGTCAGCACGTGCCCGACGACGTCGGCGTAGAGCCCGTAGGGGTTGCCGCCGTTGGTGAGCAGGCTGACGGCGAGGTCGTGCTCGGGGACCAGGCGCAGGAAGGAGGCCTGGCCGATGGTGTTGCCGTCGTGCCCGTGCACCGGGGTGCTCGAGTCGAACAGCTCCCAGCCCAGCCCCCACGCGTCGCCCAGCACCCGCAGCTCGGGCAGCCGCACCTGCGACTCGCACATCGCTTGCACCGAGGCCTCCGACAGCAGGCGGGTGCCGTCGGGGGCCAACCCCCCGGACAGGTGGAGCCGGGCGAAGCCGAGCAGGTCCCGGGCGCTCATCGCCAGCTGCGAGCCGGCCGGGGCGTTGGAGCGGACCATGGCCCAGATCGGGGCGGGCACCTGCGCCTGGCCGGGGGCGGGGGTCAGGTGTCCGATGGCGACCCGGTGCAGGATCGCCTCGTACGGGCTCGGCGAGGCGGTGGCCAGCCCCAGCGGTGCGATGAGGTGGTCGCGCAGGCAGTCGTCGAAGGGCTTGCCGCGCAGCAGCTCGACCAGTCGTCCGAGCACGCAGTAGCCGGCGTTGTTGTAGGAGAACAGCTCCCCCGGCGCGAAGAGCTGGACGACGTCACCGAGCTCGGTCAGGAACCGCTCCAGGGCGTCGTCGCCGCGGCCGGTGTCGGTGAACACGTCGCCCTCGAACCCGGCGGTGTGGCACAGCAGCTGCCGCACGGTGACGGCCTCGGCGGCGGACTCGTCGCCCAGCCGGAGCTCGGGCACGTACCGGCGCACCGGTGCGTCGAGCTCGACCAGGCCCTCGTCGACCAGCTGCAGCACCAGGGTCGCCGTCCAGACCTTGGTGATCGAGCCGATCTGGAAGACCGTGTCCGGGGTGGCCGGGACCCCCGTAGCCAGGCTGAGCACGCCGGCCGCGGCCTCGACCACCTCGCCGCCGACCGAGACCGCGACGGCGGCCGCCGGCACGTCGTGCTCGGCGAGCAGGGCCGGCAGCCGCTCGGACAGCCAGGCGCCGACCTGGTCCAGCGTGCGGGTGCCCGTCTCGGTGCTGGTCGTCATGGCGGTGGACGCTAGGGGCGCCACGAGCGGCGTCGTTGGTCCCGCCGCCCAAGCCCGGCTGCTCCTGTTCGTCGGGTCGGACGAACCGGTCTCGGCCCGGCCCGGGCAGGCTCCCGGCATGTCCCGCCCGCTGGAGGTCGCCGACCTCGCCGACCTGGAGCTGCCCGGGGACCCGGCGATCGCCCCGGACGGCCGCACCGTCGTCTACGTCCTGCGCACCACCGACACCGTGGCCGACGCCGACCGCCGGTCGCTGTGGGTGGTGCGTGCCGACGGTGACGGCTGGGCCGCGCCGGCCCGGCTGACCTCCGGCCCCGCCGACACCGCACCGGCCTTCTCCCCCGACGGGAACAGCCTGGCGTTCCTGCGCGGTGGGGACGACCCGGCCCAGCTGCACGTGCTGCCGATGGCCGGCGGCGAGGCGGAGTGCGTCACCGGTCTGCCGCTGGGCGCCGGGCGCCCGGTGTGGAGCCCGGACGGCAGCCGCATCGCCTTCACCGCCCCGGTGCGCTCCGGCCCGGAGCCCGAGGGCCCCGCCGCCGAGCACGCCCCGCTGGTGACCGGGCGGCTGGACCACAAGGCCGACGGGTCGGGCCGGCTGGGCACCGTGCGCGCACACCTGCACGTGCTGGACCGGGACAGCGGCGAGGTGGCGCAGCTGACGACGGGCGACTGGCACGCCGGCCCACCGGCCTGGTCCCCGGACGGCACCCGACTGGCCTTCGCCGCCGCGACCGACGCCGACGCCGACCGCACCGGCCGCTCCGCGGTCCACCTGGTGCCCGTCGACGGCGGCGCACCCCACCGGGTCGGTCCGACCGACGGCGTCGCCGGGCCGGTGCTCTGGGTCGACGCCGGGACGCTGCTGGTCGCCGGCCAGCAGGCGGTCGAGGTGGGCCACACCCAGCTGCTCCGCGTGCCGCTGGACGGTGGCCCCGTCGAGGACCTGGCCGCCGCCCTGGACCGCAACGTCA
Source organism: Geodermatophilaceae bacterium NBWT11 (assembly GCA_014218215.1). NCBI lineage: Bacteria > Bacillati > Actinomycetota > Actinomycetes > Geodermatophilales > Geodermatophilaceae > Geodermatophilaceae bacterium NBWT11. Next base: position 577,590 of record CP043652.1, read on the forward strand.
TGCCCGGCGGGCCCGGCTACCCCGGCGGGCTGCCACAGCTGACCCCGGACGGGACGACGGTCGTGTTCTGCATCCGGGACCGCGGCTGCTCGCACGTGCACACCACCGCCGTCGACGGCACCGGTACGCCGCGGCCGCTGGTCACCGGTGACGACGTCGTGGCCTCCGGGCTCGCGGTCGCGTCCGGGGCCGCGGTGGCCGCCGTGGTGCTGGCCGACCCGGACACGTTCGGCGAGGTCGCCGTCGTCCCGCTGGCCGGCGGGCCCGTCACCCGGCTGACCCGGCACACCGCGCAGAGCCTCCCCGACGTCGTGCTGCTGCGCCCGGAGCCGCGCACCTCCACCGTGCACGACGGGACCCAGGTGCACGGCTGGTTGCTGCGCGACCCGGCGGCCGTCGGGCCCGGCCCGCTGCTGGTCGACGTGCACGGTGGGCCGCACAACGCCTGGTCACCGGCTGCCGACGCCGTCCACCCGTACCACCAGGTGCTCGCCTCGCGCGGCTGGTCGGTCCTGCTGCTCAACATCCGGGGCAGTGACGGCTACGGCCAGGCCGCCTACCGGTCCGCGGTCGGCCGCTGGGGGCTGGCCGACGAGCGCGACGTGCTCGACCCCCTGGACGAGCTCGTCGCCGAGGGGGTCGCCGACCCAGACCGGCTGGCGCTCACCGGCTACTCCTACGGCGGGTACCTCACCTGCTGGCTCACCGGACGCACCGACCGGTTCGCGGCGGCCGTCGCCGGCGGGGTGGTGGCCGACCTGCGCAGCCAGTGGGGCACCTCCGACGTCGGGACGCTGCTGGGCGGTCTGGAGTGGCCGGACCCGGTCACCGAGCCCGCCGCCCTGGCCGAGATCGACCCGTGGACCCGGGTCGGCGAGGTCACCACACCGACCCTCGTGCTGCACGGCGCCGACGACCAGCGCTGCCCGGTCGGCCAGGCCGAGCAGTGGTTCACCGCGCTGCGCAGCCGCGGCGTCCCCACCGAACTGGTGCTCTACCCGGGTGCCTCGCACCTGTTCGTCCTCGACGGCCGCCCCTCCCACCGGGCGGACTACAGCCACCGCATCCTCGACTGGACGGAGCGACACGTGACGACCACCCCTGCACGAACACAGGCACAGGAACGACCGCAGCTGGACACCGCACACTGGCAGCAGCGTCTCGACGAGCTCGCCGCGGGCCACCAGGTGCCCGGAGCCACCCTCGCCGTCCTCCGGCTGGGTGTCGACGGCGCCGACGACGAGCTGGCCGAGGCGGCCACCGGGGTGCTCAACACCGCCACCGGCGTGGAGGTCACCACCGACTCGGTGTTCCAGATCGGGTCGATCAGCAAGGTCTGGACGGCGACCCTGGTCATGCAGCTGGTCGAGGAGGGCCGACTCGACCTGGACGCGCCGCTGGTCGAGGTGCTGCCCGACCTCGCCCTCGGTGACCCCGACGTCGCGGAGCGGGTGACCATGCGCCACCTGCTCACCCACACCAGCGGCATCGACGGCGACGTCTTCACCGACACCGGCCGTGGGGACGACGTCCTCGAGAGGTACGTGGCCGCCCTGGCCGACGTCGCGCAGAACCACCCGCTGGGCGCGACCTTCTCCTACTGCAACTCCGGGTACAGCCTGGCCGGCCGCGTCGTCGAGGTGCTGACCGGGAAGACCTGGGACACCGTGCTGCGCGAGCGGGTCGTCGAACCCCTCGGGCTCACCCGCACGTCCACGCTGCCCGAGGAGGCGATCCTGCACCGAGCCGCCGTCGGCCACGTCTCGGAGGGCCCGGACCAGCCGTTCACCCCCGTCAGCACGTTCCTGCTCCCCCGGTCCGCCGGCCCGGCCGGGCTGATCAACGCCTCGGCCCGCGACGTGACCGCCTTCGCCCGCGCGCACCTGCAGGACGGCGGACCGCTCGTCTCCGCCGCGACCGCCGCCGACATGCAGGCCGCGCACGCCGAGCTGCCCGACACCCACACCCTGGGCGACTCCTGGGGCCTGGGCTGGATCCGCTTCGACTGGCACGGCGAGCGGCTCTACGGCCACGACGGGAGCACGTTCGGGCAGAACGCCTACCTGCGGGTGCTGCCCGGCGCCGGGCTGGTGGTGGCGCTGCTGACGAACGGCGGGCACAGCACCGACCTGTTCCGCGCGCTGGTGGGGGAGGTCGTGAGCGAGCTCGCCGGGGTGACGATGGCCGACCAGCTGGTGCCCCCGGCCCCGGCTCCTGACCTCGAGCTCGGCCGCTACGTCGGCACCTACGAGCGCAGCTCGATGCGCACCGAGGTGACCGAGCGCGACGGGTCCCTGGTGCTGCGGATGGTGCCCACCGGCCCGCTGGCCGACGCCCCCGGGCACGCCCCCGAGGAGATGACGCTGCACCCGGTCGCCGACGGGTTGTTCTGCGCCCAGCCGCCGGGTCAGGAGAGCTGGATGGCCGTCACGTTCTACGCGCTGCCCGACGGGGCCGAGTACGTGCACTACGGGGTGCGCGCCAACCCGCGGGTGGGCTGATGCCCGAGCACGTGCACGACCTCGTGCTCACCGGCGCCCGGGTGATCGACCCGGAGACCGGGCTGGACGCCGTCCGGGCCGTCGGCGTCACCGGCGGCACCATCACCGCCGTCGCCGAGGTCGCACCCCCGGCCCGGACCACGTGGGACGTCACCGGACTGGTGCTCGCCCCCGGCTTCGTGGACCTGCACAGCCACGCCCAGACGGTGCCCGGGCTGCGCCTGCAGGCCATGGACGGGGTCACCACGGCCCTGGAGCTGGAGGCCGGCGCCCTCCCGGTGGCCGCCGCCTGCGCCCGGGCGGAGGCCGAGGGGCGGCCGGTGAACGTCGGGTTCTCCGCGGCGTGGACCGACGCCCGGATGCACGTGCTGGACGGCGTGCCGCTGCCCGGCGACGGGGACCTGAGCCTGGACCTCTTCGGCACCCACCAGGACGGCCCCCGCTGGCGTGGCCCGGCCGGCGACGCCGAGGTGGACGCGATCCTGGGCCACCTCGACCGGGCGGTCGACGAGGGTGCGCTGGGCATCGGCTGCCTGGTCGGCTACGCCCCCGACAGCGGCCGGGCCGAGTACTTCCGGCTGGCCGGGCTCGCCGCCCGCCGGGGGGTGCCCACGTTCACCCACACCCGCTTCATCTCCACCGAGGAGCCGGGCACCTCGCTGGAGGGCGCGCTGGAGGTGATCGCCGCCGCCGCGGGGACCGGGGCGCACATGCACGTCTGCCACGTGAACTCCACGTCGAACCGGATGATCGACGAGGTGGCCGCCGCGGTGCAGACCGCCCGCGGCGAGGGGGTGCGGGTCAGCACCGAGGCCTACCCGTACGGCGCCGGGTCGACGGTCGTGGGGGCGTCCTTCCTGGCTCCCGGGGCGCTGCACCGGATGGGCCTGACGCCGTCCTCGCTGACCTGGCTGGGCACCGGCCGGCGGATCGCGGACGCCGCCGAGCTGACCCACCTGCGGACCGTCGACCCCGGCGGACTGGTGGTGGTGCACACCCTGGACGAGGACGACCCGGCCGACCTCGCGGTGCTGGAGCGCTCGTTCCTGCTGCCCGACACCGTCGTCGCCACCGACGCGATGCCCCTGGTGGGACCGGGCGGGGCCGCCGTCCCGGACGTCTGGCCACCGCCGGCCGACGCCTTCACCCACCCCCGGTCGGCCGGGTCCTACGGCCGGACCCTGCGCTGGCTGGTGCGCGAGCGGGGGCTGCTGACGCTCACCGAGGCCCTGCGGCGGTCGTCGCTGCTGCCGGCCCAGCTGCTCGAGGCGGCCGCCCCGGCGATGCGCCGCAAGGGCCGGGTGCAGGTCGGAGCGGACGCCGACCTGGTGGTGTTCGACCCGGACACCGTGACCGACCGGGCGACCTACACCGCCACGGCCCCCACGAGCGGGTTCCGGCACGTGCTGGTGGCCGGCACCGCGGTGGTGCGGGACGGCGAGATCGTGCCCGGCGCGCTGCCCGGCCGGGTGATCCGCTCCGGCGACGCCTGACTACAGCCGGCGCACCATCGCGGTGCGCCGGCCGTAGCGGTCCAGCCCCAGCTCGACCTCGTGGGCACGCAGGGCAGCCAGACCCGGGGTCAGGTCGGCCAGTTCCACGAAACCGTGCCGGGCGTAGAACGGCCCGTTCCACGCGACGTCGCCGTAGGTGCACAGCGTCACCCGGTCGGCGCCGTGCTCCCGTGCCTGGTCGACCGCCCCGGCCAGCAGCGCCGCCCCGATCCCCTGCCGCCCGTGCGCCGGGTCGACCGAGAGCTGCTCCAGGTGCACCGCACCGTCCACCAGCTCCAGGACGGCGAAGCCCCGTGGTGGGCTCCCCTCCACCAGGACCCGCCACGCGCCCGCCCGCTGTCCCGGGGTGGCCGGGGGCGGGAAGTCGGTCATCCCGAGCGGCACGAAGAGCTGGTCGGCCGCGGACTCCACGGCCGCGAGCAGGGGCAGGTCAGCGGGCTCGGCGAGGCGGACCACGTCAGAACTCCGTGACCTCGTAGGTGTGCCCGGCGGCCCGCAGCCGGTCCACGAGCACGGTGCCCAGCGCGGTCGCCGGGGTCAGCGACCCGGCCCGGTCGGGCAGGTCGTCCAGGGCGAGGGCCAACGCGGTCTGCCCGAGCATGACCGCGGTGGCGGCGTACCCGGGGTCGCCCGGACCGGCGGCGGTGGACCGGAAGCGTCGGCCCGACGTCGTCGTCCCGGTGGTGACCATGCGGAAGAACCCGTTCTCCCGGGTGTCCTCGTCGGGGCCGGTGCCCGGGGCCGGCAGCACCCGGTCGAGCAGCGCCGCGGTGGGCTTCAGGGACATCGCCGACACCGCCGCCAGCAGGCCGCCGGTGACCGCGGCCGCGGTGACCGCGCCGGTGACGCCCTTCCCGGCCGCCATGACCTCGCCGTAGGCGAACTCCCGGCCGTACGCCCAGTCCTGCAGGGCGTTGCTGCGCCGGACGACGCGGGTGTTGAACGGGGCCATCACGAACGGTGCGGTCCACCGGCCCGAGGCGTCCCGGGAGGGCTTGGAGCCGTCGCGCGGCTGGCGGGTCCCGGGCTCGGCGGCGCGGTCCGGGCTCAGCGCGTAGGGGTCGGCGACGACGGCCCGCAGGCTCGGGTCGGCCTGCAGCGCGGCCACCTGGGTGCGCAGCGAGTCCACGGTCCCGCCGCTGACCCCGCCCTTGGCGGTGGCCACGGTCTGCACGTCGGTGAGCGTCCCGGCGCCCGCCTCGCGCGCGGTGCGGGCGAGCTCGGCGACGGCGAGGTCGCTGGGGATCGAGTCGTAGCCGCAGGCGTGCACGATCCTCGCCCCGCTCTCCCGGGCCAGTGCATCGGCGGCCCGGACGGCGTCCCGGACGAAGAGCACCTCGCCGGTGAGGTCGGCGTAGTGCGTGCCGGCCCGGGCGCACGCCTCGACCAGTGGCAGGCCGTGCTTGGCGTACGGCCCGACGGTGGTGACCAACGCGGTGGTGCTGCGGGCCAGGTCGGCCAGCGCGACCGGGTCGGTGGCGTCGGCGACCAGCACCGGCCAGCTGCGGCCACCGGGCGGCAGCGCGGCGCGGACGGCCTCGACCCGGGCGCGGGTGCGCCCGGCCAGCGCGATCCGCGTCCCGGCGGGTGCGTGCACGGCCAGGTGCTCGGCGACCAGGCGGCCGACGAAGCCGCTCGCGCCGTAGAGGACGACGTCGTGTGCGCGCTCGGTGCTCATGGGTCCATCCTCCCGTGGGGGCGTCCCGTCCGCGCCCACCCACCACCTCGGGAGGAACCGCCATGACCGACCCGATCCGCGTCCCGGTGACCCTCGACCACCACGACCACGTCCGCGGCCCGTTCTTCCACGGCACGGCGGCCGTGGTCGCGGTCGGTGACGAGCTGGTGGCCGGCCGGACGTCGAACTTCCACACCGACCGGGTGATGCGCCACGTCTACTTCACCGCCGCGGTGGAGACGGCCGTGTGGGGCGCGGAACTGGCCACGGCGCTGACCGAGACCCCGGGACACGGCCGGGTCTACGAGGTCGAGCCGACCGGCCCGTTCGAGGACGACCCGAACGTCACCGACAAGCGGTTCCCCGGCAACCCCACGCTGTCCTACCGGACCCGTCACCCGTTGCGCGTCGTCGGGGAGCTCGAGGACTGGACGCCCCACCCACCCGAGGTGCTCGCCGGCATGCTCGCCTCCCTGGCCCGGCTGCGCGAGCAGGGCCTCGACGTCATCGAGGACTGAGCTCACGCCCGGCGCTGCTGCACCAGCGGGCAGGTGAACGGGTCCCGCTCCCCCAGCCCGACCCGGTTTAGGTACCGGACGACGATGCCGTAGGAGCCGACCAGGCTGGTCTGCGTGTAGCGGACGCCGTGCTCGTCGCAGAAGCGCCGCACGATCGGCTGGGCCTGCCGGAGCGCAGGCCGCGGCATGCTCGGGAAGAGGTGGTGCTCGATCTGGTAGTTCAGCCCGCCCATCGCGACGTCGGTGACCCGGCCGCCGTCGATGTTGCGGCTCATCAGCACCTGACGGGACAGGAAGTCGATCCGGGTCCCGGCGGGCACGATCGGCATGCCTTTGTGGTTGGGCGCGAACGCCCCGCCCATGAGCAGCCCGAACAGCCCCAGCTGGACGGCGACGAACGCGGCCGCCTTGCCGGGCGGGAGCACGACGGCGACAGCGACCAGGAAGCCCACCAGCCGGGCGACGATGATCCCCAGCTCGAGCCGGCGGTGCGGCACGTCCCGCCGGGTGAGCAGGTCGCGCACCCCGGCGACGTGCAGCTGGACGCCCTCGAGCAGCAGGAGCGAGAAGAACGCCCAGCCCTGCCGGTCGAGGAACCAGCGGGCGGCCGGGTGCGTGCGGTTCGGGGCATCGGCGGGGTCGAAGACCAGGACGCCGGTGGCGATGTCGGGGTCCCGGTCGACCTGGTTGGGCCCGCTGTGGTGCCGGTTGTGCTTGCTGGTCCACCACCCCATCGACAACCCCGCGCAGGCCCCGGCCACGACCCGCGCCGCCCAGGCGTTGGCCGTCCCGGACGCGAAGACCTGGCGGTGCGCCGCGTCGTGGCCCAGGAACCCGACGTGGGCGCTGGTCACGGCCAGCACCGCGGCGACGGCGAGGGTCCACCAGGAGTCCCGGAGCACGACGAAGGCCACCCAGGCACCGACGGTCACGGCGAGGACGACGGCGGTCGTCGTGACGTACCAGCCGACCCGGCGGCGCATCAGCCCGGCGGCCTGCACCTCCTCGGCGAGCTGGGCGTAGAGGGTCGGCGGCCGGGCGCCCGCCCGCGCCCGGGTGGGGGCGGGGACGGGCGCGGCGTTCTCGAGGGCCGTCACGGGAGCCGGGCGCTCAGCTCGCGACGCGGCGGACGGCGGACCGGGCGCTGGTGACGCCCTGCCCGAGAAGCCCGGAGAACAGGGCGGGCGCGGTGCGCTGCTGCTCGCCCTGCTGGGCGGCGAGCACGATGAGCACGCTGGTCAGGGCGGGGTTGACCCACTGCAGGGGCTTCAGGGCGGCCTGGCCCTCGGCGACGTCGGCCGGGGTGTCCGCGCGGGGCTCGGTGGCGCCGGCGGCCGGGGCCGGGGAGCCCTTCGCCGTCTTGGCGCCGGCGAGCCCGCTGGCCAGCGTGGTGCCCATGGCGGCGGCGGTCAGCACCGTCTTGACCAGGGTGTTCGCCCCGGCGCCGTCCTGGGCCGACACCCGGCCGCGGTCGGCGCGGGCCATCCCGATCGAGCCGACGAGGTGGGCCCCGATGGCCACGGCCTGGACCGGTGCCCACGCCGCCCAGCCGATCGAGCTGAGTCGGGTGCGCTCGGTCGGGTCCTTCGCGGCCGCCGCGGCGCCGTTGACGCCGACGGCGCCCATGAGGCTGCCGCCGAACCAGGCGGCGAGGCCGATGTCGTGCATGGAACGGAGGACGGTGTGCCGGTCTGCGGACATGGTGGCTCCAAGGGCGGGAGGCCGGCGACGTGCCGGGAGGGAGCCCGTGGAGGGGGTGAGCGCACAACCGCAGACCACGGGCGGAGAGTCCGCCGGGTCCTGGACGGGGTGGTGCGTACGTGCGCCCTCGACCTACCCGCCGTCCCCGAGCTGAACCACCCGGTACCGCGTGCCGGTACGACGGAGGGGGCGGGGTCCGTGTGGACCCCGCCCCCTCGTCACTGTCCCGGCCCTCGTCGGGCCGCGGTCAGGTCAGCTGCAGCCGCTGGTGGAGCCGCAGCCCTCGCAGACGTAGCAGCTGCCGGCCGGGCGCATCTTCGTGCCGCAGGTCATGCACAGCGGCGCGTCGGTGGCGGTCCCGGTGACCAGCTCGAGCAGCTCGGCCGAGGAGTGGGCCTCCTTGATCGAGGTCGGGCCGGCCGGGGTCACCTTCTCGACCTGCTTGACCTCGGTCGGGGCGGAGCCGCGCAGCGCCTCCAGGTCGACCTCGTCGTCCACGGTGTCGGTGGACGCCGAGCCGTAGCCCGACACCTGCGCGGCGCGCTCCTCGGCGGTGAAGATGCCCAGGTTGGCGCGCTTCTCCACCGACAGGTGGTCCAGGGCCAGCCGACGGAAGATGTAGTCCATCACCGACTGGGCGATGCGGATGTCCGGGTCGTCGGTCATGCCGGCGGGCTCGAAGCGCATGTTGGTGAACTTGGAGATGTAGGTCTCCAGCGGCACACCGTGCTGCAGCGCCAGCGAGATGCCGATCGAGAAGGCGTCCATGACACCGGCCAGGGTCGAGCCCTGCTTGCCGAGCTTGAGGAAGACCTCGCCCAGGCTGCCGTCCTCGTACATGCCGGCGGTCATGTAGCCCTCGGCCCCGGCGACGGAGAAGGACGTGGTGACGCTGGTCCGCTTCTTGGGCAGGCGCTTGCGCACCGGGTGGGCCATGGTGCCGACGACCGGGGCGGCGGTCTCGGTGACCTCGGCCTTGGCGCCGTCGTTCTTGCCCTTGCCACCGGACAGCGGCTGGCCGACCTTGCAGTTGTCCCGGTAGATCGCCAGCGCCTTGATGCCGAGCTTCCAGCCCTGGAAGTAGATGTTCTCGACGTCCTCGATGGTCGCCGTCTCGGGCATGTTGACCGTCTTGGAGATGGCACCGGAGATGAACGGCTGGACCGCGGCCATCATCCGGACGTGGCCCATCGGGGAGATGGACCGCTCGCCCATCGCGCAGTCGAAGACCTCGTAGTGCTCGGGACGCAGGGTGGGGGCGTCGACGACGTGCCCGTGCTCGGCGATGTACTCGACGATCGCCTCGACCTGCTCGTCCTGGTAGCCCAGGCTCTTCAGCGCCCGCGGCACCGTCTGGTTGACGATCTGCATGGACCCGCCGCCGACCAGCTTCTTGAACTTGACCAGCGCGAAGTCCGGCTCGATGCCGGTCGTGTCGCAGTCCATCATGAAGCCGATCGTGCCGGTGGGGGCCAGCACGGAGGCCTGGGCGTTGCGCCAGCCGTTCTCGGCGCCGATGGCCAGGCCCTCCTGCCACTGCGCGGTGGCGGCCTTGAGCACGTCGGCGTCGTCGGCACCCACGGGGCGGATCGCGTCGTTGGCGGCGGCGTGCTTGCGCATGACCCGGGCGTGCGCCGAGGCGTTGCGGGCGTAGCCGTCGTAGGCACCCACGACACCGGCCAGCTCGGCCGAGCGGCGGTAGGCCGCACCGGTCATCAGCGAGGTGATCGCCGCGGCCAGGCTCTGGCCGCCGCGGGAGTCGTAGGCGTGCCCGGTGGCCATGAGCAGCGCGCCGAGGTTGGCGTAGCCGATGCCCAGCTGGCGGTAGGCCCGGGTGGTGTCACCGATGGGCGCCGTCGGGAAGTCGGCGAAGCAGATCGAGATGTCCATCGCGGTGATGATCAGCTCGACCGAGCGGGTGAACCGCTCGGAGTCGAACGTGCCGTCGGGGCGCAGGAACTTCATGAGGTTCAGCGACGCCAGGTTGCACGAGCTGTTGTCTAGGCTCATGTACTCCGAGCACGGGTTGGACGCGTTGATCCGCCCGGTCTCGGGGTTGGTGTGCCAGTCGTTGATCGTGTCGTCGTACTGGATGCCCGGGTCGGCGCACTCCCACGCGGCGGTGGTGACCTTGCGGAAGAGCTCCTTGGCGTCCACGGTCTCGATGACCGAGCCGTCGGTGCGCGAGCGCAGCCCGAAGGGCGTGCCGTCCTCGACGGCCCGCATGAACTCCTCGTTCACCCGGACCGAGTTGTTGGCGTTCTGGTACTGGACGCTGGTGATGTCCCGGCCGCCCAGGTCCATGTCGTAGCCGGCGTCCCGCAGCGCGCGGATCTTGTCCTCCTCGCGCGCCTTGGTCTCGACGAACTCCTCGATGTCGGGGTGGTCGATGTCCAGCACGACCATCTTCGCGGCGCGACGGGTGGCGCCACCGCTCTTGATGGTGCCGGCCGAGGCGTCGGCCCCGCGCATGAAGGAGACCGGACCGGAGGCGGTGCCACCGGAGGACAGCAGCTCCTTGGAGGAGCGGATGCGGGAGAGGTTCAGCCCGGCACCGGAGCCGCCCTTGAAGATCAGGCCCTCCTCGCGGTACCAGTTGAGGATCGAGTCCATCGTGTCGTCGACGGCGAGGATGAAGCAGGCACTGACCTGCTGCGGGCTCGAGGTGCCGACGTTGAACCAGACGGGTGAGTTGAAGCTGAAGACCTGGTGCAGCAGCATCCAGGTGAGCTCGTGCTCGAACAGCTCGACGTCGGTCTCGGAGGAGAAGTAGCCGTGCTCGCGGCCGGCCTCGGTGTAGGTGAGGACGACGCGGTCGATGAGCTGACGCAGGCTGGTCTCGCGCACCGGGGTGCCCACGGCGCCGCGGAAGTACTTGGTGGTGACGATGTTCGTGGCGTTGATCGACCAGTCGGAGGGGAACTCGACCCCGCGCTGCTCGAAGTTGATCGAGCCGTCGCGCCAGTTGGTCATCACGACGTCGCGGCGCTCCCAGGTCACCTCGTCGTAGGGGTGCACCCCGGCGGTGGTGAACACGCGGGCGACCTTGAGGCCCTTGCGGTCGGTGGACTTCGCGGTCCTCTTGCGGCCGGACGAGATGCGGTCGGTGGTCTCGGTCAAGACGTGCTCCCCTGGCGTGGCTGTGGTGTGGCTGTGGTGAGGCGGTGGTGGTGGCTCTGGTGGCGCTCGGGTGTGGCTGGTGCGGTGGTGCGTCGGTCCCGTTCTAGCCGGGGGGTCCGACAGTCCGGGCGGCGTCGCCCGGGGCGGGGTCGTCGTCGGCAGCGGGACCGGAGCCGAGTCCGATCCGCTTCAACTCGCTGATCTCCTTCTCGAAGTCGGCGACCGACGTGAAGGAGCGGTAGACGCTGGCGAACCGGAGGTAGGCGACCTCGTCGAGGTAGCGGAGCGGGGCCAGGATGGCCAGCCCCACCTCGTTGCTGGGCACCTCGGCCGACCCGGTGGCGCGCACGGCGTCCTCCACCTTCGCGGCGAGGACCGCGAGCTGCCCCTCGTCGACCGGTCGCCCCTGGCACGCCCGGCGGACACCGGCGATTACCTTGCTGCGGTCGAAGGGCTCGCTGACCCCGCTGCGCTTGATGACCGCGAGCACCGGCTCCTCGACGGTCGTGAAGCGCCGGCCGCAGACCGGGCAGGACCGACGGCGGCGCGTCGTCGCACCCTCGTCGGCCTCCCGGGAGTCGACGACCCGGCTGTCGGGGCTGTGGCAGAACGGGCAGCGCACCAGGGGTCTCCTCTCGGGTGTCGTGGACTCCCACGACGGCCGCCCTGTGCACGCTCCCGGGGACATCCGGTGGATGTCGGGGGGAGAACCTGTGGACGGGCCTGTGGATGGAAGAACATCTGTGTAACTACTAGATGTTGTGGTGAGAGTAGCCCCGCACCCCTACAGATACGCAACCCCTCCCGGGCGTGTCCTCTTCCCCGACTCCGTCGCGCCTTCGGCGGCACCCCGGGACGCCGGTCCTGCCCCACGCGCACCAGGCCGTGCACAGCTCCTGCCAGCACCGATGCCGCCCGGTCGGCACAACCGACCGACACAGGCCTACTGCCGCGCACCCCACCCGGACGCGACGGAGCCGGCCCACCCGGGACGGTCGTCCACCGGGGGCCGGCTCGATCCCGGGAGTCGCGAGGGTCCCGGAGTGGCGTCAGGGCTCAGGGGACCTGCAGCACCTGGCCGGGCACGAGGGTCACGCCGTCCAGGTCGTTCATCGACCGCAGTGCGTCGACGACCCCACGAGGGTCGGCGTCGGGGGCGATGGTGCCGGCGATGGACCACAGGGTGTCGCCCGGGGCGACCACGACACTGCTCTCCCCCGCCAGGGCCAGCCCACCACCGGCGGGCTGCCCGCCGAACACCACGGGGCCGGCGAGGGCCGCCAGGCCCAGCCCCCCGGCCACGACCAGCCCCAGCACGGCCCGACGACCACGCCGGGTCAACCGCAGCGGGGCCGGCCGATCAGCCACCGGGGGTCGACCGGCGACGGCGGGGCGACGCAACGGCACCACGTCGGCCCACTGCTCCGGCACCGGCTCCCGCACCGTCACGGTCGGGTCCTGGACCAGGCGGAGCACGGGCCCGACGGGCTCGACGACGCGGCGCGCGGCGACGCCGGCCTGCAGGGCGCGACCGGCCGGGTGGTTGCCGCGGACGGTCGGGGTGGTGCTCGAGGTGTTCGCCGTGGTGGCCATCGTGGTCGCTCCTGTCGCTCGCTCCGACGCCCGGGAAGGGATCGAACGGTTGTTCGATCGAACGTCTGTGCGGATGTCTACCCGAGGGGTCCGACAAAATCGAGGCGACACGGCGTGTCGTTCGAACACCTGTTTGAACGGAGCGGTTCGAGGCGTTACCGTCCGTGTTGATCACGACGGTCACCGTCGGCTGCGCGCCCTCCCCCGGGGGACGCCCGTCCGGCGGGCGTCCGACCGTCGGCACCGGACGAGCTGCGGGCACGCAGTCGGAGGAGGACACGTGGCGGTCGAGGGCGACACACCGGACGGCACGGGCGCCGTGAAGGCCCCCGCGGCGCGGAAGAAGACGTCCACCCGACGGGCCGCGGCGACCGCGGGGGCCGAGGCCACCCCCGGGGACGCCACCGTGCGCGAGTTCCCGGAGCGGGGCGAGGCCGGCGACGGTCTCACCCAGCGCCAGCGTCGGGTCCTGGAGGTCATCCGCGACTCGATCGACCGGCGCGGCTACCCGCCGAGCGTGCGGGAGATCGGCGAGGCCGTCGGGCTGTCCTCGGCCTCCTCGGTCGCCCACCAGCTCTCCGTGCTGCAGAAGAAGGGGTGGCTGCGCCGCGACCCCAACCGGCCCCGGGCCCTGGACGTCCGACTGCCCGGCGACCACCCGATGGCCGACGCGAGCGGTTCGGCGCTGGCCGGGTCCGGTGCCGCCAGCGGCGTCGACGACCCGCAGGCGCCGGTCCCCACCTACGTCCCCGTCGTCGGTCGGATCGCCGCCGGTGGACCGGTCCTCGCCGAGCAGGCCGTCGAGGACGTCTTCCCGCTCCCCCGCGAGCTGGTCGGCGAGGGCACGCTGTTCATGCTCAAGGTGACCGGTGAGTCGATGGTCGACGCGGCGATCTGCGACGGCGACTGGGTCGTCGTCCGGCAGCAGGCGAGCGCGGAGAACGGCGAGATCGTCGCGGCGATGATCGACGGTGAGGCCACCGTGAAGACCTACAAGCGGCGCGACGGGCACGTGTGGCTGCTGCCGCACAACCCGGCCTTCGAGCCCATCCCGGGTGACGACGCGACCGTGCTGGGCCGCGTGGTCACGGTCCTGCGCCGGCTCTGAGTCGACGGCCGGGTCCCGCCGCGGCGGGACCCGGCCCCGGGGAGGTCAGTGCCGGCGGCGGAGCTTGCCGGACGCCCAGACCAGCACGCCGGCAGCCAGCGCGGCGATCACCCCGGCCGTCCACGGCGAGAGACCACCGGAGGCCGGGCCCGGCTCGACAGCGGTCGCGGCGTCGGCCGGGCCGACGGCCGCAGCCGGGGACAGCGCGCCGGTCGAGGGCAGCACGGTGACGGCCGCGGGCAGACCCTCGCCCGAGACCACCAGGCTGCGGGCATCGGCAGCGAAGGCGACCGCCTCGCCCTGGGGCGACTCGGGCAGGGCGACCCGGGCCGGGGCACCGGCCAGCGCGCCGGGGACGTCGGAGCCGACGAGCGGCCAGACGTAGGCGTCGGTGTAGGTGCGCAGCGCGATCAGCGCGCCGTCCTGGCTCACCGCGCCGCCGGTCACCAGCAGCTGCCCGGCCCGGCCCACCGGGCCACCGGGGGTGCCCGTCAGGGACAGCGCCAGCTCGGCGACCCGCTCCATGGGCACGGTCGCGGCGGGGTCGAGGGCGGCGGTCGGTCGGTAGACGCCGCTGACCCCCAGCACCTCCTTGGTGACCAGGTAGGGCGTGCCGTCGGGGGCCAGCAGCAGGGCCTCGGCGTCGTGGGGACCGTCGGGGTAGGTCAGTCGGTGCACCTGCGCGGTGCCGTCCGGGCGCAGCGCGATCAGCGCGACGGTCTCGCGGGACAGCCGGTTGTCCCCGGTGTCGGCGAACCAGACGGTGCCGTCGGGCGCCAGCGCCATGTCCTCGGGGTCGTAGGGGTCCACCGCGGCGGTCCGCTCACCGACCACGGCGCAGGAGGCGTCCAGCAGGTGGACCGTCACGGCGTCCCCGCCGTCGTTCATCACCAGCGTGGTGTCCCCGGACACCGCCATCCCGGAGATCTCCGGGAGTCGGGCGTCGGTCACCGAGCAGCCGGTGGCGGGCTCGCCGAAGGGGGCGAGGACCTCCTCGGCTGCGGCGGTGACGACGGCGGCCGACCCGGTCTGGGCCGCGGACAGGAAGGAGCCCGGCAGGAACGGCCCGGCGACGACGCCGATCCCCAGGACGGTCGCCACGAGGGCCCGCGGGCATCGCCCGACGGGCTCAGGCAGTCGACCGACCGGCTCTGGCACGCACGAAGCGTGACATCACGACTGCGTCGAGTGCGTGCACCACGCCCAGCAGGACGAGTCCCACAGCAGCGCCGACGACTGCGTCGGTGACCCAGTGGAAGTCCAGGGCCACCATGGCCACTCCCGTCACGAGCGGGCCGAACACGCTGAGCACCCACAGGGCGCGCTGCACCTGCGCCGGCAGCCCGAACTCCACGGCCTGCCACCGGGCCACGCCCCACATCAGCACCGCGTTGGCGACGTGCCCGGAGGGGTAGGAGGCGCCGTCCCGGTGGAAGAACGAGCCCGGGTAGGCCGGCGCCGTCCGGCCGGTGCCGTACTTGAAGGCGTAGACGACCGCGGTCAGCAGCGCCAACGCGACAAGCACCCGCAGCACCGGGACGACGGTGCGCCGGCGCCAGGAGATCCAGCCGACGAGCGCGACCAGGACCACCAGGATGGTGAAGCGCCCACCGGCCTGGGTGAAGACCCAGACACCCCAGTACACGTCGGAGTTCCGGAGGTCCCAGGAGCTGACGACCTCGGAGACCGTGAGGTCCATCCGCTCCAGCACGCCGCGGGACAGCAGGTCCGCGGTCACGACGGCGGTCACCAGCGCGGCGACGACGACGGCCCACCAGGCGGGGCGCCCGGTCCCGATGACCCCCGGGCGACGAGCCGCCGGGGGCGCGACGCTGGGGAGGCTCACGGGGTCAACGTACCGCCGCGTCGTGACCTGACCGTGACCGGCGCGGTGCACGGACCGGGCACCGGGCCCGGTCCGTGCACCCTCACGCCACCGGTGCGGTGAACTCCTCGAGCGCCGCGGCCAGCGCGCCGTCGACCCGGGCGTGCAGCCGGGTCCCGTCGGCGGAGAAGTCCTCGCTGAGGACCTCCCCGTCCTGGTGCACCCGGGAGACCAGGTCGCCCCGGTCGAAGGGCACCAGCACGTCGACGTCGACGTCGGGGTGCGGCAACCGGGCGGCGATGACGTCGCGGAGACCGGCCATCCCCTGCCCTGTCGCTGCGGAGACCCACTGGGCGCCGGGGAGCGCCTGGCGCAGGGCCAGCACGTCCTCGTCGTCCATCGCGTCGATCTTGTTGACGACGATCAGCTCCGGCACCGAGGCCGCGTCGATCTCGGCGAGCACCACGTGCACCGCGTCGATCTGGCCCAGCGGGTCGGGGTCGGAGCCGTCGACGACGTGCACCAGCAGGTCGGCGGCGGCCACCTCCTCCAGCGTGGAGCGGAAGGCGTCGATGAGCTGGTGCGGCAGGTGCCGGACGAAACCCACGGTGTCGGTGAGCGTGTAGTCCCGGCCGTCGGGCATCTCGGCCCGGCGCACGGTCGGGTCCAGGGTGGCGAACAGCGCGTCCTGGACCAGGACGCCGGCATCGGTGAGCTGGTTGAGCAGGCTGGACTTGCCGGCGTTGGTGTACCCGGCGATCGCGACCGAGGGGGTCTGGTTGCGGTCCCGGCCCGAGCGCTGGGTCGCGCGGGCGGTCGCCATGCCGGCGATCTCCTTGCGCAGCTTGCTCACCCGGGCCCGGATCCGGCGACGGTCCGTCTCGATCTTGGTCTCACCCGGACCACGGGTGCCGATGCCGCCACCGCCGGCGACCCGGCCACCGGCCTGCCGGGACAGCGACTCACCCCAGCCGCGCAGTCGCGGCAGCATGTACTGCATCTGGGCGAGCTCGACCTGGGCCTTGCCCTCCCGGCTGGTGGCGTGCTGGGCGAAGATGTCCAGGATCAGCGCGGTCCGGTCGACCACCTTCACCTTGAGGATCTTCTCCAGCTGGTTCAGCTGGCCGGGGGTGAGCTCGCCGTCGCAGATGACGGTGTCGGCGCCGGTGGCCGCGACGATCTCCCGGATCTCGGCGGCCTTGCCCGACCCGACGTACGTACCGGCGTCGGGCTTGTCCCGCCGCTGGCTCACGGCCTCGAGCACCTCGGAACCGGCGGTCTGGGCCAGCGCGGCCAGCTCGACGAGGGAGCGGTCGGCGTCCTTCGCCGTGCCCTCGGTCCAGACGCCCACCAGGACGACGCGCTCCAGTCGCAGCTGGCGGTACTCGACCTCGGTGACGTCGGTGAGCTCGGTGGACAGCCCCGCGACGCGGCGGAGCGCCCCGCGCTCCTCCTTGACGTAGGAGCCGGTGGTCTCGTCCGGTTCGTCCCACTGCCCGCGCGGGGCCGGACGGCTGTCCCCCGCGGTCTCGGTCGGGAGCGGCGTCACGGCGGCCTTGTCGGCGCGTGCGACGGCGTCCTCGAGGACGGCCCGGTTCTGTGCTGTGGTCATCGTCTCCCAGCGTGTCACGCCTCGGCGGTCCGAGGCACCTGACTTCCACAGCGCACAACACCGCGCCGGGCGGGAGTCATCCCTCGGGGTGCACCCCGAGGTAGACCGACCACCGGTCGCCGTCCTCGTCGGGGGTCCGCCGGGCCCACCGGTCGAGCAGGCCGTACAGCTCGTCGAAGAACTCCTCACGGTGCTCGGGGGTCAACCGCAGACCGAGCCGGGTGCTGCGGAGCTCGCGCTCCCCCACGGCCGCCACCTCGCCCAGGAAGGCGCCGAGCACCGGGTCCTGGTCGGCGACCGGCGACCCGGAGAAGTCCAGCTGCCAGGACCGCCCGGTGGCCCGGTAGGGCACCTCGCGGGCGCCCCGGGCACCGCGCCGGGGCTCCTCGGCGACCAGGAAGCCGGTGTCGACCAGGGTGCGCACGTGGTGCAGCACCGAGGCGGGGTTCCGCTCGAGCCGGGCGGCGATCTCCCGGTTGGTCAGCGGCCGGTCCAGGCACAGCCGCAGGATCCGCAGCCGCACCGCCGAGGCCAGCGCCCGGGCCTCGGCGTCGGTGGCCGGACGACGCTCCCCCCACTCCCTGGACTCCATGCGGGGAGCCTAGCGACGCGCCGGGAAAGTGATTGACTCTTCCCAATCACTGGGTGCAGGCTGCCGCCCGTGACCCGCAGCCTCTGGCACCACCGCGACTTCCGGCAGCTCTGGATCGCCGAGACGGCCAGCCACGTCGGCACCCAGGTCGTCGGCGTCGCGCTGCCCGTCGTCGCCGTCGCCGTGCTGGACGCGACCCCGCTGGAGATGGGCGTCCTCACCGCGCTGGAGACGGCGGCCTTCCTGCTCATCGCCCTCCCGGCCGGCGCCTGGGTGGACCGGTGGCGTCGCCAGCGCGTGCTGGTGCGGGCCGACGTGGTGCGCGCCCTGGCGCTGGTGACCATCCCGGTGGCCTACCTCCTCGACGCCCTCACCCTCGGCCAGCTGTACCTGGTCGCGGCGGTGGTCGGCACCGCGACGGTCTTCTTCGACGTGGCCTACCAGAGCTACCTGCCCTCGCTGGTCGACCGCAGCCAGCTCACCGACGGCAACGGCAAGCTCGAGGTCAGCCGCGCCGTGGCCCAGGTCGCCGGGCCCGGCCTGACAGGCGTGCTGCTGCGGGTCCTGGCGGCGCCACTGCTCATCGTGGTCACCGCCGCGGGCTACCTGCTGTCGGCCTTCTTCGTCGGCCGGATCCGGCACGTCGACGTGGTGCCCGACCGCAGCACCCGCCGGCGGCTGCGGGTCGAGATCGGCGAGGGGCTGTCCTTCGTCGTCCGGCACCCGCTGCTGCGCCGGATCGTGGCCTGCACCGGCACCGGCAACCTGTTCGGCTCCATCACCGGGACGCTGCTGGCGATCTACGTCCTGCGCACCCTGGGGCTGGCCGAGTCGACCCTGGGACTGGTGCTCTCGGCCGGGGCGGCCGGTGGACTGCTGGGCGCCTTCACCGCCGCCCGCTTCGCCCGCGTGGTCGGGGAGGGCCGGACCATCCCGCTGTCCGCGGTCGGCTTCGGGCTCTTCGCCGCCCTCACCCCGCTCGCCGCCTCGGTCGAGGGTGCGGCCCGGGTGGTGCTGCTGGTCGGCGGCAGCATCGGGGTGAGCTGGGCCGTCGTGGTCTACAACGTGGTGCAGGTCAGCTTCCGGCAGCGGCTGTGCCCGCCGGCGCTGCTGGGCCGGATGAACGCCTCGGTCCGGTTCATCGTGTTCGGGACGATGCCGGTGGGCGGGCTGCTCGGCGGCGTGCTGGGGACGGCGCTCGGCGTCGTCCCGGCCCTCTGGGTGGCGGTGGCCGGCCAGCTGCTGGCCGCCCTGCCGGTGCTGCTGAGCCCGCTGCTGGGGATGCGCGACCTGCCCGACGCCCTCGACGCGACGTCGGAGGAGGCGGTCAGCCCAGCCACTCCGGGCTGAGCGTCCCGCTGCTGACCACCACGGCGGGGCCGGACAGCACGGTCGTGCGCTCGTCGACCTCGACGGTGAGGCGTCCCCCGGGGACGTCGACGACGACGGTGCCGGTGTTCCTCCCCCCGGCCTCCAGGGCCGCCCAGGCAGCGGCGCAGGCGCCGGTGCCGCAGGACCGGGTCTCCCCCACCCCGCGCTCGACCACCCGCAGCCGCACGTGGGCCGTCGTCCCGGCCGGGCCCTCCTCGGCGCCGAGCACGTTGACGAACTCCACGTTGACGCCCTCGGGGAACAGCGCCGGGTCGACCCGGGGGGTGCCCGTGAGGTCCAGGGAGTCCACGGCCACGTCGGTCAGGCAGGCCAGGTGCGGGTTGCCCATGGAGACGCCCAGACCGGGGAACGTCGCGCCGCCCAGGTGGGCCTCGCTGCGGCCGGTCGGGCGGGCCGGCCCCATGTCCACCCGGTAGCCGGTCTCCCCCAGCCCGACCCGGCGCGGCCCGCCCCGGGTGCCCACGAGCACCCCGGCGGTCGCCTCCTCCCGGGTCAGCAGTCCCTCGGCCAGCAGCACGTGCAGGTAGAGCCGGATGCCGTTGCCGCACATCTCGGCGTAGGAGCCGTCGGCGTTGCGGTGGTCCATGAACCAGGTGCAGTCCCCAGGGCGTCGCCGAGGACGCCGGGGGCATCGGGCACGAGGGCACTGGGGACGACGCGGAGCACGCCGTCGGCACCGAGGCCGCCCTGCCGGTCGCAGAGCCGCCGCACGAGCGCACCGTCGAGCCGGTCCTCGGGCCAGACCGAGCCGTCGGGGTCGGGCAGGACCACGAAGTCGTTCTCGGTGCCGTGGCCCTTCAGGACACGCGGGCCCTGTGCCGTCGTCGGGGTGCTCACGGGCCGATCGTAGAGAGGGCCCGCGCCTCCAGGTCGGGGTCGCCGGCGTCGAGCCAGGTGGTGGCGGGGTCCCGGCGGAACCAGGACCGCTGGCGGCGGACGAACCGGCGGGTGGTGCGGACGGTCTCCTCCCGCGCCGCGTCGGGCGTCAGGGCGCCGTCGAGCTGCCGGAGCACCTGCGCGTACCCCAGCGCGCGGGACGCCGTCGGGCCCTCCCGGAGGCCGTCGGCGGCCAGGGCGGTGACCTCGGCGACGAACCCGGCCGCCCACATCCGGGCCACCCGCAGCTCGACGCGCTCGTCGAGGAGGGCCGGCTCGCGGTCGAGGCCGATCGTGACCGCCGGGTAGTGCGGTCGCGGTTCCGGCATGGCGGCTGCGAACGGGCCTCCGGTGAGCTCACCGACCTCGAGCGCCCGGACGATGCGGCGGCCGTTGCCGGGCAGGATCGCCGCGGCCGCCTGCGGGTCGGTGGCCGCCAGTCGCCCGTGCAGGGCCGCCGGACCCACCGCGGCCAACTCGGCCTCCAGCCGCGCGCGCAGGACCGGGTCGGTGCCGGGGAACTCCAGCTCGTCGAGGACGGCCCGGACGTAGAGCCCCGAACCCCCGACGAGCAGCGGGACCACCCCGGCAGACCGCAGCCGGTCGATCTCGGCGCGCGCCCGGGTGCGGTACTCCGCGACGCTGGCCGGCTCCCGGACGTCCCAGAGGTCCATGAGGTGGTGCGGCACCCCCTCCCGCTCGGCGGCGGTGGGCTTGGCGGTGCCGACGTCCATCCCGCGGTACAGCTGCATCGAGTCGGCGTTGACCACCTCTCCGCCCAGCCGGTGCGCCAGGGCCACCGCGAGGGCGGTCTTCCCGGTCGCGGTCGGGCCGACGACGGCGATCACCGGCGGCCCGTCGGTGGTGCTCACCGGGTCACCCAGCCGGGGATCCGGTCGGGCACGGGTGCGACCAGCCAGTCGGCGACCAGGTGCCCGTCCTCGACGTCGACCGACCCGTGCAGGAGCCGGGCCGTGACCGGGCGGCCGGTCAGGACGCGGCCCACCGCCTGCCACGTGTCCGCGCCGGTCGCCGGCCCCCGGCCCGCCTCGCGGGCAGCCGGGGCAGCCAGCGCCGCCGG
Source organism: Geodermatophilaceae bacterium NBWT11 (assembly GCA_014218215.1). NCBI lineage: Bacteria > Bacillati > Actinomycetota > Actinomycetes > Geodermatophilales > Geodermatophilaceae > Geodermatophilaceae bacterium NBWT11. Next base: position 598,701 of record CP043652.1, read on the forward strand.
GTCGCCGGCCGCCAGTGCGCGAGCCACGGCGGCGGGCGAACCGTCGCCCATGGCCAGCACGACCACCGGGCCCGGCAGGTCCGACAGCGCCGTCGCCAGGTCGTCGGGGGCGACTCCCAGCCGGGTGCCGGCGTGCCCGGCCCGGTCCAGCAGGCCGGCGGCCACGGCGTGCCCCAGCGGCAGCGGCCGACCACCGGGGCGCACCCTCCCCGCGAAGGCCACCCGCCCCTCGCCGCCCCACGGGGTCAGGTCGGCGGAGTCCCCGGCGCCGTACCGCACCCCGGCCGGCCCGTCCCCCACCACGAGCACCACGTCCGGTCCCGCGGTGAGGACGGTGTGCAGAGCCTCCTCGCAGGCCGAGCGGAGCGTGCCGGTCGCGGGCGCCGGGGCGCCGCCGGAGGTGGGCAACAGCGACGGCGGGTGCGGGCAGAACGCGACCGCCACCAGAGGGGAGGGCGCGGGTCCGGGACTCACGGGGGGAGTGTCGCTGATCGCACGTGGGAGACTCTGAGCCGTGTCGAGCACGGAGAACACCGCAGACGTGACCCAGCAGTCCCCCGAGTCGGAGACGCCGGTCGCCGCAGCGACGACCGCGGACGCTCCGGCGCAGGCCGAAGCCCACGAGGAGGCCCCCGAGGAGGCCCCCGCGGCTCCCGCCGCCTCGGAGGCGGTGAGCGACGAGGCCGGCACCCCGGCCGCCGCCGAACCCGCCGACGCCGCCGTCCCGGACCCGACCGCCGACGCCCCCTCCGGTGACGCCGCGCCCAGCACGGTGGAGGAGGCACCCGTCGAGGTGCCGGACACCGCCGAGGTCATCGCCTCGGCCGACGTGCCCGCCGAGGGCGACCTGCTCGACGTGTCCGAGACCCCGGAGACCTCCGACGCCGTGGCCGGCGACGGGTCCACCGGGGCGAGCGACACCGACGGCGGGACCACCGAGGTGCCCGCCGACGCCGCCGTCACCGAGGCCTCCGACGCGATCGCCTCCCCGGCTCCCGACGGCGCCGCAGGCGATCCGGCCGCCGCCGGGACCCCGACCACGGAGGTGACCGGCGAGACCGCCGACGTGGCCACCCCTGCTGCGAGCCCGGCCCGGCCCACCCCGCCGCCGGTCGCCACCCCCGCCTCGGACCCCAGCCTCTGGGGCCGGGTCGACGAGGAGGGCACCGTCTACCTGCGCACCGGCGACGGTGAGCGCGCGGTCGGCAACTGGCAGGCCGGCGAGCCGGCCGAGGGCCTGGCCCACTACGGCCGCCGCTACGACGACCTGGCCACCGAGGTCTCCCTGCTCGAGGCCCGGCTGCGGGCGCACACGGGCAACCCGACCGAGATCCGGGCCAAGGCCCAGGCGCTCGCCGAGACCGTCCCCACGGCCGACGTGGTCGGCGACCTGCCTGCCCTGGCCTCCCGGCTGGGCACGATCATCGACGCCGCCGAGGGTGCCGTTGCGGTCAGCAAGGCGGAGAAGGCCCAGGCCCGCGCCGGCCAGATCGCGAAGAAGGAGGCCCTGGCCGCCGAGGCCGAGACCATCGCCGCGGACTCCTCCCAGTGGAAGGCCGCCGGCGACCGGCTGAAGGCCATCGTCGAGGAGTGGAAGACGATCAAGGGCATCGACCGGAAGACCGACGAGGCGCTGTGGACGCGCTTCGCGGCCGCCCGGGACGCCTTCGGCCGTCGGCGTGGTTCGCACTTCGCCGCCCTGGACGTGCAGCGCACCGAGTCCCGCGCAGCCAAGAGCGAGCTCATCGCGGAGGCCGAGAAGCTGTCGACCTCGACCGAGTGGGGCCCGACCAGCGCGGCGATGCGGTCGCTGATGGACCGCTGGAAGGCCGTGCCGCGCACCGGTCGGGACACCGACGACGACCTGTGGAAGAAGTTCCGGGCCGCCCAGGACGTCTTCTTCGCCGCCCGCACCGAATCGGACAAGGCGCGCAACGGGGAGCAGAAGGCCAACCAGGAGCAGAAGGAGGCCCTGCTCGCCGAGGCCGAGAAGATCGACCCCGGCCGCGACCCGCGGGGCGCCCAGGCCGCGCTGCGCAAGATCCAGGAGCGCTACGACGCGATCGGGCACGTCCCGCGCGAGGTCATGCGCTCCCTGGAGGACCGGATGCAGGACGTCGAGGAGAAGGTCCGCGGTGCCGCCGATGCCGGTCGCCCCCGCACGGTGGCCGAGAACCCGATGCTGACGTCCCTGCGGGCCGCTGCGGAGAAGGCCGAGCAGCAGCTGGCCAAGGCCCAGACGGCCGGGGACGCCAAGCGGATCGCCGACGCCGAGGCCAACCTGGCCAGCCGCCGGGAGTTCCTGGCCGCAGCCGAGAAGGCCGGCTCCGGCCGCCGCTGACTCCACCTTCACGCCACCTCGGCGTCCTCCGGGTCGCACATCAGCCCCCGGAGGACGTCGGGTGGGGTGCCGGCAGCGAGCAGCTGCAGCAGCATCTCCCCCATCGGCGTGGGGTCCACGGCACACGAGCGCTCCAGGGCGGCCACCGCCAGCACGCCGGACCCCTGCAGCCAGGCCGTGCAGCCCAGCAGCAGCGCCGGCACACCGGCCAGCTCGGCGGGCAGCCGCGCGTTGAGGTCGGTCCACAGCGCCTGGGCCGCTGCCGTCTCGTCGTCCTCGGCGGCGGCCACGAGGGCCAGCGCCCGGTCCCGGACCGGGACCAGCTGCAGGGCGATGCCCACCGCGGCCGCCGCGTCGTCGGTGAGGGCGGCCCGGGTGCCCGGGGCGTGGGCGGCCAGGGCGTCCCGCACCGCAGCCCAACACCGGTCCACGATCTCCGGGCCCGCCACACCGGCGTCGACCAGGTCGCCCACCTCGCTGTCGGCCCACAGGCACGCGGTCTCCATGTGCCGGGTGACCGGCGTCCGCGGCCAGGCCTGCCCGACCACCGCCGCACGGTCGGCCGCCACCACGGTGCCCCGCAGGGCCGCCATCCCGGTGAGTCGGGAACCCTCGTGGTCCAGTGGTTCTCCCGGCCCTGCCCCGGTCACCGGGTCGACGTCCGGGTAGCTCCACCACCGGTCGGCCCGCACCAGCACGGCGTCCACGGTCTCGATGCCCAGCGCGGACAGCTCCTCGATGCAGGCGTGCACCAACGCCCGCCGGGGCAGGTCGGGCAGACCACCCGCGTCCGGGTCGGGTACCGGGGTGCGCCAGGGATCGGGGCGGATCGAGGCGACCCGGTCGTCGGGGTCCTCGGTGACGACGAAGACCAGGGCGGCCGCGGGCAGGGGCGCCATCCGGCTCACCGGGGACAGCACCTCTGCTGCGAGCAACCGGTCGTGCCGGGGGTCGGCCAGGTCGACCCGCAGGTTCAGGCTCATCCGACGAGGTGGCCGACCGGCGCCCCCCAGGCAGATCAGCACCAGGGACTCCCGGGGAGGGAACCCCAGGATCTCCGGGAGCGCTGCGGCGAACTCGTGCGGGCCGCCCCGGAGGACGGTCTCCGGCTCACGTCGGGGCCTGGTGCGGGCCGGGGTGGGACGGCGCTGGTGGCGGGGGCGTCGGGTTCGCGACATGGGGCCAGCCTGGGCGGCCCCGGGTGCCCGTGGGCGCCGTCCGGCGGATCTGTGGACAGCGCCCGGGCGTGTGGACGGCGACGCCCGAGCGGGCGCCCGACCTGCTAGAGGGCGCAACCCGCCGCGGCCGGCAGCGGCGCGGGACGACCGACGACCGGCATCCCCAGGCTGACCCCCGGGGTGGTCGGCCGGACACCGGACTCGGCGGCGTCCCCCGCGCGGGTGCGCCGGTGGGAGAGCAGCGGGCCGTCGGCGATGAGGAAGTGCGGCTTGCCCTCCGTTACGACGGTCTCGACCACGTCCCCCGGACGGACGCCACCGGCCGGCGGCGCCACGAAGTGCACCAGCCGCCCGTCCCGGGCCCGGCCGGAGAGCCGGCCGCGGTCGGCGTCCTTGCTGCCCTCGCCTGAGGCGACCAGCAGCTCCACGGTGCGTCCGACCAGGGCTCGGTTGCCGGCCCAGCTGATCTCCTCCTGCAGGCCGGTGAGCCGCATGTAGCGCTCCTGCACGACCTGCTTCGGCAGCTGGCCGTCCATCTCGGCAGCCGGCGTCCCGGGGCGCTTGGAGTACTGGAACGTGAAGGCGGAGGAGAACCGCGCGGCCGCGACCACGTCCAGGGTGTCCTGGAAGTCCTGCTCGGTCTCCCCCGGGAAGCCCACGATGACGTCGGTGGTGATCGCCGCGTCGGGCATCGCGTCGCGGACCCGCTCGATGATCCCGAGGTAGCGGTCCCGCCGGTAGGAGCGGCGCATCCGGCGCAGCACGTCGTCCGAACCGGACTGCAGGGGCATGTGCAGCTGGTGGCAGACCGCCGGGGTCTCGGCCATGGCGGCGATGACGTCGTCGGTGAAGTCGCGGGGGTGCGGGCTGGTGAACCGCACGCGCTCCAGGCCCTCGACGGCACCCGTGGCCCGCAGCAGGTCGGCGAACGCGCCGCGCTCGCCCATCCCGGTGCCGTAGGCGTTCACGTTCTGGCCCAGGAGGGTCACCTCGAGCACGCCCTGGGCGACCAGGGCCTCCACCTCGGCGAGCACGTCGCCGGGCCGGCGGTCGACCTCGGTGCCGCGCAGGGCCGGGACGATGCAGAACGTGCAGGTGTTGTTGCAGCCCACGCTGATGGACACCCAGCCGGAGTAGGCACTGTCCCGCTTGGCGGGCAGGGAGCTCGGAAAGACCTCGAGTGCCTCCACGATCTCGACCTGGGCCTCCTCGTTGTGCCGGGCCCGGTCGAGCAGGGCCGGCAGCGAACCGACGTTGTGGGTGCCGAAGACGACGTCCACCCACGGTGCCCGGCTGACGATCGAGGCGCGGTCCTTCTGCGCCAGACAGCCGCCCACGGCGATCTGCATGCCGGGGTGACCGGCCTTGACCGGCCGCAGCTGGCCGAGGTTGCCGTACAGCTTGTTGTCGGCGTTCTCCCGCACCGCGCAGGTGTTCAGGACGACGACGTCGGGCTCGTCGCCCTCCCCGGCCGCGGCGTACCCGGCCTCCTCGAGCAGGCCCGAGAGCCGCTCGGAGTCGTGCACGTTCATCTGGCAGCCGTAGGTGCGCACCCGGTAGGTGCGCGGCGCGGCGGGGGTCTGGGTGCTCGTCATGACGACAGCGAGGGTACGGCGCGATCCTGTCCGGACCGGCACGTGACCGACGCCTCCCGTCCACCGGGAACTCCCATGTCGTTGCCAGCTTCGTTACAGGTTCGTGATGGGCGGGCTTCGTGCCGGGCACCGGGGCCGCCCTAGTGTCCTTCTCCGTGACCAGCGCCCGGACCGGAGAACCGCTCGTCCGTCTCTCCGGTGTCAACAAGTGGTTCGGCGATCTGCACGTGCTGCAGGACGTCGACCTGACCATCGACCGCGGCGAGGTCGTCGTCGTCATCGGCCCGTCCGGGTCGGGCAAGTCCACGCTCTGCCGGACGATCAACCGGCTCGAGTCGATCGAGCAGGGCGAGATCAGCATCGACGGCACGCCGTTGCCGGCCGAGGGGAAGGAACTGGCCGCGCTGCGCAGCGACGTCGGCATGGTGTTCCAGAGCTTCAACCTGTTCGCCCACAAGACGATCCTCGAGAACGTCATGCTCGGGCCGGTCAAGGTGCGCAAGCAGTCCAAGGCCGACGCCGAGAAGCGCGCCCGCGAGCTGCTGGACCGGGTCGGCGTGGGCCACCAGGCCGACAAGGTGCCCGCCCAGCTCTCCGGCGGCCAGCAGCAGCGTGTGGCCATCGCCCGCGCCCTGGCCATGGACCCCAAGGTGATGCTCTTCGACGAGCCCACCTCCGCCCTGGACCCCGAGATGATCAACGAGGTCCTCGAGGTCATGGTCGGGCTGGCCGCGGACGGCATGACCATGGTGGTCGTCACCCACGAGATGGGCTTCGCCCGCCGGGCGGCCAACCGGGTGGTCTTCATGGACGGCGGCCGGATCGTCGAGTCGAGCGACCCCGAGACCTTCTTCACCACCCCGAGCAGCGACCGGGCCAAGGACTTCCTGTCCAAGATCCTGAACCACTGACCGCCCGCTCCCCCACGAGAAGAGGACCCATGCGTCTCACCCGCTACGCCGCGGCGGCCGCCGCCTTCGGCGTCGTCCTGACCGGCTGCTCCAGCGAGGCCGGCCAGCAGGCCGAGGAGGCCGCCGACGCCACCGTCGAGGTCGAGCAGGACGTCGACTTCGAGGCCGGCACCACGATGGCCGAGCTCGCCGACGCCGGCACCATCACCATCGGCACCAAGTACGACCAGCCCGGCTTCGGGCTGCTGAACCCCAGCGGCGTCCCCGAGGGCTTCGACGTGCAGATCGGCACGCTGATCGCCGCCCAGCTGGGCATCGCGCCCGAGGACATCGAGTTCGTCGAGACCGTGTCGGCCAACCGCGAGTCCTTCATCCAGAACGGGCAGGTCGACCTGGTCATCGCGACCTACACGATCAACGACACCCGCAAGGAGCTCGTCGACTTCGCCGGGCCGTACTACGAGGCCGGCCAGGACATCATGGTCGCCGCCGGCAACCCCGAGGGCATCGCCGGCCCCGACGACCTCGCGGGCCTGAACGTCTGCTCGGTGGAGGGCTCGACCCCCGCGGAGAACATCCGGACGAACTACCCCGAGGCGCAGCTGACGCTCTTCGACGTCTACTCCAAGTGCGCCGACGCCCTCACCAACGGCCAGGTCGACGCGGTCACCACCGACAACGTCATCCTCACCGGCCTGGTGGCGGGCAACCCCGAGGGCTTCGAGCTCGTCGGCAACCCCTTCACCGAGGAGCCCTACGGCATCGGCCTGGAGCTCGGTGACACGGAGTTCCGCGACTTCATCAACGACACCCTCGAGGCCTCCTTCGAGGACGGCTCGTGGGCCGCGGCCTGGGACGCCACCGCCGGCCAGATCACCGGCACCGAGGCCCCCGAGCCGCCGGCCGTCGACCGCTACTGACGCACCGCTGCACCACCTGAACGACGACTGACACGCACCGGCCGGGGCCCCGCGCCCCGGCCGGTGCTGTCACCCCACACTCCCGGAGGGAGGCGCTGTGCAGTTCTTCACCGACAACTTCGACGTCCTCCTGAAGGCCTTCCTCACCACGCTCTCGATGAGCCTGCTGGCCGGTGTGCTGGCCCTGGTGCTCGGCACCCTGCTGGCCGCGATGCGGGTGAGCCCGATCGCCCCGCTGCGCGGCCTGGCCACCTTCTACGTGGAGCTCTTCCGCAACACCCCGCTGACGGTGGTCTTCTTCTTCGTCATCTTCGGGCTGCCCCAGATCGACACCGTGGTGGGCTTCTTCCCCGGTGCGGTCATCGCGGTCGGCACCTACACCGCGGCCTTCGTCGCCGAGGCCATCCGCTCGGGCATCAACTCCGTCAGCGCCGGCCAGGCCGAGGCCTCCCGCGCCCTGGGCCTGACGTTCGGCCAGTCGCTGCGTGAGATCGTGCTGCCCCAGGCCTTCCGCACCGTCGTCCCGCCGCTGGGCAGCGTCTTCATCGCGATGGTGAAGAACACCTCGATCGCCGCCGGGTTCTCGGTCACCGAGCTCAGCTCGACCCTCCCCCGACTGGTCAACGCCGACGCCGGAGCCCTGCTCCTGGTGCTCCTCGGCGTCGTCGTCGGGTACATGATCATCACGCTGCCGATGGCCTTCGCGGTCAACCGGCTCGAGCGACGGGTGGCGATCCTGCGATGAGCGCACCGGTCCTGTTCGACGTCCCCGGCCCCAAGGCCAAGGCCCGCATCCGGATCGGCACGGTCATCGGCGTCCTCGTCGTGCTCGGGCTGATCGGCATCGTGCTGCTGCGCCTGAACGGCAACGGCCAGCTCGACCCCGCCCGCTGGGCGATCCTCTTCGACCCCGGTTCGGGGGTGCCCCAGGCGCTCGGACAGGCCCTGGTGCGCACCCTGCAGGTCGCGGTGGTCGCCATGGTCGCCTCCACCGTGCTGGGTGTGCTGCTGGCCGTCGGCCGGCTCTCCGAGCACCGCTTCGTGCGCATCCCGGTCACCACGCTCATCGAGTTCTTCCGCTCGATCCCGCTGCTGGTCGTGATCTTCGCGCTGTACTTCGTGCTCCCCCGGTTCGGCATCGAGCTCAGCGCGTTCGCCGCCCTGGCCGTCGGGCTCACCCTCTACAACATGGCGGTGCTGGCCGAGATCTTCCGGGCCGGGATCCTGTCGGTGGACAAGGGCCAGCGGGAGGCCGCGCTGGCCCTGGGGATGCGCAAGACCCAGGTGATGACCCTGGTGCTGCTCCCCCAGGCCACCCGCCGGATGCTGCCGGTGCTCATCGCCCAGATCGTGGTGCTGCTGAAGGACACCTCGTTGGGCTTCATCATCGGGTACTTCGAACTGCTCCGGCAGGCACGCAGCCTCGTGGAGTTCCTGAACTTCAACTTCGGGAACATCTACACGCTGCAGATCTACGTGGGCGCCGGCTTGATGTACATCCTCATCAACGTGCTGATCTCGCAGATCGCCAAGCTGGTGGAGAAGCGCACCCGGTCGAACTCGAAGACCGCAGCGGTGGGTGCCATCGACCTGCCCAACGCCCCGGTGACGACGGGCAACAACTCGGGACTGTGACCGGACGCGTGCCGCTGCGGATGCCGCGGCACCCGACGGGTGAGACTGGTCCGGACATGGACACCCCCGCTGCCGCCCCGCCGCCCGTCGCCGACCCGGAGCAGCTGTTCGTCAGCCGGCTGCGGTCGGCCGCCCGGGGCTTCGCCTCGGCGGCCGGCGCGCAGACGGCGGTGGTCCGGGAGGCGGTGCCGCCGGCGCGGCACCGCCGTTCCCGGTGCCGGGTGGTGCTCCGCTGGGCGGACGGCGCCGAGTCCGACGTGACCTTCCTCGGCCCCGCCGGTCGGTCCCCCGGGGTCCCGACGTCCCCGGACCTGGACGTGCAGATCCGGCGCTGGCTCACCGAGGGCCGCCCCGAGGACCCGTCCTGGCTGGTGCCCGACGAGGACTCCCCTGCCGGCACCGCCGTCGACGTGGCCGCCTGGCTGGCCCGCTGAGCTCAGCCGGACGACCTGCCCGTCAGCTCGTCCGGCCGCCGGACAGGTCGGACCGTCGCTGCACCGGCCGGGACCGGGCGACGCCGTCGAGGGTGAGCCCCTCCCCGACCTCGGTCTCGTCGACCGGCCGGCGGGACCACGCACCGAGACCGGTGCCCTCGCTGGACCCGCCCAGCTCCGGCGGAGCGTCGTCAGCCACCGCGGCGGCGTCCTCGACGGCACCATCGGCCTCGAGAGCCTCACGGACGACGATCGCGGCCAGACCCCCGCCGTAGCCCTTGCGGGCGAGCATCCCGACCATCCGGCGGGTGGCGGTGGCGGTGTCCAGCCGGCGCATCGAGGGCACCTTCTTGGCGACCAGCGCGCGGGCGGTGTCCCACTCGGCCTGCGGGTCGACCGCCTCCAGCGCGACGGCGGCGACCTCGGGGTCGACGCCCTTGGCCTCGAGCTCGTGGGCCAGGGCCCGCTTGCTCAGCCCACGACCGGTCTGCCGGGAGTCGATCCACATGGCGGCGAAGGCCGCGTCGTCGATCAGACCCACCTCGGTGAACCGCTCGAGCACGGCCTCGGCAGCCTCGTCGGGCACCTCACGCTCGCGCAGCATGTCCGCCAGCTGCTGACGGGTCTTCGCCGTGCCGGTCAGTGCGGCCAGGCAGAGCTGGCGGGCGACCTGCTCCGGGTCCTCCATCTCGGGCGCGGGCTCACCCTCGGCCCGCCGGGGCCGCTCGAAGGACCCCGCCCGACCGCGGTTGCCCGACCGCGCCGGGGCGGGTGGGCTCTCGGTCTCGGGGGCGGTGTCGCCGGCAGGAGCCGGCACGGGCTCCTCCACCTCGGCGTCCAGCTGGACGCCCCAGGTGCGCTGACGGGACTTCTTCTTGCCCCCGGGGCGGCCGAAGCCGGACGACCCGTCGCCGAAGGAACTGGAGCCGCCCGACCGGGAACCGAACGAGCCGGCTCCCCCGCCCTTCCCGAACGACCCCGTCGAACTCCGCTTGCCGAAGGAGCCCGCCTCAGCGGCGCGCTCGGCCTTGCGGGCAGCGCGGGCCGCGCTGGACGTGCCCTCGAGAGAGACGGGCTCGTCCGCACCCTCGCTGTCGGGCACCGGTGCCCCCCGGCGGCCGAAGGAGCTGTTCCCGCCGCCGGCGGGAGGACGCTTGCCGAAGGTGCCCTTCCCACTGCGCTGCCCGAAAGAGCTGGCACCCCGGCGGGCCGGAGCCGCCGACGGGATCTCTTCCTCGCCGGCCCCCGGGGCAGTGGCGTCGGGGGCCGCCGCGGTGCGGGTCGCTGCTGCCTTCCGCGGCCTGCGGGGAGCCCGCGGCGCGCGCGGGGCCGGCGGACCGTCGGTCCCCGCGCCGGAGGACGACACCGACGCGCCGTCGGAGGCACCGCGACGAGGACGCTCGGCTGCGCTCTGGTCCTCGTCGCGGTCGACGAACGGCGTCGGGTCCTGGGACTCCTCGGCCCAGGGGTCCCAGCTGTCGAGCCCGCGGTCGGCGGGGTCCACCGGCCGGCTCAGAAGTCGGCGGGCGCGGCGTCGACCGGAGCGTCGGCCGCGACACCGATGCCGAGCTTGTCCTTGACCTTCTTCTCGATCTCGTCGGCCAGGTCGGGGTTGTCCCGCAGGAAGTTGCGGGCGTTCTCCTTGCCCTGACCCAACTGGTCGCCCTCGTAGGTGTACCAAGCACCGGACTTGCGCACGATGCCCTGCTCGACACCCACGTCGATGAGGCCGCCCTCGCGGCTGAAGCCCTGGCCCCAGATGAGGTCGAGCTCGGCCTGCTTGAACGGGGCAGCGACCTTGTTCTTCACGACCTTGACCCGGACCCGGCTGCCGACCGCGTCGGTGCCGGTCTTCAGGGTCTCGATGCGCCGGACGTCCAGTCGGACCGAGGAGTAGAACTTCAGCGCCCGACCACCGGTGGTGACCTCCGGCGAGCCGTAGACCACGCCGACCTTCTCGCGGAGCTGGTTGATGAAGATGCAGGTGGTGCCCGAGTTGCTCAGCGCACCGGTGATCTTGCGCAGCGCCTGGCTCATCAGGCGGGCCTGCAGACCGACGTGGCTGTCACCCATCTCGCCCTCGATCTCCGCACGCGGCACCAGGGCGGCCACGGAGTCGATGACGATCAGGTCCAGCGCACCGGAGCGGATCAGCATGTCCGCGATCTCCAGCGCCTGCTCACCGGTGTCGGGCTGGCTGATCAGCAGGGCGTCGGTGTCGACGCCGATGGCGCGGGCGTAGTCGGGGTCCAGCGCGTGCTCGGCGTCGATGAAGGCCACGATGCCGCCGAGGGCCTGGGCGTTGGCCACCGCGTGCAGGGCGACCGTCGTCTTGCCCGAGGCCTCCGGGCCGTAGACCTCGACCACCCGGCCACGGGGCAGGCCACCGATGCCCAGGGCGATGTCCAGGGCGATGGAGCCGGTCGGGATGACCTTCATGGCCACCTCCGGCGAGTCGCCCAGGCGCATGACCGAGCCCTTGCCGAACTGCTTGTCGATCTGGGCGAGGGCCATGTCGAGGGCCTTGTCGCGGTCCAGGGTTGCCATCGGGTCCACCTTCGGGGTCGTCGCTGAGTCGCTGTGTGCGGGTCGAGACCGACGCTAGGGCGAGGGTCTGACAAAACCGGGCGACCGGGAGGATCTGTGGATCCGGCACCGGCCTGTGGACAACCGTAGGACGAACACCTGTTCGAATCCAGCGACACGCCGCAGCGGGCGTGTCGACACCTCAGCGGCGGGTGTCGTGCTCCTCGCGTGCGGCGTGCACGGCCGGCAACCGGTCCTCGACGAACCCGATCAGGTCCAGCAACCGGGGCGCGAGCTCGCGTCCGGCCGCGGTCAGCCGGTACTCCACGTGCGGGGGGATGGCCGACAGCACCTCGCGGTGCACCCACCCGTCCCGCTCGAGGGTCTGCAGGCTCTGCGCGAGCATCTTCTCGCTGACCCCGTCCACCCGGCGACGCAGCTCGCCGAACCGGTGCGGGGCCTCCAGCAGGGCGGACAACGCCAGCAGCGACCACTTGCCGGTCACGTGCTCCAGGGCCTCGCGCGAGGTGCAGGCGCGACTGAAGACGTCGGCGGCGAACGCCTCGACCGGGTCGGTCCCGGGCACCCCTCCGGCAGCCACGGCACGAGTGTACGTTCTCTCCGAAAGCGCTAACCAGGAGTTAGTGCACACCGAGGAGGAAGCAAATGATCGCCGTCACCGGAGCCACCGGCCACCTGGGCCGCCTCGTCGTCACCGGCCTGCTCGACGCCGGCGTCCCGGCGGCCGAGGTCACCGCTCTCGTCCGGGACGCGGGCCGGGCCGCAGACCTGGCTGCCCGCGGTGTCACCGTGCGGGTGGCCGACTACACCGACCGGGCCTCCCTGGACGCCGCGCTGTCCGGCGTCGACCGGCTCCTCCTGGTCTCCGGCAGCGAGGTGGGGCAGCGGGTCGCCCAGCACACCGCCGTCGTCGAGGCTGCGCAGGCCGCCGGTGTCGACCTGCTCGTCTACACGTCGGCCCCGAAGGCGCTGACCAGCACGCTCGTGCTGGCCCCGGAGCACAAGGCGACCGAGGAGCTGATCGCACAGGCGGGCATCCCCGCCGTGGTGCTCCGCAACAACTGGTACTGGGAGAACTACGACGCCCAGATCGGCCAGGCGGCCGCCACCGGGCAGCTCGCCGGCAGCGACCACGGCGGCCGGGCCTGGCCCGCGGCGCGGGCGGACTTCGCCGCCGCCGCCGTCGCCGTCCTCACCGACCCCGACGTGCAGCCGGCCACCCTTGAGCTCGACGGGGACGCCCCGTTCTCCCTGTCCGACCTGGCCGCCGAGGTCGGCCGGCAGACCGGTCGTGAGGTCGCCTTCACCGACCTGTCCACCGAGGACCACGTGCAGCTGCTGCGCAGCGTGGGCCTGGACGAGGGCACCGCGGGCTTCGTCGCGGCGATCGACACCGGCATCGCCGCCGGGGAGCTCGACACCGGCGGCTCGGGCATCTCCGGCCTGACCGGTCGACCCACCCGCACCCTGGCCGAGCACGTGCGCGCCGTCCTGGCCGGCTGAGTCCCCGACGTCCCGGCGACGGTCAGCGCACCGACGCCGGGACGTCGTACTCCTCGCACACGGTCAGCCAGACCGTGCGCACCGGGACGCCGCCGTCGATGGCCGCCACCGCGGACCGCCCGCCCAGGGTGGTGAAGACGTGGTCCCGGGCGATGCTCTCGGCCCGCAGGTCACCGAAGTGCTCGCGCATCCGGGCCCAGAACTCCTGCAGTCGCACGGGCTCACGGTACCCACGCCCCACGGTCACCTAGCCTGGCCGGATGTTCCCCAGCACCGGGTCGGGCACCTGGGACACCGTCCTGCAGGTCGTGGCCGCGAGTCTGCTGCTCGTCTCGCTGGTCGTGATGATCCGGCGGCGCTGACTCACTCCACCAGGTCGTCCTCGGGCAACGGGCCCAGGACGGCGAAGCACGACAGGTACGGGTCGACGTCCCCGCGGGTGGTCCAGGACCGCAGCTGACCGGCCGACCGGCGCGACAGCACGGCCCGCGCCAGGTCGAAGTCCGAGGCCGAGACGACCACGGCGGCGTCGGCGGGCCCGGTGCGCCAGGTCTCCCCGACCAGAGCCAGGGGCGGCAACCCGGCGCCGTCCACGGCCGCGGCCACCCGTCCGGCGAAGCGGTCGCGCAGGGCGGCCAGCGCCGGGGTGTCCCGGGCGCCGGGCACGCCCAGCGCGCCCCGCAGGTCCTGCTCGTGGACGACGACGTCGTTCACCGGGCGGGTGCCGTGCTCGCCCATCCAGGCGCGCATCGGCCCGGTCAGCGGCTCCCACTCGGCCAGCAGGGCCCCGATCCCGCGG